>NZ_JBSGWV010000004.1:88765-333556 GCF_053609105.1 Streptomyces sp. NPDC054975
TCTATCCCTTCCCGGGGGGGGGGGGCGGCCCCCCCGTCCGCCCCCCCCCCCGCCGCGCTGAAAGGACCCGAGTCGTGGCCCATGAACCCACGTATGAGATCACCACCGCCGTCCCCCAGCACCGCTTCCACGGACCGGTCCGGCACACCCAGCACCCGCAGATGCTCTCCGCAGAGATCCCGCCCGGCGTCGACTGGGTCACCCTCCCCAACGGGGTACGCACCCTCGCCTACACCCATCCCAACACGCCGCCCCCGGCCGCCGCACCGGTCAGTCAGCCGGTGCCCGCGTGGGCCAAGACCACCGCCCTGCTCGCCCCCACCCTCGGCGGCGGGATCGCCGCCGCCGGTATCGGACTCTCCTACGCAGCCCCGGGACTCATCGCCATGAGCCAAGCACTCTGGTCCGCCGCCGCACTCGTCGTCGCCGCCGTCATCGCCGTACCGCTCCTCCTGCGAGGGGCCCGACGGGCCACCGGCGGCGGAAGCGGGCCGTCGACACACATCACACAGAACATCACCGCGACCGGCCTGTTCGGCCGCGCCAGCGGAACCCTCAACAACCGCTGAAACGCCGAGAGCGGCCCCCGTCTCGCCAAAGCCTGAGGCCGCTCTCGTCTGCCAGCGCTTCTCACAGAACTGGAGACATCCAGCATGACCCATGACCCCCGCTTAGCGCTGCTCCGCGCAGCACTGGACGCAGCCGAACGCGGCTGGCCCGTCTTCCCGCTCCGCCCCGGCGACAAGCGCCCCGCCGGACACCCCGAAGCGAGCTGCCCCGGTACCGGCCGGTGCGCGAACGGGCACCTGGTGCCCGAGCAGCGCGCCACCACCGACCCGGACCTCATTCAGGCCGCCTGGAACATGCGGCCGTACAACGTCGGCATCGCGGCCGGTCCCGCCGGGCTGCTCGTGGTGGACCTCGACACGATCAAGGCGAAGGACGTGAAGGGGACGCCTGACGGCGCCACTTCCTTCAAGGCGCTCTGCGAGCGCGCCGGGCACGCCGTCCCGGCGACCTACCGCGTGCGGACCGCGAGCGGTGGGGAGCACCTGTACTTCACCGCTCCGGAGGGTGTCCGGCTGAGGTCGAGCGCGGGCAGGCTCGCCCCGAAGGTCGACACCCGCGGGTGGGGCGGCTACGTCGTCGCCCCCGGCTCCCTCGTCCAAAGTGGCTCGTACGACATTCTCGACGACGCTCCGGTCGCCGAGCTGCCCTCATGGCTCTTGGAAGCCCTGACGCCCCCGGAGAAGCCCGCCCGGCCGGTCCGGTTGGCCATGCCGACGCGTACGAGCCGGTACGCCGACGTGGTGCTGGAGCGCGAGACGGCCGCGGTCGCGTCCGCCCAGGAGGGCATGCGGGAGGCGGAGTTGTTCCGGGCCGCCCGCGCCGTGGGGCGCCTCGTCGCGTGGGGCGACCTCGACCGGCACGTGGTCGAGGAGGCTTTTCAGGCGGCGGGGGAGTCGGCGGGTCTGCGGCCGGCCGAGTGCCGCTCGACCCTGCGCAGCGCCCTGAACTGGTCCATCCGTACCGCCCGGCCCCGGGAGACGGCATGAGCCACCGCCCGACCCCCCGCCTGAAAAGCACCACCCCGACCACCGACCACGCGGCAGCCGCCGAGCAGCCGCGCCCCCTGCTGGCCGTGGGCGCCTCGAAGGTCGTCGGCCCTGGGCCGTCCCTTCTCGGTTCTGACCCGCACCCGACAGACGGGCCCCGGATCGTCGGGATGCTCCACATCAGCGCACCCGGCCGACGCGCCGTCCCCACCGCCACCTCGACGTGCGAGTGCGGGCGCAACCGCAGCGCCGTCGGACACCGCAAGGTGCTCGCCCTGATCGACGAACACGCCGCCCACCGGGACCTGTGCCCGCTGCTCAACCCCAGCGAAGGGAGGACTGCCGCATGAGCGAGCAGCCCATGAACGGAGCCGCCCTGCTCGACAAGGTCGAGCAGTTCCACCGCCGGTTCAACGTCTTCCCCACCGAGGCCGCCTACGTCGCCGTGGTTCTGTGGGACGCCCACGCCCACTTGATCGACTGTTTCGAGACCACCCCGCGGATCGCTTTCCTCTCCCCGGAGCCGGGGTCGGGCAAGTCTCGGGCGCTGGAGATCGTGGAACTGCTCACGCCGCACCCCGTCAGCACGGTGTCGGCTTCCGCAAACGCTCTCTACCGGTTGGTCGACTCCGCAGAGGGCCTACCCACCGTTCTGTTCGACGAGGTGGACACCATCTTCGGCCCGAAGGCCGGTGCTGACGAGGCTCTGCGCGGCTTCCTGAACGCAGGGTACCGACGCATCGGCGGCGCCCTGCGGTGCGTCGGGGACGGCTCCAACCAGAACGCGCAGGTCTTCGGCTCGTACTGCGCCGTGGCCATGGCTGGGCTCGGCTCGCTGCCCGACACCGTCCTGACCCGCTCGGTCATCGTCCGGATGCGCAAGCGCGCCCCGAACGAGAAGGTCGAGCCCTACCGCCAGCGCATCCACGAGAAGCAGGGCCATGCTCTGCGGGACCGCCTCGCCAAGTGGGCCGACACCGTCCGCGACCGCGTCGCGAACGCCTGGCCCGACATGCCAGAGGGGGTCACGGACCGGCCGGCCGACGTGTGGGAGCCGCTGCTCGCCGTCGCCGACGCGGCCGGCGGTGACTGGCCCACTCGGGCCCGCGCCGCGTGTGTCGAGCTGGTCCACGCCGCCCACGACAACGACGAAGCCTCGCTCGGTGTCCGGCTGCTGACCGACCTGCGCGACAGGGTGTTCTGCGGTTCCGACCGGATGCCCACCGCCGTCATTCTCGAAATCCTGCTCCGCATGGACGACGCCCCCTGGGGCGACCTGGACGACAAGCCGCTCAACTCCCGCACCCTCGCGAAGCTGCTCGGCCAGTACGTCACCCCGGCGAACAAGCCCATCAAGCCGCGAGGCATCCGCACTCCCTCGGGCTTCCCGAAGGGCTACTACGCAGAGGACCTCACGGACGCGTGGAACCGCTACTGTCCTCCGCCCCTGGAGGAATCCGCCACGTCCGCCACGTCCGCCACACCGCAGGTCAGCGGGGGCGAATCCGTGGCGGATACCGCCACGGCCATCCGCCACATGTCTGCGGAAACCGCCACACCACTCTTCCCGGTCGCGGGCTGACCAGCCTCGCCGTCAGGTGCCGCCGCACCCAGCGTGTGGCGGCACCGATCCGCCACAGAACCGCTATCCGCCACACATCCGAGGCTCTGACCTGCGATGTGGCGGCGTGGCGGACGTGGCGGATCCCTCAGAAGGAAGCCGACGCACGCGCCCGCTCTCTTGGAGGCCGCAGTGAGTTCAGCCCTGCCCACTACCCACACTGCGCTCACGGTTCCCGAGGTCATGGAGGCGCTGAGCCTCAGCCGTTTCAAGGTCTATGACCTCACCGCTCCCGCCAGCTCAGGAGCATCAAGATCGGCCGGTGCCGCCGAGTACCCGCCGAATCACTTCGCACCTTTATCGAGACCCAGTTGGAGGCAGCTGCCTGATGGCACGCAAGAGGAACCCGAACGGTGCCGGCAGCATCTGGCAGCGTAAGGACGGACGTTACGAAGCCCGGGTCTACGTCCCTCAGCCTGACGGCACGCGCAAGAGGAAGACGGTCTACGGAGCCACGTGGGAGGAGTGCGACGCCAAGCGTCAGGAACTCGTTTTGCGCGACCGCCAGGGCATTCCGACGCCCACCCGCTCCGCCAAGCTCTCCGAGTGGCTCCCCTACTGGCTGGAGGAGTTCGTCAAGGACGATCGCAAGAAGACGACGTACGCCAAGTACGAGACTCACGTCCGCCTCTACTTGATCCCGCACATCGGCTCTAAGCGCCTGGAGAACCTGGGTGGGGCAGATGTTCGCCGCATGCTCGCGGCCGTGACGGCGCAGGCCTCGCCGGCCACGGCCAAGGAGTCACACCGCGTCTTGCGCAGTGCGCTCAGTGCCGCTTGCCGAGAGGAACTGATCAGCAGGAACGTGGTCAAGCTCGTACCGGCCCCTCGGGTGCAGCCGCGGGAGCTGAAGCCGTGGGACTTGGAGCAGACGACGACGTTCCTGGAGGCAGCGAGGACGGATCCGCTGTACGCAGCGTTCGTCCTGGCCGTGGCCCTCGGGCTGCGCCGAGGAGAGGTTCTGGGATTGCGCTGGTCGGACATCGACCTGGAGCGTCGCACGCTCACCGTGCGGAATCAGATCCAGCGGGTGCAGAACGAGCTGTACGCCGACTCCACGAAGAACCGCCGCACCCGCGTCGTTCCTCTCCCGCTCATGTGCGTGCCGCCGCTGCGCTGGCAGCGTCTGCGGCAAGACGCGCAGCGCATGGCGGCCGGACAGGAGTGGCACGCCAGTGACTACGTGTTCACGACTCGCACCGGGCGCACCATCGAGCCGATGAACCTCAGCCGTTCGTTCCAGCGCATCTCGGAGAATGCGGGGCTCCCCCGTATCCGGCTGCATGACGCCCGGCATGGATGCGCCACGCTTCTGTTCGCCGCGGGCGTGCCGCCGCGCGTGGTGATGGAGATCCTGGGGCACTCGCAGATCGCCGTCACCATGAACATCTATACCCACGTCTCCGACGATCACCGGAGGGAGGCGATGGGGCACATGGACCGACTGCTACGGCGGCGCCGGCCCGAGTGAGCGATTGCCGTCAGTTACTACCGTCAAAGGCCCCTCGCCATGATCGGCGAGGGGCCTTTGTGCTGGTGGGCGCGGACGGTTTCGAACCGCCGACATCTGCTTTGTAAGAGCAGCGCTCTACCCCTGAGCTACGCACCCGTGGAGTGAGGCAACAGCGTACATGGCGCATGGGTGGGTCCCGCAAACCGGTTCTTCACGGGGGATAGCCCCACCAGCGGGTGGGTGGGTCGCCGGATCGTCCGGGGAGCCTGGGGGCCGTAGCGTGAGGGGTCTGTCCGCGCTGTATGGGGGTTCGTCATGGTCGGTCGTCGTCGCGTTTCCACGCTCCTGCTTGTGGGTGGAGTTCTTCTCGGGGTTGCCGGGTGTGGGAGTGCCGAGGCGGGGAGTGCGCCCGTCGAGGAGAGGAGCTTCGCCTTCTCCGGGGACACGCTCGTCGTCGATTCCGACGACTCCGAGCTGGAGATCGAGCCCGCCGACATCAAGGACGTGCGCGTCAGTCGGCAGGTCGACGGGTGGGTGTTCATGGGTGAGGGGCCCAAGGCCTCCTGGGGGCTCACGGACGGGCGGCTCACCCTGCGGGTCACGTGCGACGCCGTCGCCTCCGACTGCGGCTCCGTCCACCGGATCCAGGTGCCTCGTGGCGTCGCCGTGACCGTCGAGGACGACAACGGAAAGGTGACGGCCGAGGGGTTCGACACCGACCTGAAGGTACGGTCCGACAACGGCGCCGTCCTCGTCCGGGGGTCCTCCGGGGCCCTCGATCTGACCAGCGACAACGGCGAGGTCGTCGTCGAGGGCGGTACCACCTCCGGGCGGGTCCTCGCGCGGTCCGACAACGGTGAGGTGCGGATCGCGCTGAGCGCCGTGCCCACGCGCGTGGAGGCCGTCAGCGACAACGGGCGCATCGACATCGCCCTGCCCGACGCCTCGTACGACGTCGACGGGCGCAGCGACAACGGGAGCGTCCGGGTCGACGTGCCGACCCGCGAGGGCAGCCCCCATGTCGTGACCGCGCGCAGCAACAACGGGGAAGTCGTCGTCCGTAGCGCGAACTGACGGGCCCGTGTGTTCGTCCTTACCTGGTGGGAGAATGAACCGGACCGGGGCAGGGCGGACAGAGCACGGGAGAGGGACGTGGCGGCGACTCACGCTAGGGGCAGGTCCACGAGCGCCGTGACTACGGGGGGCGGAGTACGAGCGGGGGGCGGAGCGGCAGGCGGGGGAAGTTTCGGGCTCGGAGTGGGGGAGAGTTTCGGGCGCCGAGGTGGAGCCGGGTCCGGGCTCGGAGTGGGGGAGAGTTTCGGGCGCCGAGGTGGAGCCGGGTCCGGGCTCGGAGTGGGAGGGGGGTTCGGGCGCCGCGGTGGAGGCGGGTCCGGGCGCGGAGGCGGTGCCGTGCCGTCCCCCCGTCGTCGCCTCAGCCCCCTGCGCCTTGCCGTCCTCGTGCCTCTGCTGGCCGTTGGCCTTCTTCCCGCCGCCTTTGCCAGTGGTGGGAATCGGCGCTGGTTCGGGGGGCGGGGGGAGAGTCAGCGGGCCGAGGCTCAGGCTGCCAAGGACGACGCGGCCGCGGCGTTCTACGAGCTCGACACCGCCCAGCGTGATCTGCGGATCTCCATCGAGACGATCACCGCCGTCGACGACTCCCCCGGCGCCCGCCGCGCCGTCGACGGGTTCGCCGCCCTTGGGCAGCGGATCGACGAGGTCAGTCACGCCTACATCAGCGCCGTCGACGCCCATGACCTCGACCGCGACGAGCTCGACGCGGCGACCGCCCAGCGCGCGCGTGCCGAGCTGACGCGGGCCAAGGAGGAGCTCGTACGGGTCAAGGGCGAGCTCGACCGGTTCGCCCAGGGGCTCGGGCCGCTCCTCGACACCGCCGAGACCCAGCTCGCCCGGCTCGCCCCCGCCGTCGAGCGGGCGCGACAGGCGCTCCGGAACGCGAGCACCGCTCTCGACAGCGCCCGCGAGGCGGGCCTGCGTGCCGACGATCTCGCCGCCCGGCTCGCCGCTCTCGGGCCCGAGCTGACCCGGCTCAACGAGGGCGCGGGCCGCCACGGTGTCACCGAGACCCTCCAGCGCGCCGACCGTGTCCTGCGCGACGCCGAAGCCGTCCGCACCGAGGCCGAGCGCCTCCCCGAGCGGGCCGCCGAGACCGGCAAGCGCCTCGTCTCCCTCCGTACCCGCGCCGAGGCGCTCACCACGCGCGCCGGTGGCGTCGACCCCATCCTCTCCGAGCTCCGCCGCCGCTTCTCCGCCGCCTGCTGGCAGGACCTGCAGTACGTCCCCGCCCAGGCCGCCGAGACCGTCCGCAAGGCCGAGGAGAAGCTCACCGAGGCCGCCAAGGCCCGCGACGAGCAGCGCTGGCCCGACGCGACCAGCCTCCTCGCCACCGCCCGGGCCCTCCTCAACTCCACCGACGAGGCCGTCTCCGCCGCCGGCGACCGGCTCCGCCGCCTCGACGCCGTCGCCAAAGACCCGCAGGCCGAGATCGACCGCGCCCGCTTCGCCGTCCGCGACGCCCAGCGCCTCGCCATGGCCGGCCGCCACACGCCCGACCCCCGCCACGCCCGCCCCCTCGACGACGCCGTCGGACGGCTCGACCGGGCCATCCACTCCCTGGAGGAAGGCCGCCACCCCGACTACTGGCACTTCCTCACCGAGCTCGAAGCCATCCGCGCCAGCGCCGCCCACGTCGTCGAGCAGATCCGGGAGGAGCGGGGCGGCGGGCAGCACCGCTAACCTCGTTCCCATGCCTCGTTACGAGTACCGCTGCCGCTCCTGCGGAGACACCTTCGAACTCAACCGGCCCATGGCCGAGTCGTCCGCCCCCGCCTCCTGCCCCGCCGGGCACGAGGACACCGTCAAGCTGCTCTCCGCCGTCGCCGTCGGCGGGACCGCCCAGGGAGGCCCCGCGCCGGCATCGGGCGGCGGCGGTGGGTGCTGCGGGGGCGGCTGCTGCGGCTGACAGAGTCGCCCGCCCCCTCCCCGACAGCTACAGCTCTGTGTCCGCTGCCGCTCCGCCTCAGCTGCCCAGGTAGCGCAGCACCGCCAGGACCCGCCTGCTGTACCCCTCTCCCCGGCCCGTGAGCTCCAGCTTGTCGAAGATCGCGTTGATGTGCTTCTCCACCGCGCTCTGCGACACGTGCAGCTGACCGGCGATCGCCGCGTTCGTGTGGCCCTGCGCCATCGCCGCGAGCACCTCGCTCTCACGGGGCGTGAGCCGCGCCAGCGGATCGGTGTGCGTGGTGCGGACGAGCAGCCTCCGGACGACCTCCGGGTCGAACGCCGTCCGCCCCTCGCCCACCCGTTCCAGCGCGTCCAGGAACTCGTCCACCTGCGCCACCCGGTCCTTGAGCAGATACCCGACCGCGCCCGACTCTCCCGTCAGCAGCTCGGTCGCGTACCGCCGCTCCACGTACTGCGACAGGACGAGGACCCCGACACCCGGCCACCCCTGCCGGATCTCCAGGGCCGCCCGCAGCCCCTCGTCCGTGTGCGTCGGCGGCATCCGGACGTCGGCGACGACCACGTCCGGCGGGTCCGCCCGTACCGCCGCGAGCAGTTCGACCCCCGTGCCGACCGCCGCCGTCACCTCGTGCCCCTCCTCGGCCAGGAGCCGCACCAGCCCCTCCCGTAGCAGCGTCGAGTCCTCCGCCAGGATCACGCGCACGGCAGGACCGCCCGTACGACCGTCGGCCCGCCCGCCGGGCTGTCCACCACGAACCGCCCGTCCAGCGCCGCCGTCCGGCTCGCAAGACCGCTCAGTCCGCTGCCGGAGGCGTCCGCTCCGCCCGTCCCGTCGTCCCTCACCCGTACATTCAACTCCTCCCCGTCCAGGGTTACTTGTACGTCGATACGGGTCGCCCCCGCATGCTTGACCACATTGGTGACCGCCTCCGAGACGAGGAAGTACGCGACCGTCTCCACCGCCCTCGGGAGCGGCCGCCCCACGGCGTACCCGAGCCCCACAGGCAGCGGGCTCCGCTCGGCGACGGTCTCCAGGGCCGCCCGCAGGCCCCCCTCGTCGAGGACGGCCGGGTAGACCCGCCAGGCCACCTCACGCAGTTCGGCCAGGGCGCGCCGGCTCTCCTCGTGGGCCTGGAGCAGCAGCGCGTCGGCGCCCTCCGGGTCCCGGGCGCGGATCCGGCGCGCCCGGCCGAGCAGCATCCCGAGGGCGACGAGTCGCTGCTGGACGCCGTCGTGGAGGTCGCGCTCGATCCGCCGCCGCTCCTCTTGCACGACGTCCATGACCTCGGCCCGGCTCGTCGCGAGCTGGGCGATCCGGGCCTCCAGCGCGTCGGCATGGCGGGGGCCGAGGAAGTGCCGTGCCAGACCGTCCTCCAGGGCGACGACGCCGAGCGCCCCCTGGGCCGAGAGGAAGAGCAGGAAGAACCCGCCGACGCTGCTGAACGCGACGAGCCAGGGGTGGTCGATGTCGGTGATCACCCAGCCGTAGAGGACGAAGGTGCCGAGACCGAGTCCGTACGCGGCACAGCCGAGCACGACCGCGCCGAGGAGGCCGAGCGGCCAGCGGGCGGCGAGATGGCGCGCGGCGGCGCCGTCGTCGTGCACCGGGGGCAGGCGGACGTCCAGAAAGCTGCCCAGGCGGGCGCGTTCGAGGCGGGTGAGGGCGCGGACGGCGGCGCTCACCGGGCGCAGTACGGCCTGCCTGGCGCGCGGCCAGGCGAGCACGGGCAGCAGGGCGAGGCCGCCGAGAACGCAGCCGAGCAGCGCCAGGACGGCCGTCCCGGCGCCGACGGCGAGGCCGAGCCCCAGCCTGATCCAGCGGCCGAGGTACGGCACGAGCCCCCGCCACCACGCGGGACGGGGACCAGGTGCGTTCTTCATGATCCAGCACGCTATCGGCCGTCCGACGCCGCCCGTACTGCGGAAAACCGCACTCCCTCTCTCGGGGCCCGGCCGTCAGGATCTTGGGGTTCGTCCGGCCCGGCCGTCAGTCCCCCGGGGTCCGGCCGTCAGTCCCCCAGGGTCCGGCCGTCAGTTCCCCAGGGTCCGGCTGTCGGGCTCTCGGGACCGGCTGTCAGGCCGGGTCGGGGAGCGCCGCGGAGGAGCCGTTGAGCGGGCCGGGAAGGGCCGGGGCTTCGGGCAGCCCCACGGCCTCGGGCAGCCCCACGACCTGGGGCAGCCCCGCCCCTTCGGGCAGCCGGGCCGCTTCGGCCAGCTCCACCGCCTCGGGCAGCCGGGGCGCCCCGGGCAAGCCGGTCGCCTCGGGGAGCGCCGTCCTGTGCTCCGCCACCGCCCCACGGAACCGGCGGAGGATCTCCTCCCCCGCCGCCACCCCGCGCTCGGCGAGCACGTCGAGGTGCGGGGCGGTCCAGGACGTGTCGGCGAGCTCGCCGTGGCCCGGGCGCCAGGCGCGGTCGGCGGCGAGCAGCAGGTCCGCGTCGAGCAGCGAGTCACCGGCCGCCAGGACGAGCTCGGCGCCGCAGCGCCGGGCGACCTCGCGCATCGCCGCGCTCTTGGTGAGCGGCTGCGGCACCGCGTACACCTTGCGGCCCTGGAGCGAGACCGTCCAGCCGCGCCCCTGCGCCCACTCCCCGAACCGCTTCAGCCAGTCCTCCGGCATCCGCTCGCGCTCCACCACCAGGTACGCGAACAGGTCCTCGGCCACCCGGTGCTTGCGCACCCAGGACAGATCGGTGGTCGCGGTGAAGTACGCGCGGATCTCGGACAGCGGCGCGCACTCCTCGGCGAGCCTGCGCAGCACGGAGGCGTGCCAGTCGTGGTCGGTGACGCCGTCGACGAGGATGTGCCCGCCGTTGGCGCAGATGGCGTACGCCGGCGCGCGGCCGGGGAGCTGGATCCGCTGGTACTGCTTGCGGGTGCGGGTCGTCGTGGGGACGAAGACGGCCTCGGAGGCCAGCAGCTCCAGCAGCCCGGCCGCCTCCTCGGTCACGTACGAGAGCGGCTTCGCCTCGTGCACCTCGACGCTCAGCAGCCGGGGCGCCTGTGCGTCGGGCATGCCGAGGGCCAGGGCGGCCGAGGAGTAGATCAGCGTACGGTCGAGGTCGCTCGCGACCATCACGGTGCCGTGGGTCGAGGTCACTGGGAGACCACCGCCTTTCCGTCGGCGCCCGTGGCGCCTCTCGTGAACTGGGGGTGGATCAGCCCCACGCAGGTGTACGGCAGTCCGTCGACCTCCTCGACGGGGACTCCGCGCTGCTCGGCGAGGAGGCGTACGTGTGCGAGGTCGGCGCCCGCGCCCCGCTGGGCGAGGATCTTCCAGGGGACGCGACGGAGCAGGACGCGGGTGGTCTCGCCGACGCCGGGCTTGACCAGGTTGACGTCGTGGATGCCGTACTCCTCGCTGATCCGCTCGACGGCCGCCCAGCCCTCCCATGTGGGCGTGCGGTCGGCGGCGAGGAGCTCCTTGACGGCCGTGTCGACGTCCTCGCCGACCTCGTCGTAGTGGGCGGCGACGGCGTCGAGGAAGGCGTTCGAGACGTCGGCGCCGGCGAGCTCGCGGTAGAACTTGCCGCCGTGGAAATCGTCCGGGCCGACGAGGTCGGCGCGCAGGACGGTCCGCGATATCAGGCCGGAGACGGTCGAGTTGAGGCAGGCGGAGGGGATGAGGAAGTCCTCGCGGGTGCCGTAGGTGCGGACGCAGGAGCCGGGATCGGCGAGGACCGCGATCTCCGGGTCGAATCCGGGGAACGCGCGCAGCGCCTCGGCCAGTTCGCGGGTGATGGCGCCCTTGCCGGTCCAGCCGTCGACGAAGACGACGTCGGCCGGGTCGTGGTGGGCGGCGAGCCAGCGCAGCGCGTTGGCGTCGATGCCGCGGCCGCGGACGATGGAGACGGCGTAGTGCGGGAGTTCGAGACCGTGCCGGGCCTGCGCCCAGCGGCGCATGAGGACGCCGACGGGGGTGCCGGCCCGGGCGAGGGAGACGAGCACGGGGGTGCCCTTCTTCTCCGCGAGGACGGTCTCGGTGACGGTGCCGACGGCGCGGGCGATGCGGGCCGCGGATGTCTCCAGGGCGGCGTGGAAGAGCTCCTGGTACTGGGCGCTCGGCTGGTACTCGACCGGGAGCGACTCCGCGTAGTGGGCGCCGCCGCTCTGGATCGCCTCCTCGCGCTCCTCGGTCGGCGCCTCCAGCTCGACGTCCGAGAGGTCCTGGAGCAGCCAGCCGACCTCCTCGGGGGCGTACGAGGAGAAGGCGGGGCCGCGGAGGGGCTCGGGCAGCATGGAGCTCCTTTCGGGAGCTTGGGTGGGGGCGGACGCTTCGGTGACCGTCCTGACGGGCGCGTGCGGGGCGGGAGCCTCCGTCACGGCAGCCTGCGGGGCGGGAGCCTCCGTCACGGCAGCCTGCGGGGCGGCAGCCTCCGTGACGGGCGCCTCCGTGACGGCAGTCGGCACGTACGACGGGACCACCGCGAGGACCACCTGCGGGATGTGGCCGGCCAGCTGGGCCAGGAGGCCGTCCGGGGCGTGGAGTTCCGGGGTGTCGGCGACCGAGTCGACGACGGCCACGACCGCGTCGAAGCCGGCGCCGGCCACGTTGTACGCGTACCGCTCGCCGGGCCCGTCGGCGGGCGTGTCGTGGGCGGGGAAGACGAGCCGGGTGCGTATCGCGTAGCCGGGGTCGTCCACCGCGAGGACGGGCGAGCGGGTCGTCGTGGAGTACGAGACGTCCCGTCCGGCGCGCTCCAGGGCGACGGCGAGCCGCAGCGGCGCGTACATCAGCTCCTCGAAGCCGAGGACGAGCACCCGGCGGGCGCCGCCGAGGGCCGTGTCCAGGCGCTCGGCCATGCCCGGCAGCGCCTGGGCCAGCGCGGCGGCGTGGGGCGCGCGGAAGCCGTGGCGGCCCCCGTCGGGGACGGCGGTCGGCCAGCCCAGGTCGACCCGTACGGGGGCCGTGCGGGGCGCCCTGGGCGGCGGGACCGGAGCGGGCCGGTACGCGCTCTCGTGGGCGGCGACCAGCGCCTGGCCCTTCTCCAGGACGCCTTCGGGGAGCTTCACGGTGCCGGCCGCGCCGGTCACCAGGTCGACGCGGGCGCCGATCTCCCGGGCGAAACCCTCCAGCCGGCCGAGGTCGGCGGCGGAGCGCATGTCGACCAGGGCCACGACCACGTACCGCTCGCGCGGGTAGCGCTCGTGCAGGTCGCGGATGGTGTTCAGGACGGTGTTGCCGGTGGAGAACTCGTCGTCGACGAGGATCAGCGGCCCGTCGCCCGCGAGCATCTTCGGGTCCTCGGGCAGGAGGAGGTGCGAGGTGGCGTGCGAGTGGGACTCCTCGAAGCCGCCCGCGCTCGGCACGCCGTCGACGGGCCTGCGGGTGGAGTGCAGGTACGGCGCGAAGCCGAGGCCGTCGGCGACCGAGTGGCCGAGGCCGGTAGCGGTCTCCGCGTAGCCGACGACGACGCTGCGGGCGGCCTCCTCGGCGCCGAGCAGGTCGCGCACCCGCAGACCGAGCGAGAAGCCGGAGCCGTAGACGACGCCCGGCCGCTGCGGAACGTGCTTGCCGAGCACGTTGGAGACCAGCAGATGCGCCCGCCTGGGGTTACGGCGCAGCGCGAGGCCCAACAGGCCCAGGAGCTTCTCGTCGCCGTCCAGTTCGACGCCGAGTCGCTCGGCGACCCACGTTCCCGACCACACCACGTTTCGATTCACCTTCCGTCAGCCGGCCAGGCCGGCGGTGAGCAGATCGACGAAGCCGACGTCCTCCCGGGCGACGCCGAAGACCTCGGCGCGCAGGAGGGTCCGTTCGGCCCACGCGCGATGCGGCTTCACCTCGTTCATCTTGTTCGTGTACGCGGAACGCATCACTCCGCCCCCGCCGCGCTCGGGCCGCAGGATGTCCTGCGCGTCGCTGTACTCCTCGTGGCTGACCACGGAGAGCGCGTGCACCGGCACCACATGGGTGGGGTGGATGCAGGTCTTGCCGAGCAGGCCGTTGGCCCGGTCGAGTTCGATCTCGCGCAGCAGCCCGTCGAGGTCGTGCTCGATGAGCGCGGTGCGCAGGTCCTCCGCGCTGCCCTCCAGGAAGGGGCTGCGGCGCAGCTGGGGCTTGAACATCCGCTCGCCGAGCCGGAAGTACTCCCAGACCGGTCCGGTGATGGTGAAGCCGGTGCCGTCGGAGCGGCCGAGGACGTTGACGACGTCGGCGATGACATGGGCGACGAGCTGGACGTCGTAGGCCGTCATGTCGGGTGAGCGGCGCAGTCCGTAGGCGGAGCAGAAGTCGGTGACGCCCAGGCGCAGGGCGAGGACCCGGTGGCGGTACTTGTCGACGGTGGTGGCGATGCCGGCGAGGGTCTCGGCGCGGGTCTCCAGGTGGAGCAGCTCGGGCGACTCCAGGACGGGCATGGCGAAGAGGCGTCTGCCGCTCGACCGCTCGGCGGTGGTGAGGGCCTCCAGGAAGGCCCGGCCGCGGGTCTCGGTGAACTTGGGCAGTACGAATCCGGACAGCAGACGGGCGGTGTCGCCGAGGCGCGTGACCAGGTCGGTGATCTGGTGGGGCTCGCGGACACGGATGAAGAGCAGGGGCATGTCCGGGTCGGCCTCGCCGGCTGTGCCGCCGCGGGCGAGGTCGGCGAACTGGCGGACGAGGTTGGTCTCGGCGGCCTCCACGTCGGCGTCGGCGATGGAGTCCTCCAGGCACAGCACCATGGAGACGACCCCGCGTGCGGCCTGTTTGCGCACGTCGTCGGCGAGGCGTGGCCGGGTGGCGGGGCTGTAGAGCGTGGCGCCCAGGGCCACGGCGAGCGTGCTCGCGGGGGAGTCCGCCGTGAACTCGGCGGGCTCCTGGTGGAACAGACCGGCCCGTGTGGCGGCCGGGATGTGCCCGAAATGACGCATGTGACTCCCCCGACTGCCTCTACGGGCCCTGACGACATGTGGCCGGTAATAGTACGTAGGTACGGGTGTCCTTAGTTCCCCTCGTGTATGAAATCCAGGTAACTCGTCCGCATCCGTCGCATGCCGTGTGCTTCGCGAGGTGGGGCGACGCGCGGATCGATACGGCCCCCGCGTTGTCCGGCGGTCGGCCGGGAAGGCAGGATGACGGTCATGACGCACGCGATGCTGAAGGGCTCCAACGTCCCTCTCGACACCGCGGCCGTACGGGCCGTGCTCCGCTGGACCCCGGGCCCCGGGGTCCCCGACGTGGACGCCTCGGCGCTGCTGCTCGGCGCCGACGGGCGCGTGCGCTCCGACGAGGACTTCGTCTTCTACAACCAGCCACGCCACCCCTCGGGTCTGGTGCGTCGGCTGCCCAAGAAGCGGGTGGCCGAGGGGCTGACCGACACCGTGGAGGCCGATCTCGGCGGGCTCGACCCGTCGGTCGACCGCGTGGTGATCGCGGCCTCCTCGGACGGCGACACCTTCCGCCGCGTCTCCGACCTGCGGATCCTGCTCTACGACGCGAAGTGGCCGGACCGGGAGCCGCTGGCCCTGTTCGACGTGAAGGCGGAGACGGGCGAGGAGACCGCGATCATCTGCGGCGAGCTGTACCGGCGGGGCGACGGCTGGAAGTTCCGCGCGGTCGGGCAGGGCTACCCGACCGGCCTCGTCGGCCTCGCCAACGACTTCGGCATCTCGGTCGACGAGGGCACCGAGGAGGCCGACTCCGGGCCGGACTCCGCCCCGACGGGCACCGGTACGCAGGCCCCGGACCCCGACGCCACGGTTGTCCACACGCCCGTTGGCACCCCCGGCCCCGTACCGCCGGTGCCCCCCGTGCCGGTCTCCGTGCCGCCGCAGCCGACCACTCCCCCGGCGCCCGGGGGCCGGGACGGCGATAAGCCCCCCGGCCCCGGGGGCCGGGCCCGGGGCGGCGAGACCCCACCCCCTGGCACCCCCCCCCGGTGGCCCCCCCGGCCCCCTCCCCCGGGGCCCCCCCGGGCGGGTACCCGGCCCCGCGGCCCCCCCCCCCCCCCGGGGCCCGGGTCCCGGGTTCGTTATCCCCCCCGCGGGCCCGGGGCGACCGGCCCGGGTACGGCTATCCGCAGCCCGCCGCTGCCGCCGCGCCCGCCCCGGACCCGAACTTCCGAATGCCGCCGATGGGCCCGCAGTTCGTCCGCTCCTAGGTCGTGCCCGGAAAGATCGGCCTGGCTCGCGGCGCTCCCTGGGCCGTAGGGCACCCGCTCAGGCCTTGGTCTTGTAGCCGCGCCCCCACTGCAGGCCCCATCCGTACAACCGGTCCAGCTCGGCCTGGAAGCCGTACACGAACTTCACCTCTCGGCGGACGACCAGCTCGTCCTTGACCTTCTCGACCGTGAACACCGCGCAGGAGCGGGCCTGCGGGGCCCGCTCGTCGAGGTCGATCTCGATCCGCGGCCCGTTGCTCGGGTAGAGCGTCACCTTGGCGTGGGTGCGGTCGAAGGCCGGGGTCTGGTCGTAGATGTAGACGAAGAAGAGCAGCCGCTTGATCTCGTCGCGGTGGTCGAGGTTGACGAAGATCGTCTCGCCGGACGAGCCGCCGAACCGGTCGTCGCCGCTCAGGTTCACGTACGGCGGGGCGTTCAGCGAGCCGAAGAAGCTGCCGAGCGGCTGGACGACGCCTTTGCTGCCGTCGGCCAGTTCGTACAGGCAGCCGAGGTCCAGGTCGACGTTGACCATGCTCTGGGTGTGCGCCTGGACGACCTCGGGCTTGAAGAGCTTCGAGGGGTGCCGCAGCAGCTGGCCGCTCTGCCGGGACCGGCCCTCGATGTCGGAGGTACGCATCCGCCAGGAGAGGTTGACGCGCAGATTGCCGGTGGCCGCGCCCTGCTGGGTGAGGGAGACCGTCGGGCGCCGCTTGGTGAGGTCGATGGAGTTGCTCGCCGCGCTGCCCGAATCGAACTGCGCCCACGCCCTCCCCGGAAACAGGCCGTCCCAGAAGCCCATGTGCCCCACCCCCCACTCGAAACCTGCTCATACGCCGCGGGGCGGCCGGGTGCACCGGCCGCCCCGCAGTGAAGCGTTCCTCATTGCCGGGGGCGTCACACCCCGGACGACACCTCGGTCTTGTCCGAGGAGTCAGCTTTTCCCTCGGCCGCCGCGAGGGCCTTGTTGCGGCGGAGGGAGGACCAGAACGACCAGGCGATGAGGGCCACGCCGATGAGGCCGGTGACGACCTCGGGGATCTGGTAGCGGATGGAGATCATGAGGATGACGGCGAGAGCGCCGATGGCGTAGTGCGCGCCGTGCTCGAGGTAGACGTAGTCGTCGAGGGTGCCCTGGCGGACCAGGTAGACCGTCAGCGAACGGACGTACATGGCGCCGACGCCGAGGCCGAGCGCCATCAGGACGATGTCGTTGGTGATGGCGAAGGCGCCGATGACACCGTCGAACGAGAACGACGCGTCGAGGACTTCGAGGTAGAGGAACATGAAGAAGGCGGCCTTGCCGGCGAGCTGCACGACGCCGACCTTCTTGCCGCTGCGCTTGGCCTCCTCCTCGGCCTCGTGCTCGCGCTCCTCTTCCTCCTCGAGCTTGTTCTCGAAGTAGCCGGAGAGCCCGCCGACGACGAGGTACGTGATGAGGCCGAAGACGCCCGAGAGCAGGACGGTCGACGCCTTGTCGACGTGCGAACCGCCGTGCTGGTGGGCCTGGGTCGCGAAGGTCATGGCGCTGATCGCCAGGACGATCAGGGCGATGCAGACCGACAGCATGTCGACCTTGCCGAGCTTGGCCAGCGGGCGCTCCAGCCAGCCGAGCCACTTGATGTCGCGGTCCTCGAAGATGAAGTCGAGGAAGATCATCAGCAGGAACATACCGCCGAAGGCCGCGATCGACGGGTGCGCGTCGGTCACGAGCTGCTCGTAGCGCTCGGCGTCGTTCAGGGCGAGATCGACGGCCTCGATGGGGCCGATCTTGGCGCTGATCGCGACGATCACGACGGGGAAGACCAGTCGCATGCCGAAGACGGCGATGAGCACACCGATCGTGAGGAAGATCTTCTGCCAGAAGGCATTCATCTTCTTCAGGATTCCGGCGTTGACCACCGCATTGTCGAAGGAAAGCGAGATCTCGAGGATGCACAGGATCGCGACGATCCCGAACGCTTCCCACCCCCCGTAGAGCACCGCTGCGACCAGTCCGAGCGCCGTGACGGCGAACGACCAGCCGAAGGTTTTCAGTACCACTGTCTACCCCATCGTGTAATTACGCGGCTTTACGAAACGTTGACCCCGAAGTCTAGAGCGATGCCCCGAAGACCGGACGCGTACCCCTGGCCGACCGCCCGGAACTTCCATTCACCGCCGTACCGGTACAGCTCGCCGAAGATCATCGCCGTCTCGGTGGAGGCGTCCTCGGAGAGGTCGTAGCGGGCGAGTTCCTGGCCGTCGGCGCGGTTCACGACGCGGATGAAGGCGTTGCTCACCTGGCCGAAGGTCTGGCCGCGGTTGTCGGCCTCGTGGATCGAGACCGGGAAGACGATCTTGTCGCAGTGGGCGGGGACCTTGACCAGGTCCACGATCAGGGACTCGTCGTCACCGTCACCCTCGCCGGTGAGGTTGTCCCCGGTGTGCTCGACGGAGCCCTCGGGGCTCTTGAGCTGGTTGTAGAAGACGAAGTACTCGTCGCCGAGCACCCGTCCCGACTGGCACAGCAGGGCGCTGGCGTCGAGGTCGAAGGGGGCTCCGGTGGTGGAGCGCGCGTCCCAGCCGAGGCCCACCAGCACCTGGGTGAGGTTGGGTGCGGCCTTGGAGAGGGAGACGTTGCCTCCCTTGGCGAGCGTGACGCCCATGTGTGTGTCCTCCCCGGTGAACTGCGGTCTTCCCGCTGATGGTCCTGCTGATGAGGCACGTCCGGCGTCGCACGGAGCGTGCGACGCCGGACGTATCGGTGCTGCGCGACTCAGACGTTGACGCCGAAGTCCGCCGCGATACCGCGCAGGCCCGAGGCATAGCCCTGGCCGACCGCGCGGAACTTCCACTCGTCGCCGTTGCGGTACAGCTCGCCGAAGACCATGGCGGTCTCGGTCGAGGCGTCCTCGGAGAGGTCGTAACGGGCGATCTCGGCACCGCCGGCCTGGTTCACGACGCGGATGAACGCGTTGCGGACCTGGCCGAAGGACTGCTGGCGGTTCTCGGCGTCGTAGATCGACACCGGGAAGACGATCTTGGCGACATCGGCGGGCACCGTGGCCAGGCTGACCTTGACCTGCTCGTCGTCACCCTCGCCCTCGCCGGTGAGGTTGTCACCGGTGTGCTCGACCGAGCCGTCGGCGCTCTTCAGGTTGTTGAAGAACACGAAGTCCTGGTCGTTGCGGACCTTGCCCTCCGCGCTGACCAGAATGGCGCTGGCGTCGAGGTCGAAGTCCGTACCGGTGGTGGTGCGGACGTCCCAGCCCAGACCGACGGTGACGGCGGTCAGGCCAGGGGCCTCCTTGGTCAGCGAGACGTTGCCGCCCTTGCTGAGGCTGACTCCCACGAGTCCCTCCATGTGGTTTCCAGGGGCAGCGCCCCCGTCGTGCGTTGGCATTCGGATCAACGACTGGATCCTAGTGACGGGTTCCCGGCCTGGACAGACGATTCGCCCGGATCCTCAGAGAGTGTCGAGCGCCTTGGCGTAGTCCTCGATGTCACGGGCGTCCGGCAGGTCGTTGACGACGCTCCAACGGACGACGCCCTCCTTGTCGATGACGAAGGTGCCGCGCACGGCGCAGCCCTTGTCCTCGTCGAAGACGCCGTAGGCGCGGGAGGCCTCGCCGTGCTGCCAGAAGTCGGAGAGGAGCGGGTACTCCAGGCCCTCCTGCTCGGCGAAGACGCGCAGGGTGTGGATCGAGTCGGTGGAGACGGCGAGGAGCTGGGTGTCGTCGTTGACGAACCGCGACAGGTTGTCGCGCAGCTCGCCCAGTTCGCCGGTGCAGACCCCGGTGAAGGCGAACGGGTAGAAGACCAGGACCACGTTCTTCTCGCCGCGGAAGTCGGCGAGGCGCACGGTGCGGCCGTGGTTGTCCTTGAGCTCGAACTCCGGGGCCTTGGTGCCGACCTCGATCGCCATGGCGTGCGCTCCCTTCACCGGACCGAACGGGTGAAGGCCCAGCTTAGGACCCCGCCGGGGGTCAGGACGCACAGAGCCCCCGCCGGCTCGCGCCGGCGGGGGCTCCTGCTGCTCGGGGGATCAGCGCTTGGGTGCGACCAGACGGCTGCCCGCCCAGTCCTTGGCCACGCTGATGCTCTTGGTCTGGGAGAAGCCGGCGGTCTGGGCCGCGTCGTTGATGTCGCTCGGCTCGACGTAGCCGTCACGGCCCGTCTTCGGCGTCAGCAGCCATACGACCCCACCGTCCTCCAGCAGGCCGATGGCATCGACCAGGGCGTCCGTCAGGTCTCCGTCTTCGTCACGGAACCAGATGACGACGGCGTCTGCGACGTCGTCGTAGTCCTCGTCGACAAGGTCCGACCCGATGATGGACTCGATGCCTTCGCGGAGATCGAAGTCGACGTCGTCGTCGTAACCGATCTCCTGGACCACCTGTCCGGGCTCGAACCCCAGCCTCGCTGCCGGGTTGGTCCGCTCCTCCGCGTGGTCCGCGGTCGCGCTCACGGCTTGCCTCCTGATCATGTATCGGAAAATGCTTGGGCCGCGCGCGTACGCGCGGCGCTGGCCGTAGTCCACACGGGCTGGGCGGATCGCGCAAGTACCCGGCCGCCGAGACCGCCGAAACGGTGACGTTTGGGGCCGTCTCGCCGCATCTCCCGGTTCGGTTCCACTCCGCTCCGTGACATATGGCACACGCTTCGTCCTGCTTTGCGGGCTTCCGTCGGCTTCAGTCTGCCGAACGTCTTGACGAAACGCATGCGCGGGTTGGGCGTAAGGTTGCGATTTGACCCAACCAGGCGCCCCGTGGGGGTTACCCCTCGGTAGAGATGACGTGTGGCACGGACGGGGTACACGATGGACATCCCGGCCGGCGTCCCGGCCTCCGTGGGCTCCACCGAACAGCGAAGGAACAGCGTGGCTTCCGGATCCGATCGCAACCCGATCATCATTGGCGGCCTTCCCAGTCAGGTCCCGGATTTCGATCCCGAAGAGACCCAGGAATGGCTCGACTCCCTCGACGCGGCCGTGGACGAGCGAGGCCGCGAGCGGGCCCGCTATCTGATGCTCCGCCTCATCGAACGCGCCCGTGAGAAGCGCGTCGCCGTGCCCGAGATGCGCAGCACGGACTACGTCAACACCATCGCGACCAAGGACGAGCCGTTCTTCCCGGGCAACGAGGAGATCGAGCGCAAGGTCCTCAACGCGACCCGCTGGAACGCGGCCGTGATGGTCTCGCGCGCCCAGCGCCCGGGCATCGGGGTCGGCGGTCACATCGCCACCTTCGCCTCCTCCGCCTCGCTGTACGACGTCGGCTTCAACCACTTCTTCCGGGGCAAGGACGAGGGCGACGGCGGCGACCAGATCTTCTTCCAGGGCCACGCCTCGCCCGGCATCTACGCCCGCGCCTATCTGCTCGACCGGCTCGACGAGACGCAGCTCGACGCGTTCCGCCAGGAGAAGTCGAAGTTCCCCAACGGCCTGTCCTCGTACCCGCACCCGCGGCTGATGCCGGACTTCTGGGAGTTCCCGACCGTCTCGATGGGCCTCGGCCCGCTCGGCGCGATCTACCAGGCCCGGATGAACCGCTACATGGAGGCGCGCGGCATCGCCGACACCTCCAAGTCCCACGTGTGGGCGTTCCTCGGCGACGGCGAGATGGACGAGCCGGAGTCGCTCGGCCAGCTGTCGATCGCCGCCCGTGAGGGCCTGGACAACCTGACGTTCGTCGTCAACTGCAACCTCCAGCGCCTGGACGGCCCGGTGCGCGGCAACGGCAAGATCATCCAGGAGCTGGAGTCGCAGTTCCGCGGCGCCGGCTGGAACGTGATCAAGCTCATCTGGGACCGTTCCTGGGACCCGCTGCTCGCCCAGGACCGCGACGGCATCCTGGTCAACAAGCTGAACATCACGCCCGACGGCCAGTTCCAGACGTACGCCACCGAGACCGGCGCGTACATCCGCGACCACTTCTTCGGCGACGACCAGCGACTGCGCTCGATGGTCGAGTCCATGTCGGACCACCAGATCCTGCACCTGGGCCGCGGCGGACACGACCACAAGAAGATCTTCGCGGCCTTCGCGGCGGCCAAGGCCCACAAGGGCCAGCCGACCGTCGTGCTCGCGCAGACCGTCAAGGGCTGGACGCTCGGCCCGAACTTCGAGGGCCGCAACGCGACCCACCAGATGAAGAAGCTGACGGTCGACGACCTCAAGCGCTTCCGCGACCGGCTGCACATTCCCATCACGGACGCGCAGCTGGAGAGCGGCCTGCCGCCGTACTACCACCCGGGCCGGGACTCCGAGGAGATCCAGTACATGCACGACCGCCGCAAGGCGCTCGGCGGGTACGTGCCGACCCGTGTCGTGCGGGCGAAGCCGCTGGTCCTGCCCGAGGACAAGACCTACGCCGCGGTGAAGAAGGGCTCCGGCCAGCAGTCGATCGCCACCACGATGGCCTTCGTCCGGCTGCTCAAGGACCTCATGCGGGACAAGGAGATCGGCAAGCGGTTCGTGCTGATCGCCCCCGACGAGTACCGCACGTTCGGCATGGACTCCTTCTTCCCGAGCGCCAAGATCTACAACCCGCTGGGCCAGCAGTACGAGGCCGTGGACCGCGAACTGCTCCTCGCCTACAAGGAGTCCCCGACCGGCCAGATGCTGCACGACGGCATCTCCGAGGCCGGCTGCACGGCCTCGCTGATCGCGGCCGGCTCGGCGTACGCCACGCACGGCGAGCCGCTGATCCCGGTCTACGTCTTCTACTCGATGTTCGGCTTCCAGCGGACCGGCGACCAGTTCTGGCAGATGGCCGACCAGCTCGCGCGCGGCTTCGTCCTCGGCGCCACCGCCGGCCGTACGACGCTGACCGGTGAGGGCCTCCAGCACGCGGACGGCCACTCGCACCTGCTGGCCTCGACGAACCCGGGCTGTGTCGCGTACGACCCGGCGTTCGGCTTCGAGATCGCGCGCATCGTCCAGGACGGCCTGAAGAGGATGTACGGCCCCGACGCCGAGGACGTCTTCTACTACCTGACGGTCTACAACGAGCCGATCCAGCACCCGGCGGAGCCCGAGAACGTGGACGCCGAGGGCATCCTCAAGGGCATCCACCGCTTCAAGGCGGGCGAGGCCGGCGCGATCCCCGCGCAGATCATGGCCTCCGGTGTCGCCGTGCCGTGGGCGGTGGAGGCGCAGCGGATCCTCGCCGAGGAGTGGAACGTCCGCGCCGACGTCTGGTCGGCCACGTCCTGGAACGAGCTGCGCCGCGAGGCCGTGGAGGTCGACCGGCACAACCTGCTCCACCCGGAGGAGGAGCAGCGCGTCCCGTACGTGACGCAGAAGCTGTCCTCCGCGCAGGGCCCGTTCGTGGCGGTCTCCGACTGGATGCGCTCGGTCCCGGACCAGATCTCCCGCTGGGTGCCGGGCACGTACACCTCGCTGGGTGCGGACGGCTTCGGCTTCGCCGACACCCGGGGTGCGGCCCGCCGCTACTTCCACATCGACGCCCAGTCGATCGTGCTCGCGGTCCTCACCGAACTGGCCCGTGACGGCAAGGTCGACCGGTCGGCCCTGAAGCAGGCCATCGACCGCTACCAGCTGCTCGACGTCGCGGCCGCCGACCCCGGCCCCGCGGGCGGCGACGCGTGACGGCAGGACCCGCCGCGTAACGGCGCACACCCGAGGTGCGGGTGCGGGGGCCAGTGCGCCCCCGCACCCGCCCTACGATTCCCGGCATGAAGGAAAGCTGGGAGAAGCGCACCCAGACGCCCCTGCTGATCCTGGCGGTGGCGTTCGGCGTGGCGTATGCCGTACCGATCGTGGCGCCGGACGCCACCCCCTGGATCCATGAGCTGTGTCTGGCCGTGGAGTGGGTGGTGTGGGGCGCCTTCGCCCTCGACTACGCCGTACGGCTGACGCTGGCTCCGAGCAAGTGGCACTTCGTCCGCCACCACCCGCTGGACCTGCTGGCTGTCCTGCTGCCCCTGGTGCAGCCGCTGCGGCTGCTGCGACTGGTCTCGACGCTCCTCCTCGTGGGCCGGCGGGCCCGGATGGCTCCGCAGATAACGCTCACCACCTATGTGGCGGGCGCGGTGGTCGGGCTGATGATGTTCGGCTCGCTGGCGGTGCTCCATGTGGAGCGGACCGCGCCGGACGGCAACATCAAGACGCTCGGCGACGCGGTCTGGTGGTCGTTCACCACGATGACGACCGTGGGGTACGGAGATCACGCCCCGACCACGGGACTCGGCCGCGTCCTCGCGGTGGGCCTGATGCTCTCGGGGATCGCCCTCCTCGGTGTGGTGACCGCCAACATCGCCGCCTGGTTCATCTCCCGCTTCGAGCGGGACGACGCCGCCGAGCGGCGGCAGACCGAGCTCCTCGAGGCGCTGACCCGGGAGGTCCGGGAGCTGCGCGCCGAGGTGTCCCGGCTCTCCGCCCCCGCGACCAGCGCCGTGCCGCCGCAGGGCAGAAGCCCCGAGGCCTCCGAGCTCCCTACCGCTCCCAGATCTTGAAGGCTCTGACCTGGTACGGCGTCTGGGGCACCCAGGTCCCGCGGCCCGGGTAGGTCTCGAACTCGCCCGTCTCCGCGCACTCCGCGGACTGGTACGTCGTGACCGGCCGCCCCGTCCGGTTGGCGAGCGCCTGGGCGCTCGTGCCCGGGGGCAGCGCGACGCAGCTGTCGACGTCGGTGCCGGCCAGCTCGTGCGTCCACGCCGCGCCCCGGAAGTCGGCCTTGGGCCACAGACACAGCTGCCCGGGCCCACAGGCGCCGAGCCTGGTCGCGGGCGCGGCGGTGGGTGCGCTCGGGGCCGCGGTGGCCGGTACGGCCGGTAGCGCCGTGAGCAGGGTGGCCGCCACTGCGGCCAGCCATACGCACATCGGTCGTGCGTGCCTCGCTCGCGCGTTCCTCGACTGCGCGTTCTCCAGTCGTGCGTGCTTCGTCTCCATCGTGGTGAACCCCCCAAATCGTCACTCTCCGTAATCAGAACTCTGACGGACGTCACCACCTGTTGGGAAGAGGCCAAGGGTCGATTCACCCGGACAGGTGAAAGCCCCGCCGGACAGGACCGGCGGGGCTTTCACCTCCGTACAAGAAACGCGAGGTCAGATGTGGGCGGCGCCCGCGCCCGCCTCCGCGTTCTCGCCGCGCTTGGTCAGCGTGGCGACCAAGGCCGCGACGACGGCGACGACGCCGGCGACGGTGAACGCGAGGCCCATGCCCTCCAGGAACGTCTCGTGGATGACGCCCCCGATCCGGTCGAACATGTCCGGGGTCATGTTCGGCGCCTTGGCCAGCTCCTGCGGGACCATGCCGAACTCGGCGGCCTCCTCAAGAGCCGGAGCGGGCGCACCCGGGATCCCGGCCGCCGTCCAGTTCTCGGCGAAGGAGCTGGAGACCTTGGAGGACATGACCGCGCCGAGCACCGCCGTACCGAGGGCGCCGCCGACCTGCATCGCGGCCTGCTGGAGGCCACCGGCCACACCGGAGAGCTCCAGCGGGGCGTTGCCGACGATGACCTCGGTGGCGCCGACCATCACCGGGGCGAGGCCCAGGCCGAGCAGAGCGAACCAGAGCGAGGTCGTGAAGGTGCCGGTCCCCGCGGAGAGCGTCATCATGCCGAACATCGCGACGGCGGTGCAGACCATGCCGCCCACCAGCGGGATGCGCGGGCCGAACCGGGTGATCAGCGCGCCGGCCAGCGGCGAGGAGACGATCATCATCGCGGTCAGCGGCAGCAGGTGCAGACCGCTGTCGATCGGGCTGAGGCCCTTGACGCCCTGGAGGTAGAAGGTCACGAAGAAGAGGCCGCCCATGAAGGCGAAGGCCATCAGGACCATCAGCACCACACCCGCAGTGAGCGGGACGGAGCGGAACATGGCCAGCGGGATGAGCGGCTCCTTGGCCTTCGTCTGCCAGAAGGCGAAGACGAGGAAGAGCAGCACGGAGGCCCCGAGGCAGCCCCAGGTCTTGCCGCCGGTCCAGCCCCACTCGGCACCGGCGTTGATGAGGCCCCAGACCAGGGAGCCCATCGCGCCGGAGAGCAGCACGATGCCGAAGATGTCGAAGGAGCGCGGGGCGTTCTCGGCGCGGTGGTCCTTGAGGATCACCAGGCCGAGCGCGAGCGCGAGGACGCCGACCGGCACGTTGATGAAGAAGACGGACTGCCAGCTGACGTGCTCGACGAGGAAGCCGCCGAGGATCGGGCCGCCGGCCGTCGAGGCGCCGATGACCATGCCCCAGATGCCGATGGCCATGTTCAGCTTCTCGGCGGGGAAGGTGGCGCGCAGCAGGCCGAGCGCGGCCGGCATCAGCAGGGCACCGAAGAGGCCCTGGAGGACACGGAAGGCGATCACGAGCCCGATCGAGTCCGAGAGGCCGATCGCCCCGGACGCGGCGGCGAAGCCGGCGATGCCGATGAGGAACGTCTGGCGGTGGCCGAAACGGTCACCGAGCTTGCCGGCCGTGATCAGGGCGACGGCGAGCGCGAGGAGGTAGCCGTTGGTGATCCACTGGAGCTGGTCGAGCGTGGCTCCGAGGTCGGCCTGGATGGCCGGGTTGGCTATCGCGACGATCGTGCCGTCGAGCGCCACCATCATCACGCCGGCGGCGACGGCGAACAGGGTCAGCCAGGGGTGGCCTCGCAGTCCCTTCGCCGGAGCCGACGCGGGGCTCCGGTCACCCCCCTGACCCTGCGGGGCCTTTTCCACGGTGGTCTGACTAGTCATGCGAAGGAGGCTAATGTCAGCGACTGACAATTGACAAAGTAATTCATGCGACAGTAACTGTCACTTAGCTCACAGGTACGCTGAGCAGCACGAAGCAACGGAAAGTGGCGGAAAGAGGGCCAGTCGGTGACGATTTCCGGTCTCCGGGAGCGGAAGAAGCAGCGCACGCGGAACGCGCTGCTCCGAGTGGCCCTTGAGCTGTTCACGACGCAGGGGTACGAGCAGACCACCGTGGACGAGATCGCCGACGCCGTCGAGGTCTCCCAGCGCACCTTCTTCCGCTACTTCGCCTCCAAGGAGGAAGTCGCCTTCGCCGTCCAGCAGTTGGTCGAGGAGCGCTTCGTCCAGGCGCTGGCGGAGCGGCCGCCGGAGGAGGGCCCGCTCGACGCGCTGCGCAACGCCGTGCTCTGCGCCTGGGACAGCATCGGCGAGGCGATCATGGAGGTCGTCCCCGTCGAGCTGTACCTGCGGACCTTCCAGATGATCGAGTCGACGCCGGCGCTGCTCGCCGTTCATCTGCGCCGCTCCATGGAGATGGAGGAGGCCATCGCCCGGCTCGTCGCCGCGCGCGAGGGCGTCGACGTGGACGAGGACCCCCGCCCGAGGATCCTGGTCGCCGCGTTCAGCGGCGTCATGCGGGTGACGGGTCAGCTCTGGGGGCGCGGTACGGACCTGAGCCTGGAGGGCATCCGCGCGCTGACCGAGGGCTATCTGGACCACCTGGGCCCCGCACTGGCCCGCGACTGGCGGAACTGACGCCTCGCCCACCACCCTCTTCGGTGGCACCGTGGCACGGAGCCACCACGCCGGCGCGTACGTCCACACGTACCCCCGTCCGTACCTCTGCGCGTACGGAGTGTTACCACATCTGGGCTTCCCGCGTGATCCGCCTCACTCGGTGACCCGGCTCGCCGCGCCCGTCTCCTAGGGTGTGGCGCAGTGACTTCCTTCGACTCCTCCCCCACGCTCTCCCTCTGGCGCCTGCTGCTCGCGCTGTCCGTGGTGTTCGTCATGCTGGCGACCACCGGCTGGACCACGATCAGCCATCAGCGCGGGCCAGGAGAGTCCCGCCCGGCCGCACTCGCCTCCTGGGCGCACGGCCGGATCGGCCACCAGGCGCTGCCGGACCCGGCCGCCCCCGCCCGTACGATCGCCGCCTTCTTCGCCTCGATCGGCCCCTCGCAGGGCGCCTTCCTCGCCGACGCCCACCCGCTCGTCGTCGGCAATCTCGACGGCGCGCCGGTCACGCTCCGCTACCGCGCCAACCGGGTGTCCCTCGCGCGGGCCCTGGACGCCGAGCGGAACAGGATCGACCACGCCCCGCTGACCACCGACGGGCGGCGCGAGGCCGTGCGACGGGCCCACCGGTTCGCCTCCCTCATGGAGCCCGGCCGGCAGATCCTCTCGTTCGACCCGACCGGCGGCGGCCGCATGGCCGAGGTCATGGGCGATCTGGAGCGGGCGCGGCGGGTCTCGGTGATCGTGCCGGGCGTCGACACCAATCTGCTCACCTTCCAGAAGACCGCCCGCCGGTACTCGGCCCCCGTCGGGATGGCGCATTCGCTGTACGCCGCCGAGCGCCGGGTCGCGCCCGGGAGCCGTACGGCCGTCATCGCCTGGGCCGACTACACCGCGCCCGTCGGGGTCGGTATCGACGCGGCGACGGGGCGGCTCGCCTCGGCCGGCGCGGTACGGCTCCTCTCCCTGGCGGCCGCGCTGCCCGGCGACTCGCGCGTCAGCCTGTTCTGCCACAGTTACGGCTCCGTGGTGTGCGGGGTCGCCGCGGCGAACCTGCCCTCCCGGGTCACGGACGTCGTCGTGGCCGGGAGCCCCGGGATGCGGGTGGAGCGCGCGGCCGAACTGTCCACCCGGGCACGGGTGTGGGCGATGCGGGACGCGGACGACTGGATCGCGGGCGTGCCGCACCTGGCGGTCGGCGGGGTCGGGCACGGGGCGGATCCGGTGGAGCCGGAGTTCGGCGCGCGACTGCTCTCGGCGGCCGGCGCCAACAGCCACACCGGCTACTTCGAGCCAGGCACCAAGAGCCTGGACAACTTCGCCGCCATAGGGGTTGGTTCGTACCAGAACCTGACCTGCGCGAGCGCCGGCAGCGCCTGCCGCAACGGGATTTCCGGCGCGGACGGAGCCTGACGCGCGTAGAGCGGCTGATTTCGGACCCCGGCGCAGGGGCGACGCGCGGGCGCACGCCGCTTACGATGAGGCACATGGGTGATGTGCTGGCCGGAATTCATGCCACCTGGGAGTTCGAGAGCGACGCCGTCGTCATCCGGTTCGAACGGGGGATCCGCACACCGAAACTCTTCCAGGCGCTGGGCGAACGCCGTGTCCCGTACGAGGCGTTGGCGTCGGTGACGCTCACCCCGGGCAAGCGGGGAACGGTCGTACTGCACGCGGAGCCGCGGCGCGGCGCCGATCCGCTGATGGAGGCGGCCGCGGGGCAGTTGCACGAGGGGAGCGACCCGTACCGGCTGGTGCTGCCGGCCGAGCGGGAGACGCTGGCCGAGTACTACCGCGACGAGCTGCGGGAGCGGCTGGTGGGCGGGCCGGGCGCCGAGCCCGCCGACGGATTCCTCGTCGCGGCGCACCAGGGGCCGCAGTCCTTCAAGGCGTACGACGGGGCGGCGAGCTTCGACGGCGTGTCGGAGGTGGCGTTCCGCTGGTTCTGGACGGGCGCGTCCTCGGAGAAGTGGAAGGCCGGCGACCAGACGTTCTCGGTGCGGGACCTCGGCGGGGTCGAGTGGCGCTCACCGGACGTCTTCGACGGCTACCTGCGGCTGCTGCCCCGCTCCGGAGAGCCCCGGGCCGCCCAGGCGGACCACGACCCGGCGGCCGTCGTCTTCGGCCTCGGCTACGGCCCGGTCCACAAGTCGCTGCCCTTCGCCGCGGCGGTCCTCGCGGCCGTCCGGGGCGCGGGACGGACGACGCCGTCCCCCGTGGACGCGCTGCCGGAGGCGCGCGACCCTGCGGGCATCGCGGAACGCATCCGGCACCTGGGGGAGCTGCACAGGGCGGGCCTGGTGACGGACGACGAGTTCACGGCGAAGAAGGCGGAGCTGCTCGCGGAGCTGTGAGGAACGGGCCGCCCTCCCCCGGGCGCTGTGAGGATCGGGCCCCCTCTCCCCGGGCGCTGTGAGGAACGGGCCCCCTCTCCCCCGACGCCGTGAGGAACGGGCCCGCTCTGCCCCGGCGCTGTGAGGGACGGTCCTCTCACCCAACCGCCACGCCCGTCTCATACCGCGGTATCACCCGCCGGTCGGCCCCCAGGTATGACGTACGGCGCGCCGCGGCCTGCCTAACCTGGGCGGGCCATGAAGAAGACACCCCTCTCCCCCGGCCTCGCCGCGCGGTTCGCACCCGCGCGAGGGGCTCTGCGGGCCTTCGGGGTCGCCCTCGCGACCCCCACCGAGCCCGGCGCCCCCCTCTTCGCCGATGTGCGCAACCGGTGGCTGAGGCTGCTCCCGTACGTCGTCGCCCTCGCCTTCGTCTGCTCGCTGCTCCCCGTCACCATCACCGTCCTCATGCACGACTACGGCGTGAACGGTGCCGTCGCCGGGGCCCTGGCCACGGCGCAGACCGCGCCGCTGCTGCTCGCCGTCACCCGCCCCCTCCAGGCCTGGTGGATCATCGGCGTCGCCGACGTCCTGGGTGCGGTCGTGCTGCTCGGCAGGGACGACACGGCGAGTCTGTCCTGGCCGTGGACGCCGATGGTCGTCGTCGGGTACCTCGGTCTGATGCTCGCCCTGGGGCTCCGCGAGTCCCGCAAGGCGCTGCTCGGGGTGTGGCTGGCGACCGGGGCCGCCGGTTTCCTGCTCGTGGCGATCGCGCCGCGGCGGGACGACGGCGTCCACATCCTGCTCTTCGTCCTGAGCGGGGTCGTCCTGCTCCTGACGGCGACGCTGCGCGAACGCGGCGCGGCCGAGCGCCGCACCCAGGAGGAGCGGGCGCGCGCCACGCTCCTGGAGGAGCGGGCCCGGATCGCGCGCGAGCTGCACGACGTCGTCGCCCACCACATGTCCGTGATCACCGTGCAGGCGGACTCGGCGCCGTACCGGATCCCGGATCTGCCGGAGGCGGCGCGCGAGGAGTTCACCTCGATCGCCGCGAGCGCGCGGGAGTCGCTCACCGAGATGCGCCGGCTGCTGGTGGTGCTGCGCAGCGAGGGCGCGGAGGGCGAGCGGGCGCCGCAGCCGGGCCTCGACCGGGTGCAGCAGCTGATCGAGGCGACGGTACGGGCGGGGGTGCCGGCCGAGCTGTCCATGGCGGCGGAGCTCGGGGAGGTGCCGCAGGCGGTGGATCTGTCGGCGTACCGGATCGTGCAGGAGGCGCTCGCGAACATCGTCCGGCACGCGCCGGGCGCGAAGACCCGGGTGTCGGTACGGTCCGAGGACGGCGCGCTCCTCGTCGTGGTCGTCAACGGACCCGCTCCTGTGCCCACTTCGCCGCTCGAGGGCGGGGACGGGACGGGGCACGGGCTGGTCGGCATGCGGGAGCGCGTACGGTTGACCGGCGGCACGCTGGACACCGGGCCGCTGCCGGACGGCGGCTTCCGTGTCGCGGCCCGGCTTCCGCTGCGTACGGGTACGGAGGACGGCTCGTGACCATCCGGGTGATCATCGTCGACGACCAGGCCATGGTGCGGGCGGGGTTCGCGGCGCTGCTGGCGGCGCAGGCCGACATCGACGTGGTGGGCGAGGCCCCGGACGGGCGGCAGGGCGTGGAGGTGGCCCGGTCGACGCACCCGGACGTGGTCCTGATGGACGTACGGATGCCGGAGATGGACGGGCTCGCGGCGGCGCGGGAGATCCTGGACCCGCCGGTGGGGGTCGTGCACCGTCCGAAGGTGCTGATGCTCACCACCTTCGACGTGGACGACTACGTGTACGAGGCGCTGCGCGCGGGCGCGTCGGGTTTCCTGCTGAAGGACGCGCCGCCGGCGGACCTGATCGCGGCGGTACGGGTGGTGGCGGCCGGTGAGGCGCTGCTCGCGCCGTCGGTGACGCGGCGGCTGATCGCCGACTTCGCGGCGTCGCGTCCGGCGCCGCGGGCGGACCGTGCGGCGCTGCGGCTGAACGGGCTGACGCCGCGTGAGACCGAGGTACTGGAGCTGATCGCGCGGGGCCTGTCGAACCAGGAGATCGCGGAGCGGCTGGTGTTGGCGGAACAGACGGTGAAGACGCACATCGGACGCGTGCTCGCCAAGCTCGATCTGCGCGACCGGGCGCAGGCGGTCATCTTCGCGTACGAGTCGGGACTGGTCGTCCCGGGCGACGCGGGGCGCTAGCACGCGGGCGCGCGGCCGCCGGGCGGGGGTCGTGCCCCCTCCGGTGGGGGTAACCCCACCCCCGGCCTGGGGTTCGCTCCTCGTCCCGCCCCTACCCCGGTATCACCCGGGACTTGGCCCCCCGGTGTGACGTACCGTCACCCACCCTCTTCCTACCTTCCTCTCGCCAACGACGAGAGAACACGAAGAGGGAGGGCGCCCCATGCGTCGCTACACGAGGACCCTGGTCGCCGCCGCGATCGCCACGACCGTGGTGACCGGGACCGCGGGATGGGCGTCCGGGAGTGCGCAGCAGGCCGTGACCGGGGCGCCCGTCGGGGCGGAGGCCTGGCGGGCGGACGGGCTGCCCGATCCCGAGCGGACGAGCCCCGCCGAAGTCGCCGCCTTCTTCGACGGCTTGAGCCCCGCACGGCAGCGGGAGCTGGTGCGCGCGCACCCCTCCGTCGTCGGCAACCTCGACGGCGTTCCGCCGCGGCTGCGGTACGAGGCGAACGCCCTCGCCCTCGGCGGGCGGTACGACGGTCAGCAGGTGCTCGCCTTCGACCCCCGGGGGCGTGGCCAGGTCGCCCTCGTCCACGGTGACCTGGCCACCGCCGAGCACGTCGCCGTCGTCGTACCCGGGTCCGACATCGACGCCGGGAACGTCCGGCCCCTCACCGACATGGCCGAGTCCCTGCGCCGCGCCACCGACGGCCGTACCGCCGTCATCGCCTGGGCCGGCTACACCACGCCGCTCGGCGTCGGTGTCGACGCCGCCACCGGGGAACTCGCCGAGGCCGGGGCCGAGCGGCTGGCCCGGCTGACCGACGGGCTGGCCGCCGCCGGAGCGCCCGAGCCGTCCCTGTTCTGCCACAGCTACGGCTCCGTCGTCTGCGGCCTCGCCGCCGACCGGCTCAAGGCCAAGGACCTCGTCGTCTTCGGCTCCCCCGGCATGCGCGCCGCGAACGTCGGCGAGCTGAACACCTCCGCCCGCGTCTGGGCCGCCAAGGACCCGTCCGACTGGATCGACCGGATCCCGAACGTCGAGTTCGCGGGGCTGGGGCACGGCGCGGACCCCACTGATCCCGCGTTCGGCGCCCGCCGGGTCCCCGCCGACGACGCCCGTGGCCACGACGGCTACTTCGCGCCCGGCACGCAGTCGCTGCGTACCTTCGCCGCCATCGCCCAGGGGGATGTCCGATGAACGCGCTGGTCGAACGCGTCGAGGCCCGTACCCCCGCCCACCGCGACCGCGCCGTCGACGGCCTGCGCGCCCTCGCCCTGCTCGCCGTGCCGACCGGGCACTGGCTGCTCGGCGGGTTCACGCTCTCCTCCGACGGAGCGATCCACAACGCCAGCCCGCTCGCCACCTTCGGCGGTCTCGCGCCGGTCAGCTGGATCCTGCAGATGCTGGGGATCTTCTTCCTGGTCGGCGGGTACGCCTCCGTGCTCTCCTACCGGCGGCACGAAGGGAGCACCGGCACGTGGCTCAGGGGGCGCCTCGCGCGCCTCGGCCGGCCCGTCCTCGGTGTCACCGCCGTCTGGGCGGCGCTTCTCCCCGTTCTCCACCATGGGTTCGGGGTGCCCGGCGACACCCTGCGGACGGCGTCCACGCTGGTGATCCAGCCGCTCTGGTTCGTCGGGGTGTACACGGTCGTCACCGCCCTGACCCCGCTGTGCGTGCGCGCCGCCCGCCGGGCGGGCGTGTGGGCCGCCGCGCCGCTGCTCGGCACCGTCGCCGTCGTCGACCTCCTGCGCTACGGGCCGTACGCGGAGGCCATGCCGTCCTGGCTGAGCCTCCTGAACATCCTGCCCGGCTGGCTCTTCGCCTACCAGCTCGGCGTCTCCTGGGGCGAGGGGCGGCTCACCCGGCGCCACGCCTGGGGACTGCTGCTCGGCGGCGCCGCGCTCTTCGCCGCGCTGCTGCTCGCCTTCGGCTACCCGGCGTCGATGGTCGGCGTACCGGGGGAGGCGCGCACCAACTCCCACCCGCCGTCGCTGCTCGTCCTCGCCCTGGCCGCCGCGCAGAGCGGCGCCGCGATCCTGCTCCGCGACCGCCTCGGCACACTCCTGAAGCGGCCCGCACTCTGGGCGCCGGTCGTGGTCGTCAACCTGTCCGCGATGACGATCCTGTGCTGGCACCAGACGGCGATGCTCGCCGCCGCGATCCCCGCCTCGTACGCGGGTGAGGTCACCGGCCTGGTCGGCGCGCCGGACTCGGTCGGCTGGATCCTCGCCCGGCTGGCGTGGATGCCGCTCTTCGCGGGGCTGCTGGTCCTGATCGGGCGGTACGCGCGCCGCTTCGAGTCCCCCTGGACGAAGACCGGGCCCGCCCGCCGCACCGTCGCCGGACTGCTCGCAGCGGGCTTCGCGGTCTTCGCCCTGGGGCTCGCGTGAGCCCCCAGAGGCCCGGGGAAACGAAGGGTCCCAGGTCCCTCCTACTCGCGCGCCGCCGACGTGAAGCTCATGTCCGGGTAGCGGTCGCCCGCGACCTGCGCCGCGATCGGCTCCAGTGCGGCGAGTTCCGACTCGGTCAGCGTGAGGCGGGTCGCCGCCGCGTTCTCGGCGAGACGGCTGCGCTTGCGGGTGCCCGGGATCGGGACGACGGTCAGACCGTGGACGGCGGCGCGCTGCTGGACCCAGGCCAGGGCGACCTGCGCCGCCGTCGCGTCGTGGTTCTCCGCGATCGTGTGGAGCGGGGCGAGGAGGGCCGCGTTCCGGGCCGCGTTCTCGCCGGTGAAGCGGGGCTGGAACTTTCGGAAGTCGCCGCCCGACAGGTCCTTCTGGGCGTCAGCGAACGCGCCGGTCAGAAAGCCCCGGCCCAGCGGCGAGTACGGCACGAACGTCACGCCCAGCTCCGCCGCCGCGCCCACGGCGCTGCGCTCGACGTCGCGCGAGAAGAGCGACCACTCCGACTGCAGGGCGGCGATCGGGTGCACCGCGTGCGCCTCGCGCAGCTCCGCGCCGGTCACCTCGCTCAGGCCGAGCTGCTTGACCTTGCCCTCCCGTACGAGCTCCGCCATCGCCCCGACCGACTCCTCGAAGGGGACCTTCGGGTCGCGCCGGTGCATGTAGTAGAGGTCGATCGTCTCGACGCCGAGGCGCCGCAGGCTCGCCTCCACGGACTTCCTGATGTACGCGGGGTCGTTGCGGATGCCCCGGTACCGCGGGTCGTCGGCGCGCCGCTCGATGGCGAACTTGGTGGCGAGGACGACCTCGTCACGGTGGCGGGCGAGGAACGGCGCCAGGAACTCCTCGTTGGCGCCGCTGCCGTAGATGTCGGCGGTGTCGATCAGGTTGACGCCGGCCTCCAGCGCGGCGTCGAGGGTGTCGCGGGCGGCGGCCTCGTCCGTGTCGCCGTAGAACTCGCTGATGCCCATGGCGCCGAAGCCCTGGACGCCGATCTCGGGTCCGTCCTGGCCGCCGAGCCGTACGGTGTCGATCCTGCTGGTCATGAGGTCGTGCCTCCGCATGTGGTTCCGTAGTGGGCGATCTTGATGTCGAGCACGGCGAGCGTGTCCTGGAGTTCGGCGATCCGGGAGAGGACGTCACGGCGGGTGGTCTCCAGGAGCTCCCGCCGCTCGTCCCGGGTGTGGTCGCCCTCCCGCACCAGCTCCGCGTACCGCACCATCCCGGCGACCGGCATCCCGGTCAGCCGGAGCTTGCCGACGAACGCCAGCCAGTCCAGGTCGCGCTGGGAGAAGCGGCGCTGCCCGGTGTGCGAGCGGTCGACGTGCGGCATCAGGCCGATCCGCTCGTACCAGCGCAGGGTGTGCGCCGAAAGCCCGGTCAGGGCGGCGACCTCGCTGATGGTGAAGTGGGTGGCGCTGCTCTCGATCACGCTCATGGCCCCCACGCTAGGACCTTCGAGTGCACTCCAAGCAAGTAGGCTCGGGGCCATGTCGTTGCAGAGCCTGGCGTTGATCGAGAACTGGCCCGTCCCCACCGCGGCCTCGGCCGTCGTCCGCGCGGACGGCACCCTGGCCGGGGCGCACGGCCCCACCGGGCAGCGGTTCCCGCTCGCCTCGGTCACCAAGCCGCTGGCCGCGTACGCCGTCCTCGTCGCGTACGAGGAGGGGGCGATCGACCTCGACGAGCCGGCCGGGCCCGAGGGCGCGACGGTCCGGCACCTGCTCGCGCACACCTCGGGGCTCGCCTTCGACGAGCAGCGGGTGATGGCCGCGCCGGGCAGCCGCCGGATCTACTCCAACACCGGGTTCGAGGCGCTCGGCGACCATGTCGCCAAGGCCACGGACATCCCGTTCGCCGACTACCTCCACCAGGCCGTTCTGGAGCCGTTGGGGATGACGGCGACGACGCTGGAGGGCTCGCCCGCCAAGGACGGTGTCTCGACGGTCGACGACCTGGTGCGCTTCGCGGCCGAGGTGCAGGCGCCTCGCCTCCTCGACCCGCGCACGGTCCTGGACGCGATGACGGTGACGTACCCCGGTCTGACCGGCATCCTGCCCGGTTACGGGCACCAGAAGCCGAACGACTGGGGGCTCGGCTTCGAGATCCGCGACGGCAAGGCACCGCACTGGACGGGTGCTTCGTCCTCGCCCCGTACGTTCGGGCACTTCGGGCAGTCGGGCACGTTCCTGTGGATCGACCCGGACGCGCGGGCGGCGTGCGTGGCGCTGACCGACCGGGCCTTCGGGCCGTGGGCGGTCGAGGCGTGGCCGCCGTTCACGGACGCGGTCCTCGCGGAGCTGCGCGCCGGGGCCTGAACCCGGCCCGTTCTGTGGGCCTATTCCGTCTCCGTACCTGGGCAGGACTGGGTCGGCAGGGCGCCGTCCGGGCCGGTGAGGGCGACCGAGACCAGCCCCGCGGGATGCTTCGCGAAGACCGTCGTGCAGACGATCTGCTGGACGGCGAGCGGATCCAGGTCCGTCACCAGTCCCATGTACCGCACCCGGTACACCGGGACGTCGCCCTCGCCCCGGTCGACCGGGTCCTCGCTCACGAACAGCGCGTGGTTGCCGTTCTCCGCCACCGGGAGCCTGGTGCGCAGGCCCACGGCGCGTTCGGCCTCGGTGGGGCCGGCCAGCAGGGCCGCGAGCGCCTTCAGCGGTCTGCCGGGGTCGCCCTCACTCCTGTCGTGGACGGGTTCCCCGTCGGGGTGCGTGGGGGTGGGATCCGGCGTGCTCTCCGGAACGCCCTCGCCCTCCCTGACGACCGGCAGCAGGCGGCCGTCGGGGCCGACGTAGAAGAGCGTCATCCTGAGCGCGGGCGCCGGGTGGACGACGAGGGTCGCCGCGTCACCGGCCTCGACGACGTCGCTGCCCCGGACGCCGCAGGCCCCCAGGGCGAGGACCAGGGCAGCGGTGAGCGTGATCCTTCGGTACGCGGTCACGGTACGCACAGCTCTCACAGCGGGATCCTCACGGTGAAGACGGCCCCTCCGTCGGGGTGGTTCGCGGCCAGGACGGTGCCGCCGTGGAGCCGTACGTTCTCCTGGGTGATCGCGAGCCCCAGTCCGCTGCCGGAGGAGCGGGTGCGCGCCGGGTCGGCCTTGAAGAAGCGGTCGAAGACGTGCGGCAGCACCTCCGGCGCGATGCCCGGCCCTCGGTCGGCGACCTCGGTGACCAGCCAGGGGCCGTCGGTGAAGAGCCGTACCGTCACGGGCGGGCGGCCGTGCCGCAGCGCGTTGCCGACCAGGTTGGCGACGACCACGTCGAAGCGGCGCGGGTCGAGCCGGGCGCGGATGCCGGGCGGGAGGTCGGGGACCAGCTGCTCCGGGTCGGTCCAGTGGCGGCTCGACAGGGTCCGGCGGATCGTTTCCGCGACGTCCACCTCGTCCGTGTGCAGCTCGGCGGCGCGCGCGTCGAAGCGGGAGATCTCCATCAGGTCCTCGACGAGCACGGCGAGCTTGCCGGTCTCGGCGCTGATGAGCCGTACCGCCCGGGCCGTGTCGGAGTCGAGCATGGCGGCGTCCTCGTCGAGGACCTCGGTGACGGCCAACATCCCGGCGAGCGGGGTGCGCAGTTCGTGCGAGACGTCGGAGGCGAACCGGCGGGCGCGGGCCTCGGCGCGCTGGAGCTCCGCGACCGAGCGTTCGAGTTCGGCGGCGGACTCGTTGAACGTCCGGGCGAGGTCGGCGAGTTCGTCGCTGCCCTTGGCGTGGAGACGGGTGTCCAGCTCACCCCTGCCCATGCTGTGCGCGGCACGCCTCAGGTCCCGTACCGGACGCAGCACGCTCCGTGCGGCGATCAGGGCGGGGACGAGCGCGACGGCGAGGGCCGGCAGGGCGCCGCCGCGGGCCGCGGCCACCATGGCGTCGATGTTCGCCTGCTCGTTGCTCATGTCGACGACGGCGTAGAGGACGAGGCCGGTGGGGCGGGCGTCGGCGCCGGGGCCGGGTTTGAAGAGGGCGGGGACCGCGATCGTGAGGTAGGCGGTGCCGTTCCGGACGACCCGCTGGAAGCCGGCGTGCGTGGTGCCCTGGGCGCGAGCGCGCAGTTCGGGGGCGAGGACGGTGGAGGTGGGGCGGTCCGTCGAGGAGACCCGCATGTCTCCGTACTCGGCGTAGACCCGCCAGGGGCGCGGCTTGCCCTGCTTGGCGATGTGGAACAGCAACGGGCGCAGATGCTCCGGTTCGACGGGCAGCGAGATGCCCAAGGACCCGACCTGCTCGCGGAAGGTGGAGACGGCGTTGTCCTGGGCCTGTTCGAGGATCGCGTTGCGGGCGGCGCGGTAGGTGAGCGCGGCCGTGGTGCCGCAGCCGACGGCGGCGACGAGGAGGAAGGCGAGGACGAGCCGGGTCCGCAGGCCGAACGGGCGGGGGCGGTTGCGCAGAAGACGCGGCCCGCGCGGTTCGCGGCGCGTCAGGCGCGTCAGGCGCGTCACAGCGGTCCGAAGCGGTAGCCGAAGCCGCGCAGGGTCTGTATGTAGCGGGGGGTGCCCGGGGTGTCCTCGATCTTGTTGCGGAGGCGGCGGACACAGGCGTCCACGAGGCGGGCGTCGCTGTGGTAGCTGTGCTCCCAGACGTGTTCGAGGAGTTGCTGGCGGCTGAAGACCTGCTCGGGGTGGGCGGTCAGATGCAGCAGCAGCTTCAGCTCGGAGGGGGCGAGGGCGAGACGTTCGCCGGACTTGGCGACGGTGAGTCCCGCGCGGTCGATGGCGAGCTCGCCGTGGAACTCGACGGCGGGGCGGCCCGTTCCGGGCTCCTCGATGCGGCGCAGGACGGCGCGTATGCGGGCCTCGATGACCTCGGTACGGGCAGGTTTGACGATGTAGTCGTCGGCGCCCGCCTCCAGGCCGACGACGACGTCGAAGTCGTCACCGCGTGCGGTGAGCATGATGATCGGCAGCTGGCTCGTCTCGCGGATCCGGTGGCAGACCTGGACGCCGTTCATGCCGGGCAGCATCAGGTCGAGCAGGACGAGGTCCGGCCGGAACTCCGTGAGCAGCGCGAGCCCCGCCTCGCCGGTCGCGGCGGCCCGCACGTCGTGGCCGCGCCGTCGCAGCCCGAGTTCGACCCCTTCGCGGACGGAGGGGTCGTCTTCTATGAGCAGCACGCGAGGCATTCGAGCAGTATCCCAAGGTGAGAAGGGGGGCGTGGGGGTGCCCCGTGGTCAGCCGCTGCGGGGGCGCGGGACGACGCGCAGGCGGCGGCCGGTGGTCGTCATCAGGGCGCTCAGCTCCGTGAGCCGGAGCGGGCGGGCCAGCAGTCCGAAGGCCGCGAGAACGGCGAGGCCGCCGGCGAGGACCGCGGGCAGCGCGCCGACGGGGGCGGTGGCGTCGGTGGCGAGCAGCCCGTATCCGGTGGCGGGGAGGGCGGCCGTGAGCAGCCGCGCGAGCGAGGCCGCGGCCCCGGGCGTCGAGCCGCTCCGCGCGCCGCCCAGCCGGCGCCGCAGCGCGTACGCGGTCAGGGCCCAGCCCGCCCACAGCGAGAGCGAGTAGCCGGCCGCGATGCCCGCCACCGCCCAGGTCGGGGGCAGGAGCCGGTACGCGGCCAGGGACAGGGCCGCGTTCAGGGCCGCGATCACCAGGTTGAGGAGGAACGGGGTCCTGGTGTCGCGCAGCGCGTAGAAGGCGCGGGTGCAGACGTACTGGCCGGAGAAGGCGATCAGTCCCGGGGCGAAGGCCATCAGGATCCAGGCCATCGCCCGGACGTCGGCCGCGTCGGTCCTGCCGTACTGGAAGACCAGGCTCATCACCGGCACCGCGAGCGCGAACAGCGCGCAGGCCGCCGGGACGACCGCCGCCGCCGAGGCGCGGAGCCCGTAGGAGACGTCCCGTCGCACCCCCGCCAGGTCGCCGTCGGCGGCCGCCGCGCTCATCCTCGGCAGCAGCGCCGTCACCAGCGAGACGGTGACGATGCCGTGCGGCACGGCCCATAGCAGATAGGCGTTGTTGTAGGCGGCGAATCCGAAGCCGCCCCCGCCGCCCTCCAGCGCCTCCGCCTGCGTGCCCGCCGCCGTGGCGAGCTTCGTCGTCACCCAGTACCCGGCCTGGTTGGTGAGGACGAGCAGCACCAGCCAGCCCGCGGACCGCATCGGCGAGGTCAGCCCGCTGCCGCGCCAGTCGAACCGCGGCCGCCAGCGGAATCCGGCGCCGCGCAGCGACGGCACGAGCGCCAGTGCCTGCAGCGCGATGCCCGCCGTCGTGCCCCAGCCGAGCAGCGCGGTCTCCCCCGCCGTCAGTCCGCCGGAGCCCGTCACGGCCGTCGCCAGGTACAGCCCGAAGACGGCGATGACGACGACGTTGTTGAGCACCGGCGTCCACATCATGGCGCCGAACCGGCCCCGCGCGTTCAGGACCTGCCCGAGCAGGGTGAACAGGCCCAGGAAGAAGATCTGCGGCAGGCAGTACCGGGCGAACGCGACCGTCATCGACTGCCGCGCTCCGCTGTAGTCGGTGTACGCGTCGACGATCGCGGGCGCGGCGAACACCGCGCCGGCCGTCATCACCAGCAGGGCGCAGACGCAGACGGTGAGGAGCCGGTCGGTGTAGGCGACGCCGCCGTCCTCGTGTTCCTTGGCGGCCTTGACGAGTTCGGGCACGAAGACCGCGTTGAGTGCGCCGCCGAGGAGCAGTATGTAGACGATGGTGGGGATGGAGTTGGCGACCGCGTACCCGTCGGCGATCCCTCCGACGCCGAGCGCCGCCGCGACGATCGCCGAGCGGACGAAGCCGGTGGCGCGCGAGACGAGCGACCCGGCGGCCATGAGCACGCCGCTGCGGAGCACGGACGGGGTGGCGCGGTGCTTGGCGCCCGCGCCCGGTTTCGGTCCTGCCTTCGGCTCCGGCTCCTGCCCTGCCCCCGGTTCCGGCCCTGTCCCTTGCCCCGGCCCTGTCCCCTGCCCTGGCCCTGGCCCTGTCCCCTGCCCTGGCTCCGGCTCCTGCCCTGGCCCTGTCCCCTGCCCTGGCTCCGGCTCCTGCCCTGGCTCCGGCTTCGCGAGGGTCGTCGTCATCGGCGGGCCAGGTACGCCTGGAACGCCCGGTACAGCGCGTGGTTGGTCGTGCCGGCCAACGGTGTCTCCCACTCCCCCAGCGTCTCGACGGCCTGCCCGCCCGTGCCGAGCTTCCAGCGCAGCAGCCCGTGGGCGCGGTCGTCCGGGTCAAGGGTGGAGGGTATCCCGCGCATGTCGTAGACATCCGCGCCCAGCGCGTGGGCGTCGAGCAGCATCCGCCACTGCAGGGCGTTGGACGGGCGGACCTCGCGGCGGTGGTCGGCGGAGGCTCCGGTCTGGTACCAGACCCGCTTTCCCACGGTGATCATCGTGTGGGCGGCGAGGGTCTCGCCCTCGTGGCGGGCGAGGTAGAGCTTCATCCGTCCGGGTTGCTCGGCGTTGAGGACCGCGTACTGACGTTCGTAGTAGGAAAGGGAGCGTCCGAGCCGGAAGCCGTCACGCTCCTCGGTGATCCGCAGGAGCCGGAAGAACTCCGGCAGGTCGGCCGCCGAGCCGACGACCACCTCGACGCCGGACTTGCGGGCCTTGCGGATGTTGCGCCGCCATTCCTGGTTGAGGCCGTTCCACAGGTCGTCGGAGCTCCGCCCGGCGAGCGGGACCTGGTAGACGTGGCGGGGCTGGGCGTCGGCGCCGTCGGAGTCGCTGGTCGAGTCGCCGCCGCAGCGGCGCCAGCCGCGGGAGCGGAGCCGTTCGGCGACGGCGGTGCCGAGCGGGTCGACCTCGTCGGCGAGGACGTCGGAGAGCCGCCGCCCCGGCCCGGTGTGCGCCTTGAGGGTGGTGGCGTTCCAGCGGCGGAAGGCTGGCGAGGGCCCGATGCGTACGGCGAAGGCGCCGGCGGCGCGCAGGTGCTGGAGCAGCGGCGTGAGCCAGCCGTCGACGTCCGGGTCGGACCAGTCGGCGACGGGCCCCTCGGGGAGGTAGGCGAAGAACTTGCGGGTGCCGGGGAAGGGGCGCAGGAGCACCAGGGCGACACCGGTCGGACCGGGGCCGGACTCCGGCCCCCAGCCGAGGAGTTGGTGGCGCCAGCCGTCCTTGACCTCCGCCCAGGAGGGGCACTGGAGGAAGCTGGGGCGGGCCTCGGTCCGGGCGAGGACGGCACGGTACGTCTCGACGGTGACGGGCTCCAGCCGGGTGGTCTGCGGCGGTGCGGCCGTCACGAGCAGAGCTGACACAACGTGAGCCTCCTTGTTCCGCCCCTCGGTCGGGGGGCGCACAGGATGCTCACAGCCGTCCTTGACCGGTTCGCGCGTCGTGTGTGACCGGACGATGACCGTTCCTCACCACCCCTTGTCACAGAGGTTCCGCGACCGGTTCGGCGGCCTACAGTCCGGGCATCCCACACTTTTTTCCGGAGGTTTCCGTGGTTCCCGCACGCACCCGAATACGCCAGACGCTCGCGGCCGTCGCTCTCTGCGGCTCGCTCACCGCGTGTACCGCGGGGGCGGTGGGCGCGCCCCGTACGACGGAGAGCGCCGAGGCCTCGGAGGCGGCGGCGAAGGTGACCGTCGTGAGCCCGGGGGCGGGGCGGACCGTGACGGTCACGGCGACCGGCGGCACGCTGCGGACGGTACGCGTCGTGGACGCGGAGGGCGGTGTGCTGGCGGGCCGTACCGGGGCCGGTGGGACGAGCTGGGTCTCGGACCGCAAGGCGGTGCCGGGCACCTCGTACCGGGTGGAGGCGACGACCCGTACGGCGGACGGGAAGGAGACGACGACCAGCTCGACGTTCACGACCGCCCCTGCCGCGCAGGTCAACAAGCTGACCCTGGCGCCCGGGAAGAACACGACGGTCGGGGTCGGGCAGCCGCTGTCGATCGTGTTCGACCGGCCGGTGACGAACAAGGCCGAGGTGGAGAAGCAGCTCAAGGTGACGACCTCGAACGGGACGGTCGGCTCGTGGGGCTGGCTGAAGGACTGGTCGGGCAAGGACCGGGTGGACTGGCGGCCGAAGGAGTACTGGAAGCCGGGGACCCGGGTGGACCTGGACGCGACGCTCGACGGGACGGACTCGGGCGGCGGCTGGTTCGTACGGGACTACCGCACCGGGTTCACGGTCGGCGGGGTGGCGCAGGTGGTCAAAGTGGACCTGGACAGCAAGCGGCTGGTCCTGGAGCGCGACGGGCGGGCCGTGCGCACGATCCCCGTATCGGGTGGGACACCCGGGGGCGACAAGCGGTCGTGGCGGGGGACGGCGGTGCTGATGGCGAAGGAGGGCACGATCAACATGAACTCGGAGACGGTCGGGCTCGGCGACGCGTACGACAAGATGGTCGACTTCTCGATGCGGCTGACGTGGTCGGGCATGTACGCGCACGCGGCGCCCTGGAACGCGGCGCACTTCGGCCGGGCGAACCGCAGCTCGGGCTGCATCGGCATGAGCGACGCGGACGCGACCTGGTTCTACGCCCAGGTCCGCCCCGGCGACCCGTTCGAGATCAAGGGCGCGGACACCAAGGGCACGGTGGCGGAGGGCAACGGCTACGGGGCGTGGAACCTGGGCTGGGAGCAGTGGCGCGCGAAGAGCGCGGCGGGCCGCTGAGGCGGACCCGGCCGCCTCAGGGCTGTCGCATCTCCCACAGGAGGAGTTCCGCGTCCGAGGTGGCGAGGAGCGCGAGGTCGCGGGCGTCGGTGACGCGGGCCGCGTCGCCGGGGGCGAGTTCCTCGCCGTCGAGCCGGACCGTGCCCCGCACCACGTGCGCGTAGACGAGGTCCGCGTCCGGGACGGCCGAGCGCTCGCCCTGCTCCAGGCGGCGGACGTGGAGCATCGCGGCGGCCTCCGGGAGGGCGTACGGGGTGGAGTCGGCGATGCCCCGGACGATCTCGTACGCGGGCTCGCCGCCCGGCTCCAGCGGGGCGAGCCACATCTGGACGAAGACCAGCGGCACGTCGGCGTCGTTGCGCTCCTCGTGCCGTACGCCCCCGGCGGAACTGAGCCGCTGGACGTCCCCGGGGCGGACGACGGTGGTGCGGCCGGCGGCCGAGTCGTGGTGGGTCAGCTCGCCCTCGACGACCCAGGTGACGATCTCGGTGTGCCGGTGCGGATGCTCGGCGAACCCGGCTCCGGGCGCGAGCCGCTCCTCGTTGCAGGCGAGCACGGCGCCGAAGCGGAGGTTGTCGGGGTCGTAGTGCGGCCCGAAGGAGAACGCGTGCCGCGTCTCGATCCCGGCGTCCGGATCACCGCCGGGGTAGCGCTCCCCGGCGCGCTGGATGCTCATCACGCCAGCCACCGTAGCCGCTGCGGGCGGAACGTCTGCCCACACCCGAGGCGGCGCCCTGGCTCACGCCCCCGTCGGGGAAACGGCCCCGAGGCCGCGCCCCGGTGCCCCGATGAGGCACCCTTAGTCCGTGTCTGAACCCACGAACGCCTCCCATCCGCACTCCGCGACCCTGAAGCGCCTCGAACAGTCCTCCGGGCGGCTCGCCGCCAATGCCATTGCCCGGATGGACGAGACGCTTCCGTGGTACCGGGCGATGCCGCCCGAGAACCGGTCGTGGATCGGTCTGGTCGCCCAGGCCGGTATCGCCGCGTTCACCGAGTGGTTCCGGCACCCGGAGACCCCGCAGGCCATCTCCACCGACGTCTTCGGCACCGCGCCCCGCGAGCTGACCCGCGCCATCACGCTGCGGCAGACCGTCGAGATGGTCCGCACCACCATCGAGGTCATGGAGACGGCGATCGAGGAGGTCGCCGCACCCGGCGACGAGTCGATCCTGCGCGAGGCCCTCCTCGTCTACGCCCGCGAGATCGCCTTCGCGACCGCCCAGGTCTACGCCCAGGCCGCCGAGGCCCGGGGCGCCTGGGACGCGCGGCTGGAGTCCCTCGTCGTCAACGCGGTCCTCTCCGGGGAGGCCGACGAGGGCGCCGTGTCGCGGGCCGCCGCGCTCGGCTGGAACTCGCCCGACCACGTCTGCGTCGTCCTCGGCACCGCCCCCGACGGCGACAGCGAACTCACCGTCGAGGCGATCCGCCGCGCCGCCCGGCACGCCAAGCTCCAGGTCCTCACCGGTGTCCTCGGCGACCGGCTCGTCGTCATCGCCGGTGGCAACGACAACCCCCTGGCCGTCGCCAAGGCGCTGATCGGGCCGTACGCCGCCGGGCCCGTCGTCGCCGGGCCCGTCGTCCCCGACCTGCTCGCCGCGACCCGGTCCGCGCAGGCCGCCGCCGCCGGACTCAAGGCGTGTTCGGCCTGGCAGGACGCCCCCAGGCCGGTTCTCGCCGACGATCTCCTGCCGGAGCGCGCCATCGCCTCAGACCCTTCTGCACGTGAGCAGTTGGTGGAGGAGATCTACAGACCGCTGGAGGAAGCGGGATCGGCGCTGCTGGAAACTCTGAGTGTCTATCTGGAGCAGGCGAGCAGTCTGGAAGGGGCGGCGCGGATGCTCTTCGTGCACCCCAACACCGTGCGCTACCGGCTTCGACGTGTGACAGACGTCACCGGTTGGTCACCCTCCGATGTCCGGTCCGCCTTCACGCTGCGGATCGCCCTCATTCTGGGGCGCTTGGCCGACGGAGATTCGCAGTCCTAGACTTTTGTCGAACACCAACAATTCCCCCGACGGTTCTTCGTCCTAGTCCCCACGGGCGCTCGGAGCCGTCCCCAAGAGAGAGTGTGAGGGTGCTCGTACTCGTCGCTCCCGGCCAAGGCGCTCAGACGCCCGGCTTCCTGACTCCCTGGCTCGAACTCCCCGGTGCCGCCGACCGTGTCGCGGCCTGGTCCGAGGCCATCGGACTCGACCTCGCTCACTACGGCACGAACGCGGACGCGGACGAGATCCGTGACACGGCGGTGGCCCAGCCGCTCCTCGTCGCCGCCGGCCTGCTGTCCGCCGCCGCGCTCGACGAGGCCGTCCCCGGCTTCGCCCCCGGCGCCGTCGCGGGCCACAGCGTCGGTGAGATCACGGCCGCCACGTTCGCCGGCGTCCTCGACGACCTCTCCGCGCTGCGTCTCGTACGGACGCGTGGTCTGGCGATGGCCGAGGCCGCCGCGATCACCGAGACCGGTATGTGCGCGCTGCTCGGCGGCGAGCCCGAGGTGACCGTCCCGCACCTGGAGAAGCTCGGCCTGACCCCGGCCAACGTCAACGGCGCCGGCCAGATCGTGGCCGCCGGCACGCTGGAGCAGCTGGCCGCCCTGGAGGCGGACAAGCCCGAGGGCGTCCGCCGTGTCGTCCCGCTGAAGGTCGCCGGCGCGTTCCACACGCACCACATGGCACCGGCGGTCGCGCGGCTCGAGGCCGCCGCGAAGGAGCTGGCCGTCTCCGCTCCGGCCGTGCGCTACGTCTCCAACAAGGACGGCCAGGTCGTCCCCACGGGCGACGAGGTCATCTCGCGCCTGGTGGGCCAGGTCGCCAACCCGGTCCGCTGGGACCTGTGCATGGAGACCTTCAAGGAGCTGGGCGTGACGGCGCTGATCGAGGTGTGCCCGGGCGGCACCCTGACCGGTCTCGCCAAGCGCGCGCTTCCGGGCGTCAAGACCCTCGCCCTGAAGACCCCCGACGACCTCGACGCGGCCCGCACGCTCGTCGCCGAGCAGACTGCAGCCTGAGAAGGAGCCGTAGAGCATGTCGAAGATCAAGCCCAGCAAGGGCGCCCCGTACGCGCGCATCATGGGTGTCGGCGGCTACCGCCCCACCCGGGTCGTGCCGAACGAGGTGATCCTCGAGAAGATCGACTCGTCCGACGAGTGGATCCGCTCGCGCTCCGGCATCTCCACCCGCCACTGGGCCTCCCCCGAGGAGACCGTGACCGCGATGTCGGTCGAGGCCTCCGGGAAGGCCATCGCCGACGCCGGGATCACCCCGGAGCAGATCGGCGCCGTGATCGTCTCCACGGTCTCGCACTTCAAGCAGACCCCCGCCGTCGCCACCGAGATCGCCGACAAGATCGGCTCCGGCAAGCCGGCCGCGTTCGACATCTCCGCCGGCTGCGCGGGCTTCGGCTACGGCCTGACCCTCGCCAAGGGCATGATCGTCGAGGGTTCGGCGGAGTACGTGCTCGTCATCGGTGTCGAGCGGCTGAGCGACCTGACCGACCTGGAGGACCGCGCGACGGCCTTCCTCTTCGGCGACGGCGCCGGCGCGGTCGTGGTCGGCCCCTCCGACGAGCCGCACATCGGCCCCACGGTCTGGGGTTCGGAGGGCGACAAGTCCGAGACGATCAAGCAGACCGTGCCGTGGAACGAGTTCCACGTCGGCGACGTCTCCAAGCTCCCCCTCAACGAGCAGGGCGAGATCAAGTTCCCCGCCATCACGCAGGAGGGCCAGGCGGTCTTCCGCTGGGCCGTCTTCGAGATGGCGAAGGTCGCCCAGCAGGCGCTGGACGCCGCCGGAATCTCGGCGGACGACCTGGACGTCTTCATCCCGCACCAGGCGAACATGCGGATCATCGACTCGATGGTGAAGACTCTGAAGCTGCCGGAGCACGTCACGGTCGCGCGTGACGTCGAAACCACCGGCAACACCTCGGCCGCCTCGATTCCGCTCGCGATGGAGCGGCTGCTGGCGACCGGCAAGGCCAAGAGCGGCGACACGGCGCTCATCATCGGCTTCGGGGCGGGTCTCGTCTTCGCCGCCTCGGTCGTTACTCTCCCCTAGGCAACTCCGGATCTTCCGGAAGCCCTTTACCGAAGCAATCACAGAAGGAGCGCCAACATGGCCTTCACCCAGGAAGAGATCGTCGAAGGTCTCGCCGAGATCGTGAACGAGATCGCCGGCATCCCGACCGAGGACGTCGCGCTCGAGAAGTCCTTCACGGACGACCTCGACGTCGACTCGCTGTCCATGGTCGAGGTCGTTGTGGCCGCCGAAGAGCGCTTCGACGTCAAGATCCCGGACGAGGACGTCAAGAACCTCAAGACCGTCGGCGACGCGACCGACTACATCCTGAAGCACCAGGGCTGATTCGGCCCCTGCTGACTCGGTCAGCCACCCGGCGGTGGCGCCGTATTTCGACCATCACACACGTGGAGAAAGAATTCCTGTGAGCTCGACCAATCGCACCGTGGTCGTCACCGGTATCGGCGCAACCACACCGCTGGGTGGCGACTCCGCATCGACCTGGGAAGGTCTGATCGCGGGACGCTCCGGCGTCAAGCCCCTCGAGGGCGAACGATTCGCCGAACTGCCCGTCCAGATCGCGGCGCTCGCCGCGGTCGACCCGGGTGACGTTCTGCCCCGCCCGCTCGCCCGCAAGCTGGACCGCTCGGCGCAGTTCGCGCTGATCGCGGCCCGTGAGGCGTGGGCCGACGCGGGCTACACCGCCCCGGCCGGCGAGGACGGGAGCATCGTGCCCGAGCGGCTCGGCTCCGTCATCGCCTCCGGCATCGGCGGTGTCACGACTCTGCTCGACCAGTACGACGTGCTGAAGGACAAGGGCGTCCGCCGCGTGTCCCCGCACACCGTGCCGATGCTGATGCCGAACAGCCCCTCCGCCAACGTCGGCCTGGAGGTGAACGCCCGGGCGGGCGTCCACACCCCGGTCTCGGCGTGCGCGTCGGGTGCCGAGGCGATCGGCTACGCCGTCGAGATGATCCGAACCGGCCGGGCCGACGTGGTCGTGGCCGGCGGTACCGAGGCGGCCATCCACCCGCTGCCGATCGCGGCCTTCGCCAACATGATGGCGATGTCCAAGAACAACGACGAGCCGACGAAGGCCTCGCGTCCGTACGACACGGGCCGTGACGGCTTCGTGCTCGGCGAGGGCGCGGGCGTGGTGATCCTCGAGTCCGAGGAGCACGCGAAGGCCCGTGGCGCGCGGATCTACTGCGAGGTGCTGGGCCAGGGCCTGTCGGCCGACAGCCACCACATCGCGCAGCCCGAGCCGACCGGCCGGGGCATCGCCGCCGCGATGCAGAACCTGCTGGACTCGACGGACCTGAAGCCCTCCGAGGTCGTGCACCTCAACGCGCACGCCACATCGACGCCGCAGGGTGACGTGGCCGAGATCAAGGCGCTGCGCAAGGTGCTCGGCGACGACCTGGACCACGTCGCGATCTCCGCGACGAAGTCGATGACGGGTCACCTGCTGGGCGGCGCGGGCGGCATCGAGACCGTCGCGACGGTCCTGGCGCTGCACCACCGTCAGGCCCCGCCGACGATCAACGTCGACGACCTGGACCCGGACGTCGACGCGGACATCGTCCGCGACGAGCCCCGCGAGCTCCCGCAGGGCACGATCGCCGCGATCAACAACTCGTTCGGCTTCGGCGGCCACAACGTGGTGCTGGCGTTCCGCACCGTGTGACCCGCAGTCGCGCATGAGGCCCACTCCGCTCGCGGGGTGGGCCTCGGTTCGTACCAGGCGATGATGCCGCTGGTACAGGAATCCCCCGAGCAGCGCGAGGGCCGTGCCGACCGCGGACCCGCACAGCACGACCGCGGCCGCCCCGACCGCCTTGCGCGTGCCGGTACGGGCTCAGACGACTTGGTGCAACCAGCGCACCGGAGCGCCCTCGCCCGCGTAGCGGAAAGGCTCCAGTTCGTCGTCCCAGGGCTTGCCGAGGAGTTTGGCGATCTCCGCCTCCAGCTCCGTCTCGCCGCGCACGGAGCGGGCGAGGGCGGCCCGCAGGCGGTCCTCCGGGATCAGGATGTCGCCGTGCATGCCGGTGACGGCGTGGAAGATGCCCAGTTCGGGGGTGGCGCTGTAGCGCTCGCCCTCGGCGGTCGGGCAGGGTTCCGCGGTGACCTCGAAGCGGAGCATCTGCCAGCCGCGCAGCGCGGAGGCCAGCTTGGAGGCCGTACCGGTCTCGCCCTGCCAGGAGAACTCGGCTCTCCACGTGCCGGGCGACGCCGGCTGTCGGATCCAGTCGAGCTGGACCCTCGCGCCGAGGACACCCGCGACCGCCCATTCGACGTGCGGGCACAGCGCGCGCGGTGCGGAGTGTACGTACAGGACTCCACGTGTCGTCACCGGGACCTCCAGTGTGGGACGAGGTTCGCCTTTCCCAGCGGCCTCAGTAAACAGCATCGGGAGTAAAACTCCGTAAACCCCCGAAAAAGGGACAGCATGTGACGTGATGTAATTTACCGGAGCCGATCGGCAAAGGTGCCTGTGGTTCGACGGGGGAAAAGCTACCGTGCCGCACCGCCCTTGGGGTGACGTACGGTCGGTCCGGGGGCGGGTGGACACCAAGCTTTCACTCGCCAGGACGCCGAAGGAGGGCCAGGGGATGCGCGGCAGCCGACGATTGCGTACCGGCGTCGCCGCGGCGGTGGCCGTGGCGACGCTGTGCGCGGGCGTTCTGACGGGGTGTGACACGAGCGACCCCGGAACCGTCACCGCGCCGAAGCCGAAGCCGACGCCGACCCCCCTCTGGGACCGCACACCGGCCTCCGTCGCCGCCGTCGGCGACTCCATCACCCGCGCCTTCGACGCCTGTACGGTCCTGGAGGACTGCCCTGAGGCGTCCTGGGCGACCGGCACGGACACCGGGGTCAACAGCCTGGCCCTGCGGCTCCTGGGCCCCGAGCGCGTCGCCGAGCGCAGCTGGAACCTGGCGCGGACGGGTTCCCGGATGGCGGAGCTGCCCGCGCAGATGACGGCCGCGGGGGCACGGAAGCCGGAGCTGGTGACGGTGATGATGGGCGCCAACGACGCCTGCCGGTCGCGGACCGAACTGATGACGCCGGTCGCCCAGTTCCGTGCCGACTTCGAGGCGGCGCTGGCGAACCTGCGGACCGCCGCGCCGAAGGCGCAGGTGTACGTGTCGAGCGTGCCGGACCTGAAGCGGCTCTGGGCGCGCGGCAAGGACAGTCCGATGAGCCGGCGGGTCTGGAGCCTGGGGATCTGCGCCTCGATGCTGGCCGCCCCGCTGGACCTGAGCGCCTCGGCCGAGCGGCGCCGGACGGCGGTGCGCGACCGGGTGGTGGCGTACAACGAGGTCCTGAAGGAGGTCTGCGCGAAGGACCGGCGCTGCCGGTACGACGGCGGCGCGGTGTTCGGCTTCCCCTTCGACGGCCGGCAGCTGAGCCCGTGGGACTGGTTCCACCCCAGCAGGGACGGGCAGGCGCGCCTCGCGGAGCTGGCCCACCGGCAGGTGACGGCGCCGGAGCCGCCCGCGTAGGGTTCCGGATCATGAGGATCACGGGGGAACCCTTCGGTTCGGTCGACGGTGCGGACGTCACACGCTGGACCCTCCAGCGGGGCGCCGTGCGGTTGCGGGTGCTGACGTACGGCGGCATCGTGCAGTCGGTCATGACGCCGGACCGGGACGGCGTTCCGGGCGAGGTGGTCGTCGGGTTCCCGGATCTGACGGGCTATCTGAAGCATCCGGAGCCGTACTTCGGTGCCCTGGTGGGCCGGTACGCCAACCGGATCGGGGGCGGGTCCTTCGCGCTGGACGGCACGACGTACCGCCTCGCCCGCAACGGCGGGCCGAACTGCCTGCACGGCGGGGAGCACGGCTTCGACAAGCGGGTGTGGGGCGCGGAGGCGGTCGAGGACGGGGTACGGCTCTCCCGGGTGAGCCCGGACGGCGAGGAGGGCTTCCCCGGCCGCCTCGCGGTCTCGGCGACGTACACGCTCGACGCGGACGGTGCGCTGCGGATCGTCTACCGGGCGGAGACCGACGCGCCGACGGTGGTGGCGCTGACGAACCACACGTACTGGACCCTGGGAGACGGCGGGCCGCACGAGCTGCGGGTCTCGGCAGGCCGCTGGACCCCTACCGACGCGACGGGCATCCCTACCGGGGAGTTCGCCGAGGTCATCGGCACGGAGCTGGACTTCCGTACCGGCAGAGCGCTGTCGATGCCGCTGGACCACAACTTCGTCCTCGACCAGAACGGTTCGTCGGCCTGCGAGCTGTACGCGCCCGGCACCGGGCGGACGGTGACCGTGGAGACCACCGAACCGGGGCTCCAGGTGTACGCGAATCCGTCGCTGGGCGGGGTCGCGCTGGAAACGCAGCACTTCCCCGATTCGCCCAACCGGCCCGAGTTCCCCTCGACCGTGCTGCGGCCGGGCGAGGTCTACGCGTCCACGACCGTGTACCGCTTCGGCACGAGGTAGCCCCGGGACGGTTGTCAGGTTCCGTCCCGGGGCTGGTCTTGAGGGTGCCCCCCGAAGGGCGTCAGATGTCCAGCGTGGCGGTGAGGCGCGTGTCGGTGAGCGAGTGCGCGGCCCGCACTTCGTACGGGCCGGGGATGTGCGCCCAGCCGTTCCGCTTCTCGTCCCAGATCTCGAAGGCGCGGGCGGGCAGCGGGATCTCGGTCTCGACGCTCTCGCCGGGGCCGGCCTCGACGCTCGCGAAGGCGGCCAGCCAGCGGGCCGGGCGCTCCACGTCGTCGGAGACGGGCGCCAGGTAGATCTGGACGACCTCGCGGCCGGTGCGGGTGCCGGTGTTGGTGATCCGGACCTTCGCCGTGGTGGGGGTGACTTCGAGGGATTCGTACGCCCAGGTGGTGTAGCCCAGGCCGTGGCCGAAGGCGTACGCCGGGGTGGCGCCGGCCTTGTCCCAGGCGCGGTAGCCGATGAACACACCCTCGCCGTACGGGAGTTCCCCGTCGACGGGGGTCACGTCGGTGACGGGTACGTCGGCGAGGGCGACGGGCCAGGTGGTGGGGAGCCGGCCGCCGGGCTCGGCGGCGCCGGTGAGGACGTCGGCGAGCGCGGCGCCGCCCTCCTGGCCCGGGAACCAGCTGAGCAGGATCGCGGCGACGTCCTCGCGCCACGGCATCTCGACCGGGGAGCCGGCGTTGACGACCACGACGGTGTTCGGGTTGGCGGCGGCCACGGCCCGGACCAGGTCGTCCTGGCGGCCCGGCAGGGCGAGGTCCTTGCGGTCGAAGCCCTCGGACTCGACGCGCTCGGTGGTGGCGACGACCACGACGGCGGTGTCGGCGGCGCGGGCGGCCTCGACGGCTTCGGCGATCAGTTCGTCGGGGTCGCGCCGCGGACCGAGGTGGACGAAGGAGAACATGACGGCGGGCAGCGGGGCCGCGAACTCCTTGTCCAGGGTGTGGAGGAGGGAGACCTCGACCGTCTCCCCGGCCGTGAGGACGACCTTGCCGCGCTCGACGGGGGAGCCGAAGAACGCCTCGAAGGGGTCGGTCTCGGGGCCCATGACCTGGACGCCCTCGAAGAGGGTCCGTCCGGCGACGGTGAGCGTGTAGGCGCCGAGGCCGCGGGTGCCGAAGGAGTGTTCGCCGCTCTCGCGGGGGGTGAAGGTTCCGACGACCTCGATGGAGGCGAGGCTCTCGTGGGTGACGCCGGCCGGGAGGTCGTCGCCGATCCACTGGACCTGACCGTTGGGCAGCGAGCCCTCGCCGAGGACGGTGCCGTCGGCGCCGCGGCAGACGGCGCGGAGGGTGAAGCCCTGATCGGCCGGGGTGAGTTCGTCGCTCGGGTCGGCGCCGAGGGAGAAGGTGAGGGCGCCGTCGGGCAGGGCGGCGGTGAGGCCGTCGAGCGGGGAGACCGTGTGGTCGGGGAAGACCTGGGCGGAGCCGCCGCCGAGGACCCGGGCATCGCGGGCGGCGGCGCCGGAGAGGGCGACGGTGCCCGGCTTCAGCGGGAGCGCGTTCTCGTTCCGTACGAGAACGACGCCGCGCCGGGCGATCTCGCGGGCGAGCGCGTCGCCGTCGATCGCGGCCGGGGGCTCGGAGACGACCGGCGGGGCGCCTTCGAGGGCGCCGACGCGGGCGGCGAGCCGCAGCACGTTCCGTACGGCCGCGTCGACGGCTGACTCCTCGACCTCACCGGCCCGGACGGCGGCGGCGAGCGCCTCGCCGTACACGGTCTGCGGGCCGGGCATGGCGACGTCGAGGCCGCCTTCGATGTCGCCCTTGGTGGAACGGGCGGCCATCCAGTCGGAGACGTTGTAGCCGTCGAAGCCCCACTCGCCGCGCAGGACCTCGTTGACGAGGTGGTGGTGCTCGGTCATCGTCACGCCGTTGACCTGGTTGTAGGCGGTCATGATGCCCCAGGGGTGCGCGTTCTTGACGATGGCCTCGAAGGGCGCGAGGTAGAGCTCGCGCAGCGGGCGCGGGGCGATCGTGTTGTTCACCGTGAAGCGGTCGGTCTCGGCGTCGTTGGCGACGAAGTGCTTGACCGTCGTGCCGACGCCGCCGTCCTGGACGCCCTGGACGTAGCCGGTGCCGATGGCTCCGGTGAGGTACGGGTCCTCGCTGTAGGCCTCGAAGTGGCGGCCGCCGAGCGGGGTGCGGTGCAGGTTGACGGTGGGGGCGAGGAGGACGTGGACGCCCTTGCGGCGGGCCTCCTGGGCGAGGAGGCGGCCGGCGCGGCGGGCGAGGGCCGGGTCCCAGGCGGCGGCGAGGGCCGTCGGGGAGGGCAGGGCGACGGAGGGGTCGTCGGCGGTCCAGCGGACGCCTCGGACGCCGATCGGGCCGTCCGACATCACGAGGGACCGCAGCCCGATCTCGGGCACGGCGGGAAGGGACCACATGTCCTGTCCGCCCAGCAGCCGGGTCTTGGTGTCCAGGTCGAGCTTGCCGAGCGCCGTCTCGACGGCCTGCTCACGGACGGTCTCCGCGCTGATCTCCGCCATGGCCGTACCTCCTCGTTGAAGTCGTGTGCGGCCCATCGTGGACCCCCTACCTGTAGATCGGTAGGTTTGGTTATCGTTTTGTTACTACTGGATGGCGTACGGTCCTCGTGACGAGGGACCTTCGGCGGGCGGACGGCAGGGAAAGGGGGCCACGGCGATGGTGCGGGCCAGGAGCGAGGAGCGGCGCGGGGACATCGTGCGCGCGACCCTCGAGGTGATCGCCGAGCGCGGCTACCGTGGCGCGTCGCTCGGCGCCGTCGCGGAGCGGGTCGGGCTGACGCAGCAAGGGCTGCTGCACTACTTCCCCACGAAGGAGGCCCTGCTCGTCGCGGTCCTCGCGGAGCGCGACAAGTGGGACACGAGCGGCGCGGGCTCGCGGGAGGGCTGGCGGCTCGCTCTGATCGACTCGCTCGTCGAGTACAACGCGATGCGGCCGGGGATCGTGCAGACCTTCTCGGCGCTGCTGGGCGAGAGCGTGACCGAGGACCATCCGGCGCGCCACTTCTTCACCGAGCGCTACGCCCAGGTTCGTACCGAGATGGCGACCGTGCTGCGCCTGGAGTTCGGCGAGCGTCTGCCGAGCGGGCTGACGCCGGAGCGCGCGGCGCCGATCCTGACAGCCGTGATGGACGGACTGCAGTACCAGTGGCTGCTCGACCCGGCGGCGGTGGACATGCCGGCGGCGTTCCGCGACTTCCTGCGGCTGCTGTACGGCGGCGCCCCCTCGGGCCCCGGAAAGCCTGGGGACCTCGGGGAGGTCGGGGACGCCGGGGGCCTCGGGGACCTTGGGGACCTTGGGGACCTTGGGGACCTTGGGGACCCGAGCGGCAAGTGAGGGCGCCGTAGCGGGAGTTACGGGTGAGCCGGGATACTGCGCGGGCCGGTTTCCGACTCGACGGAGGTCCCGCCCGTGTTCTCGCCCGTGCTCTCCCGGATACGCCACGCCTCGCTCGGTCTCGCGCTCGTCACCGCCACCCTGACGCTCGGCGTCGCGCCCCCCGCCACGGCCGCCCCTGCGGCCACCGTCGGCACCGTGGAGGAGGCCCGGCTCGACCGGGCCGCGGCCCAGGAGATCCTGCGGCGCGGTGGATTCGCCTCCGTCGCACCGGAGTTCGCCCGCGCGCTCGCCACGGCGGAGTCGTACGAGGAGGCCGAGCGGGCGGTCGTACGGCACGAGGCGCGGCTCTGGAAGGACGCCGTCGACCGGGCGCAGGGGCGCCGGGTGCGCGGGGACCTCAGCGTGGACGACGACCGCCCGCTGTGCTGGGCGCGCCTCGCGATGAGCCGCGAACTGCGCGGCTGGCAGCCGGGGTTCGCACTCGGTGCGGAGCGGCGGGCTCGGCTCCTCGACCGGCTGGAGCGCTCCTCGCGCGGCCAGGACGCGATCCGGTTTCCCGCCGGCAAGGGCGTGAAGCGGATCCTGCTGACCGGCTTCGACCCGTTCACGCTCGACCGGGACATCCGGATCAGCAACCCGTCCGGGGCCACCGCACTCGCCCTGGACGGCACCTGGACCCGGACGCGGGACGGCAGCCTCGCCCGGATCGAGACGGCCGTCTTCCCCGTCCGCTGGCAGGACTTCGCCGACGGGACGGTCGAGCGGACCCTGCGTCCGCACCTGCCGGAGGTGGACGTCTTCACCACCGTCAGCCAGGGCCGGATCGGGCGCTTCGACATCGAGCGGTTCAACGGGGCCTGGCGGGGCGGCTTCCCCGACAACGAGAACGTCTCCCGCACCGAGGCCGTCCCGGTGGAGGACCCGGCCACGCGGCCGGAGTGGACGGTGACGACCCTGCCGTACGCCTCGATCGTCGCGGCGGACACCGGGCGCTTCCCGGTACGGGACAACACGGCGGTGACCGAGATCCCGGCCGGCGGGACCGGCCCCGTGAACCGTCCGGACGGCCCGACGCCGGGCTCCACGGCCCGCGCGGGCGGCGGCGGGAACTACCTCTCCAACGAGATCGCCTACCGCGCGACGCTGCTGCGCGACCGGCTCGGTCTGCCGGAGCTGCCCGGCGGCCATGTGCACACACCGGTACTGGAGTTCGGCGCGGGCAACACGGACCCGGCGACGGGCACGGTCACGGACCCGGAGTTCGTCCGCAACCGGCTGGACATCATCGCCCAGGTCCGGGCGATCGTCACGGTGGCCGCCGCGTCCCGCTAGGCGCGGGCGGTAGGACGCGCGAGGGCCGGGTCCCGGGGTTCCGTCGGCGGCGGGCGGGCGGGATGATGGCGGGCATGATCGTCGCAGCTGCTCAGTTCGCCCCGGTCGCGGGGGACGTCGAGGCCAACGCGCGGACGGCGGCCCGCCTGATCCGCCGGGCCGGTGCCGAGGGCGCCCGGGTCGTCGTCTTCCCCGAGCTCGCCCTCACCGGCTACGAACCGACCCTCATCCAGGCGACTCCGGCCAGCTGCCTCACCGAGGACGACGCCCGGCTCGAACCGGTGCGGGAGGCCTGCCGGGCCGCGGGCGTGGCGGCGGTCGTCAACGGGCCGGTGCTCACGGCGGGGGCGGAGCGCAGGCCGGGCATCACCTCGCTCGTCATCGGCCCGGACGGCGGGCTCGTCACCCGTTACGACAAGACGCATCTGTACGGCTTCGAGGCGGAGGTCTTCGCGCCGGGCACGACCGACGGGCGTTTCACCCTCGACGGCGTCCGTTTCGCCCTCGCCACCTGCTACGACAACCGCTTCCCCGACCTCGCCGAGCGGGCCGCCGCCGACGGCTGCACGGTCTATCTGGCGAGCTCGGCGCTGGACGCCGACAACGACTCGTTCGAGAAGGTGTACCCCGTACGGGCCAGGGACTTCGAGCTGTACGTGGTGCTGGCCGACCTCGTCGGCCCGAGCGAGGTGGGCCCGTGCGTGGGCCTGAGCGGCGCGTGGGGCCCGGACGGCGAGCGGATCGCCGACGCGGGGCCCGACAGGGAGGGGTTCGCCCTGGCCGAGGTGGGGCCCCGAGGGAGTGTCCGGCCCTGAGCCGCCGGACAGGCAGCCCCTAGACGTCCTGGTGCTTGCGCAGGCGCGGGGCGTCGGACGGCACCGGCGGGGTCCCGGTCTCGCCGTTCCGCGCGCCCGCCTCGCCCGTCAGCTCGCGGGCCATCAGCGTCGCGCCCGCGACGGCGCCCGGCATCAGGAAGACGGCGACGAACGGGACCAGGAAGGAGAGGGTCAGCGGGACGCCGAAGCCCAGGGTGAGCATCCGGCGGCCACGGAGCATCCGGAGGCGCTCCTTCAGCTCGACCCGCCGGCGCTGGAGGGCGACGGCCGTCAGCTCCTCGGCGAGGAAGAAGCCGGAGACGCAGAAGCCGATGACCGGCACGACCGTCTGGCCGACCACGGGGATGAACCCGCAGGCGAAGAGCAGGATGCCGAACAGGGCGACGCGGGCGAGCACGCGCAGGCTGTCGCGCGCGGAGATCCACAGCTCGCGCCAGAGCGGCAGGCCGGACTCGGGGGCCTCGCCGCCCTCGGAGCGGTCGACCTGCTCGGAGAGCGACTCGTAGAACGGCTGGCCGACCAGCAGGGTCACGGCGGTGAAGGTGATGACCGCGAGGAAGAGCCCGAAGGCGAAGACAAGGCCGGTGAGGAAGCCCCGGAGGAGCCCCTGCCAGGGGGAGGTCCAGTCGTCGGCGAACGGCGTCGCCCAGGCGGTCAGGTCGTCCGCTCCGTAGCCGAGACCGACGAGCGCGCCCACGTACAGCAGGAGGGTCACGAGCCCCGGCAGCAGCCCGAACCCGAACCACCGGCCGTGCCGGCCCACCCACTTCTGCCCCTGTACCAGAAAACCGAATCCGACCCCGAAATCGCGCATGTCGATCACCCTATCGGGCGCCTTGTGGGGCCCAGTACGAAGAAGACCGCACCCCGGTCGGTCGGAGTGCGGTCCTCTTCAGCCTACGCGTATCTCAGACGGCGAGCTCCACCGTGATGTTGCCGCGGGTCGCCTTGGAGTACGGGCAGACCTGGTGGGCCTTCTCGATCAGGCTCTTCGCGGTCTCGGCGTCCACGTTCGGTATGGTCGCCGAGATCTTGACGATGATGCCGAAGCCGTCGTCGTTCTTGCCGATGCCGACCTCGGCGGTGACCGTCGAGCCCGAGATGTCGGCGCTCTCGTTGCGCGCCACGACGCCCAGCGCGCCCTGGAAGCAGGCGCTGTAGCCGGCGGCGAAGAGCTGCTCGGGGTTGGTGCCCGCACCCGAGCCGCCCATGGCCTTCGGCGGGTTCACGACGACATCGAGCTGACCGTCGTCGGTCGCGACCCGGCCGTCCCGCCCGTTCTCGGCGGTGGCGACGGCGGTGTACAGGACGTCAGACTGCTGGATGGACATCTGATGCTTCCTTCTGCTGGTTCGCCGCGACTCGCGCCCACGATCGCGACGGCTGAGGGAAGACTAACGGGTCGCGGAAACGATCATCTTGCCGGTGTTCTCCCCGCGCAGCATTCCGAGGAAGGCCTCCACGCCGTTCTCGATGCCCTCGACGACCGTCTCGTTGTACTTCAGCTCGCCGGAGCGCAGCCAGCCGCCGACCTCCTGGAGGAACTGCGGCTGCAGGGCGTAGTGGTCGCCGACCATGATGCCCTGGAGGCGCAGCCTCTTGCCGATGACCAAGGCCATGTTGTGCGGGCCGGGGACCGGCTCCGTGTCGTTGTACTGCGCGATCATGCCGCAGATGGTGGCGCGGCCGTGCACGTTGAGCGAGGAGATCGCGGCTTCGAGGTGGTCCCCGCCGACGTTGTCGAAGTAGACGTCGATGCCGTCCGGGGCGGCCTCGCGGAGCTGGTCCTTGACCGGGCCGTTCTTGTAGTTGAAGGCGGCGTCGAAGCCGTACTCCTCGACGAGGAGCTTGACCTTCTCGTCGGAGCCGGCGGAGCCGATGACCCGCGAGGCGCCCTTGAGCCGGGCCATCTGGCCGACCTGGCCGCCGACGGCGCCGGCCGCGCCGGAGACGAAGACCGCGTCGCCCTCCTTGAAGGAGGCGACCTCGAAGAGGCCGGCGTAGGCGGTCAGGCCCGTCATGCCGAGCACCCCGAGGTAGGCGGAGAGCGGGGCGAGGGCCGCGTCGACCTTGACCGCGTGCTCGGCGGCGACGTCGGCGTACTCGCGCCAGCCGAGGCGGTGCAGGACGTGGTCGCCCACGGCGAAGCCCTCCGCGTTCGACGCGACGACCTCGCCGACGGCGCCGCCGTCCATGGGCTGGTCCAGCTTGAACGGCGGGATGTACGACTTCACGTCGTTCATCCGGCCCCGCATGTACGGGTCGACCGAGAAGTGCAGGTTCTTGACCAGGATGTGCCCCTCGGCGGGGGCGCTGACCGGGGTCTCACGGAGCGCGAAGTCCGCGGGCGTGGGCCAGCCGTGCGGGCGTGCGACGAGGTGCCACTCACGGCTGGACGCGGGAAGTACGGACATCGGGACTGCCTCCTGGAACGAGAAATTACTTCAGCATCTGAAACAACCATGCGCTTGGATATTTCATGTTGTCAAGTATCTGGGTACGATGGTGCCCATGGCCACCTCACGCACAGACCCCGACCCCCTGACCGTCGAAGTCGTCGAGCTGATCGGCACGGTCGTGGCGCGGTACCACGAGGAGTACGAGCAGGCGGCCTCGGAGCACACGCTCACCGGCGCCCAGGCCCGGGTCCTCGGACTGCTCTCCCTGGAGCCGGTGCCGATGCGGAAGATCGCCGAGAAGCTGAAGTGCGAGCCGTCGAACGTCACGGGGATCGTCGACCGCCTCGAATCGCGCGGTCTGGTGGAGCGCCGCCCCGACCCGGCCGACCGCCGCGTCAAGCTGGCCGCGCCCACCCCGGAGGGCCTCGACACCGCCCGTCGGCTGCGGGAGTCGCTGGACTTCGCGCGCGAGCCGCTCGGGCAGCTCACGGAGGTCGAGCGGACGCTGCTGCGGGACCTGCTGAAGCGGATGCTGGGCGAGGACGTGCTCTGACGCCGCCCTCCGTCAGCTAGCAGAAGATCCAGAGGAAGCAGCTCGGCCTGGGGGCCGGCGGGGGCGTGGTCGGCGCCCCGGTGGTGGGCTGACCCGTCGGGGTCGTGCCGGGCCCCGACGGGGTGTCGGACGGGCCGGGGCTCTCGGACGACCCCGGCGCGGACGGTGAATCGCTCGGCGCGGCGCTCGTCGGGCCTCCCTGACCGCCGTCCGAGCCCAGCCCGCCACCACCACCCGGTCCGTCACCGCCGACTCCCGCACCGGACCGGCCTCCGGATCCCGAGCCCGACCCGCCGGGTATCCCCGTGTGCCCGGGCGCGGGCGTGTCCGCGTCCACCGCGGAGGCCGAGGTCGAGACCCGGACCGGGCCCGGTGTCTGCGTCGGCCGGACGCTCTGTGAGGGCACAGGCGGCAGCGAGGTCTCGACGACCTCCTCCTCCTGCACGGCGGTGGCCTCGCCGCCCTCGTCCGGCGGGTCGAGGGCCACCTTCGTCAGGCTCAGCGCCCCGGCCGCGAGGAGCAGCCCGAGCGTGCCCACCAGAACGTTTCGCCCCTTGCGGCTGCGCGCCCGGCGCCCCTTGCGCGCGGCCCCGCGCCCGGCCGGGGCCGACGCCATGGCGGCACGTCTGGCGGCACGCCCGCCCCCCGAGGCGGGGCGCGGAGGCTCGACGACGTCCAGTTCGTAGACGTGCTCGGCCTCGGCCGCGTACTCGGTCGCGCGAGGGGGCTCGTACCGCAGCTCCTCGACCGGCGTACCGCAGCCCGCACAGGCGAGGGCGCCGTTGAGGTGCCGTCGGCACTGATGGCAGTAGTCCATGGCTGCCGCAGAGTATGTGTCGGCGGGACACCACAGGTAGGCGGGAACGTGAGGATCCTGTGAGGAAACCCCAGGTCGACGGCGTGTCGTCGCGATTCTCCCGCTTCGGGCAGGATGGTCGCATGACCGCGTCCGAGCCTTTCGGGCCCACCGAGTTCCAGCTCGTCCTGCTCCGCCGGATGGCCGACCACCAGCCGGATCTCGTCGAGGACGCGATCCGCGCCCTCGGGGCCACGAGGACCGCGATGCGCGAGGCGAACCGGCGCTGGCAGGCCTGGGCGCACGCCCGCAGGGGCCCGGGCGAACTCGCCCGGTACCGCGCGGCGCTCGGCGAGCCCGTGGCGCGCCGCCGGGTGGAGGAGTACGCCTCCGAGATCCTCCAGTGGGAGCTGCCGCTCTGGCCCGACCTGCGCTGGGAGGTCCTGGTGGGCCCGCTCGGCCGCCGGACGGCGCCGGACGTCTGGGGCTGCGGCCTGGTCCGGGCGCCCGGCTGCCCCGCCCCCGAGCTGCGTACCGCGGCGGACCTACGGCCCTGGGGCTGCACCGTCGCCGAGGTCGGCAACGCCTTCCCGCCGGCCCGGGCGCGCGACGGCAGCGCGCCGACCCGGCTGCGCCTGGACTTCACCCTCCCGGGCGGCACCCCGGGCGCCGCCGAGTTCACCTGGGGCCTGCTCCAGCGTCTCCTCTGACCGGGCGTCAGGGCTCCTCGCACCCCCGGGCGGCGCATCCCAGCGCGCGCCGCGCCGGAGCCGGTCGCACGATGCGAACAGAACGCCGAAACAGAACGCCCCCGACAGCACGCCCGAACCAGGGCGTCGGAACTGAACGTCGAGACGGACCGCCGGAACAGCAGCGCGTCCACCCACCTCGCTCCGTGCCAGCACCGCACTCCGGAGGATCTGCCGTGACCGTCAGCCTTGAGCAGCTGCGCCGTTGCCATGTCGCCGTCGACCTGGGCGCCGCCCGGACCCGGGTCTTCGTCAAGGGCGCCGGGCTCGTCGTCGACGAGCCCAGTGTCGCCGCCGTGAACACCCGTACCGGCGCGCTGATCGCCGTCGGCGCCCTGGCCGAGAAGATGACCGGCCGCACCCCCGACTACATCCGGGTCGTCCGGCCCGTCTCCGGCGGCACCGTCGTGGACATCGAGATGGCGCAGCGGATGCTCCGTCACCTCCTCGGCGAGAAGCTGCGCCGCCAGCTGCGCCGCAAGCCCCGGCTGCGCGCCGCAGCCTGCACCCCGCACGACAGCGACCCGCTCGCGCAGCGCGCCACCGTGGAGACCCTCGTCGGTCTCGGCGCGCGGCGGGTCGAGCTGGTCGACACCCTGATCGCGGCGGCCGTGGGCTGCGGCCTCCCCGTCGAGCAGCCCACCGCGACCATGATCATGGTCTGCGGGGCGGCGGCCACCCAGGTCGCCGTGCTGTCGCTGGGGTCCATCGTGACCGCCGAGCGGATTCCGGTGGGCGGTAACGCGATCGACCACGCGGTCATCCAGCACCTGCGCCACCAGCACGAGCTGATGCTGCCCAGCCAGTCCGTCCGCCCGCTGCAACTCGCCCTCAGCGGCAACGGCCTGACGCTCCAGGGCCCGAGCTACACCGAGATCCACGGCCGGGACGTCGCCACGGGCCTCGCCCGTTCGGTGACCGTCGACACCGCTGCCGTACGCGAGGCGATCCACACCCCGCTGACCGCCGTCCTCGACGGCATCGGCAAGATCCTGCGGGACTGCCCTCCGGACCTGGTGGCCGACCTCGCCGAGCGCGGCATCATGATGGTCGGCGGCAGCGCGCTGCTGCCCGGGCTCGACCAGATGCTGCGCGAGGCGACCGGGATGCCGGTGCACATCGCCGAACGCCCCGACGTCTGCGCGATCCTGGGGCTCGGTGCGATGCTGGAGGGCAAGATCGAGCCGATGATCCTCGACCCGCTGTCCGACACGGAATGACCGTGCCGCTCGACCGTTTTGCATGACAATGTTCCCATGTCACTCATGGACCCGGACGACGAGACCGAACCGGTACCCCGTCTACCGATGCTGCTCCAGGCGGTCCTGAGTGTCGGCACCGACCTCGAACTGCGGGCCACGCTCCAGCACATCGTGGACTCCGCGACGGAACTGATCGGGGCCCGCTACGGGGCGCTCGGGGTCGTGGACCCCGAGCGCGGACGGCTCACCGAGCTGTTCACGGCCGGGATGACGGACGCCGAGCGGGAGCGGATCCCCCGGCTGCCCGACGGACACAGCGGGCTCCTCGGCGTCCTCATCGAGGACCCGCAGCCGCTGCGGCTCGACGATCTGACGACCGATCCGCGCTCCGGCGGGGTGCCCGAGGGCCACCCCGAGATGCACTCCTTCCTCGGGGTGCCGATCCGCGTCCACACCGAGGTGTTCGGCAACCTCTACCTCACCGAGAAGCGCGGCGGCCCGTTCACCGAGCAGGACCTGTCCATGCTGCGGGTCCTCGGCTCGCAGGCCGGGATCGCGATCGGCAACGCCCGCCTGTACGAGACCGTCCGGCAGCGCGAACGGTGGATCGAGGGCGCGGCGGCGGTGACGACGGCGCTGCTCGCCGGGGAGCCGGCGGCGGACGCGCTGACGACGGTCGCCGAGCGGGCGCGGATCCTCGCCGACGCCTCGGCCGGGGTCGTCCTGCAGCCCACCGAGGAGGGCGGGATGGAGATCGTGGCGGCCTCCACGGTGGACGACCCGGGCGACCTGGTCGGGACGACCATCGCCCCGGGCTCTCCGGTCCTGGAGCAACTGCTCGGCGGGGAACCGGTGTTCGTCGAGGACTCGGCGACCGATCCGCGGATGACCACGCACGTACGGTCCCGGTTCGGGCCCTCGATGATGCTGCCGCTGCAGAGCGGCGGCCGGCTCATCGGCACGCTCGCGCTCCCCCGGCGGCGCGGCGGACGCCCGTACACGGCGGTGGAGCGGCTGCTCGCCTCGCAGTTCGCCTCCCAGGCGGCGCTCGCGCTGGTGCTGGCGGACGCGCAGCACAACCGGGAGCAGCTGGCGGTGTACGAGGACCGTGACCGGATCGCCCGTGACCTGCACGACCTCGTGGTCCAGCGGCTCTTCGCGACGGAGATGATGCTGGAGTCGACCCGCCGCCGCGCGGCGGACGCCCGCCCGGAGAGCCCCACCCAGGACACGGGTCCCGACGCGGACGACGACGCGTACGACGACTCCGGCTCCGGCTCCGGCTCCGGCTCCGAGGACGAGACGGTGCTGCTCGGGCGGGCGGTGGACGAGCTGGACTCCACCATCCAGGAGGTACGGACGGCCATCTTCGCCCTCCAGCAGCCTCCCGCCGACGCCCCGGCGACGTTCCGGGGCCGGGTGCTGCGCGAGACCGGGGGCGCGGCGGCGCTCCTCGGCTTCCAGCCGTCGGTGCACTTCGCCGGCCTGGTCGACACCCTCGTCGAGCCCGCCGAAGGGGACAAGCTGCTCGCCGCCCTGCGTTCCGCGCTGGCGGCCGCCCACCGCCGGCCGGGCGTCACCGCGATCCGGGTGGAGGTGACGGCGACGCCGGACGGCCCGCGCCTGCGCGTCACGGACGACGGTCACCCGCCGACGACGGTGAACTGGCCGTAGACCGGTCAGGCGGCCCCCGTACGGCCCAATCCGGCGCGCCCCGAGCGGACGCTCCACCTTGACTGGTCGCGTGGACACCCTCGCGAAGCCCTCCGGCGCCGCCTACCGGAACCTGGCCATGGCCACGATCGGGTTCGCGCTCACCTTCTGGGCGTGGGACCTGATCGCACCGCTGGCCGGCTGGTACGGGGAGCGGCTGGCACTCAGCTCCTTCGAGCAGTCGCTGCTCGTCGCCGTCCCCGTCCTGGTCGGCTCGCTGGGCCGGATCCCGGTCGGCGCGCTCACCGACCGCTACGGCGCCAAGCTGATGTTCCCGCTGGTGTCGGCGCTCACGATCGTGCCCGTCCTCCTGCTGATCCCGGCGAAGAACTCGTACGGCGCGATGCTCGCCGTCGGCTTCCTCCTCGGCCTCGGCGGCACGACCTTCGCGATCGGCATCCCCCTGGTCAACTCCTGGTTCCCGCCCGCCAAGCGGGGCCTGGCGCTCGGTGTCTTCGGCATGGGCATGGGCGGTGTGGCGCTCTCCGGCTACTTCACGCCGCGCATCGCCCAGCACGGCGAGAACCTGCCCTTCGTCGTGGTCGCGATCGCGCTCGCCGCGTACGCGGTCCTCGCCGTCTTCCTGATCACCGACCGCCCCGACCGTCCGGTCCCCACGGCCTCCCTCGGGACCCGGCTCGGCAAGGCGGGCCGGCTGCGGGTGACGTGGGAGCTGTCGGCGCTGTACGCGATCGGCTTCGGCGGCATCGTCGCGTTCGGGGTGTACCTGCCGACGTACCTGAAGACCTGGTACGAGCTCGACCCGACCGACGCCGGTACGAAGGCCGCCGGGTTCGCCCTGGTCACCGTCGTCTTCCGGCCGATCGGCGGCTGGCTCTCGGACCGGGTCCACCCCGCCCTGGTCACGGCCGCCGCGCTCGGCCTCGTCGCCCTCCTCTCCATCGTCCAGGCCTTCGACCCGTCGCTGGACCCGGTCGGCACGATCGCCCTGCTCTGCATGGCCGCCGGGCTCGGCACGGCGAGCGGCTCGGTCTTCGCGCTGGTCTCGCAGGTCACGCCGCAGCCGCAGGTCGGCAGCGTCACCGGCATCGTCGGGGCGATGGGCGGGCTCGGCGGGTTCGTGCCCCCGCTGGTGATGGGCGCCATCTACAGCGCCAAGGACTCGTACTCGATCGGTTTCATGCTCCTCTCCGACCTCGCGCTCGCGGGCTGCGTGTACGCGTACGGCCGGATGCGGACGATCCGGCCCAGCTCCGAGGAGAGCCGGGCCCCGGAGGTGAGCAAGGTCGCAGCGCGTCGCCCCTGACACGCGGGAAGAATGCCTCTCGGCATCCCGCTACGCGAGGAGGACGACCCTTGAACGTGCTGTTCCCGGCTCTGAAGGCCGGTTCGGACCGACCCGCGCTGCGCTTCGGCGCCGAGACGCTCACGTACGAGGACCTGGGCAGGGCGGCCGGTGCCGTGGCGGCGCGGATCGCGGGTGCGGGGCGGGTCGCCGTCTGGGCCACGCCGACCGCCCGGACGGCGGTCGCGGTGGTCGCCGCGCTGCTCGCGGGCGTACCGGCGGTTCCGCTCAACCCGCGCACCGGCGAGCGGGAGTTGGCGCACATTCTCGGCGACAGCACCCCGGGCGTCGTGCTCGCGGGCGCGGACGACGTCCTGCCGGCGGGGCTCGCGGAACTGCCCCGGATCGACGTCGAGACGGCGGTCGCCCCCGCGGCCTTCGCCTTCTCCGACGGGCCCGACGACCCCGAGTCCGCCGCCCTGGTCGTCTACACCTCCGGCACCACCGGCCCGCCCAAGGGCGTCGTGCTCTCCCGCCGGGCGATCGCCGCCTCGCTGGACGCGCTGGAGGAGGCCTGGGCGTGGACGGCGGACGACGTGCTCGTGCACGCGCTGCCGCTCTTCCACGTGCACGGCCTGATACTGGGGATCCTCGGCCCGCTGCGGCGCGGCGGCTCGGTGCGCCATCTCGGCTCGTTCTCCGTCGAGGGCGTGGCCCGGGAGCTGGGCGCGGGCGGCGGCACGATGCTGTTCGGCGTACCGACGATGTACCACCGGATCGCGGACGCGCTCGACGGCGACCCGGCGCTGGTGCGGGCGCTGTCCGAGGCGCGGCTGCTCGTCTCGGGGTCGGCGGCGCTGCCGGTGCACGACCATGAGCGGATCGCGGCGGCGACGGGCCGGACGGTGGTCGAGCGGTACGGCATGACCGAGACGCTCATGAGCACGTCCGTCCCCGTCGGGTCCCCACCGCGCCCCGGGTCCGTGGGGCTGCCCCTGCGGGGCGTGGGGCTGCGGCTCGTGGAGGAGGACGGCACGGAGCTGGAGGCGTGCGACGGGGAGAGCGTCGGCGAGATACAGGTCAAGGGCCCGAACCTGTTCAGCGGGTATCTGAACCGGCCGGACGCGACGGCCGCCGCCTTCGACGGGGAGTGGTTCCGCACCGGGGACATGGCGGTCCGTGAACCCGACGGGTACGTACGGATCGTGGGCCGCAAGGCCACGGACCTGATCAAGAGCGGCGGGTACAAGATCGGTGCGGGCGAGATAGAGAACGCGCTCCTGGACCACCCGGCGGTGGCCGAGGCCGCCGTGACCGGGGAGGCCGACGCGGATCTCGGGGAGCGGATCGTGGCCTGGGTGGTGGCGGCGGACGCGGAGAAGCCGCCGACGGCCGAGGAGTTGGCGGACCATGTCGCCCGGCTCCTCGCCCCGCACAAGCGCCCGCGCACGGTCCACTTCCTCGGCGCGCTGCCCCGCAACGACATGGGCAAGCTTCTGAAGAAGGCGCTGCCCGAAGCCCTCGCGAAGGCCCGCCGTGGCTGAGCGGCTCGCGGCCCGCGAGGTCGTGGCGCTGGTCGCCGACGACTTCGTGCCGCTGCGCACCCCGGGCCCGGACGAGACGCCGCGCCCGGACGGTCCGATCGGCTGGGCCGGATACGACGCGGCACGCGCGCGTGCCGCGGAGAAGACCGGCGAGGAGGAGTCCGTCCTGTACGGCAGGGCGACGATCGGCGGCCGGCCGGTGGTCCTCGTCGCCTTCGAGTTCGGCTTCCTGGGCGGCTCCCTCGGGCGGTCGGCCGGTGACCGGCTCGTCGCCGCGTACCGTACGGCCGCGGCGGACCGGGCCCCGCTCGTGTCGCTCGTGGCGACGGGCGGCAGCCGGATGCAGGAGGGCATGATCGCCCTCACCCAGCTCCAGCGCGTGGCCGAGGCGACGGTACGGCTGCGGAGCACCGGCGTCCCCCATGTGACGGTCCTGCGCGACCCGTCGACCGGCGGCGGCTGGGCCACGGTCGGCGCGGGCGCGGACGTCGTCCTCGCCCTCCCCTCCGCGCAGGTGGCCTTCGCGGGCTCCCGGGTCCGGCCGCAGGACGCCGACCCGACCGCGTACACGGCGGAGGGGCAGTACGCCCACGGCCATGTGGACGCGCTCGTCGACCCGGCCGACCTGCGGACGACGCTCGCCCTGTGGCTACGGCTCCTGACGGGCGGCGACGAGCCCGGTGACCTGCTCGGCGGACCCGCCGGCGGCGACACGAGGAAGACGCCCACCCCCGCTCCCCCGCCCCGCGCCCTCGCCGAGGCCGCCCCGCCCGGGACCGGGTGGGAGGCCGTCGTACGGGCCCGGTCCGACGCGCGACCCCGGGCCGGGGCCTATCTGGACGCCTACTTCAGCGTGCGGGCGGCCGTCCGGGGGGACAGGGCCGGTGGGGTGGACGACGGCGTGGAGTGCGGGTTCGGGCTGCACGAGGGGCGGACGGTGGCGTACGCCGCGCAGGACGGGTCCGCGACGCGCCCGGCCGGCTTCCGGACCGCCGCCCGGCTGATCCGGCTCGCGGACCGGCTCGGGATCCCCGTACTCACCCTGATCGACACCCCGGGCGCCGCCAACGACGCCGAGGCGGAACGGGCCGGGGCCGGCCCGGCCATCGCGGACGCGTTCACGGCGGTCGCCGAGGCACGGGTCCCGGTGACCTCGCTCCTGGTAGGAGAGGGCGGCTCGGGCGGCGCCCTCGCGCTGGCCGCGCGGGAGAACACCTGGACCACGCCCGACGGCTACTTCTCCGTCATCGCGCCCGAACTCGCCTCGGCCATCCTCAAGCGCTCCCCGGACCAGGCGCCGGTCACCGCCGACCAGCTCCGGCTGCGCCCGCAGGACCTCGTCCAGCTGGGGATCGTGCGCGGGATCGTCGGGCAGCACGAAGCCCCCTCGGCGTGAGGGGGCTACGTGCTCTGTCACGACACGATCAGTCGGCGTCGCCCTGGCACAGGCTGAAGTCGCCGCAGACGACGACCGTGTGGTCGACCTCGACGTCGTACACGACCACGTCGTTGTCGTTGCTGAAGTCCGGGCCGTCGAATTCCGGGCCGGTGTGGGCGAGGGCCGTACCGGAGCCGAGGACGACGGCCGCGGCGGCCAGGGCGAACGTGACAAGGGTCCTACGCATGGAAACCTCCTGAACGAGCGGGGTTGCTCTCCTCGGAGCCTGACCACGGCATAGGACGTCGGCAAACGCTGACGTGCGTTCGGGGCACTCCCTGACCCATCCGAGCGGGCGTCACCCACCGACCGGGGGAGAGAGACGGACGGGCACCCCGAGGCCTGGCCCGGGGTGCCCGCCTGCCGTCCGGCCGCGTCGCTACCTCACGCCGACCGCCCGGATGATCTCCTGCGTGACCGCGCCACCGCGGTCGTCGGACGCGCCCGCCCGGAACGAGACGTACGCGGCGCCGTCCGGCACCCGCAGCTCACCCGTCCAGGACGTGCCGCGGAAGGACTTCTTGAGCGTGACCTTCTGCCAGGTCGCGCCGTCGTCGTACGAGACGTCCAGCGTGCCGCCGCCGATCCGGCCGGTGCCGGTCGCGCCCTGCACGTACTCCGCCGAGATCCCGACCGGCAGCCGGCTTCCGCCGCGCACGTCGCCCTTGAGGTCGGTGTCGACGTCGAAGCCGAGGTTGATGAGCGGGAGGTAGGTGTGACGGTCGGAGGGGGTCTCCTTCGAGCGGAAGGTCCACTCGGCGTGGCCCTTGGTCGACAGCCGCCAGCGCTCCGGGTCCAGCGTGGTGTCGGTGACGACCCTGAACTCGGCCTCCTCCGCCGGGGCGTCCCAGGCGTAGGCACCGGAGCTCATCTTGCGGTCGACCCGGACCCCGTTGACGTACACCTCGGTGAACTGGGTCATCGAGTCGTCGCTCCAGACGTTGCCGAAGCCGGTGTGGTCGGGGCCGGAGTCGCCCCAGCCTGGCGTGTTGAACTTCAGGTCGTTGCCCACCCGCTGCTGGCCCCAGCCGAGTCCGGTGCCGAGCCACGGGCGCCAGACCGGCTTGAACCACTCGCGGTGGGCCGTGGTGTCACCCCGGTAGGCGTTGATCCCGCCGCGCTGTTCGAGCGAGTCCTCCAGGTCGACCGACTCGTGCCAGCCCTGGCCGCGTCCGGTGGAGACGTACTCGGTGCGCTCGGCCGGGAAGGCGATGTACTCCTTGAAGCCGAAGCCCACGGGGAAGGTGTCGGTGATCGAGTAGCGGAACTCGCCTCCCAGCTCCTTGCGGCCGGTCGGCATGTGGAACGTGGAGCGGACGGTGGCGAGTTCGTCCTCGTCGGGCCGGAAGACCAGGTCGGACGGGATCGCGCCGGGGTGTCCCTCGGAGAGGTCGTAGACGTACGGGGTGAAGCGCGTGCCGGTCACGTCGACCGGCTTCTTCCGGGCGGCGGACTCGGCCAGCCGGGCCCCGTCGGCCGCGTTGACGGTCGCGACGGCCAGTGGACGGTCCTCGAACTCCGCCGTGCCGAACCAGGTGTTGAGGCGGCCGGGGGCGTCGTCGGTGACGAAGAGGAGGGCGGCGCCCGCGTCCTGGGCGAGCTGGGCGACCGCGACGGGTGTCAGCGCTCCGGCGCGGACCAGGACGGCCTTGCCCTTCACGTCCTTGCCGGCGTACTCGGCGGCCGTACCGGTGCCGACGTCGACGATTCCGAGCCGCTCGCTGCCTTCCAGCATGGTCGTGCCGGGCTGAGGCGTGGCGCCGGAGAGCCGGCGGCCGTCGGCGCTCGCCTCCAGGAGCGGCTTGCCCAGGCGCCAGACCGTCCGGTACTCGAAGGTGCCGGTGGTGGGCCTGCGCGTGGGGGCGGCGAAGATCGAGTCGTACGTGATCGGCAGCTGGACGGCGCCGCCGTAGGAGCCGCCGTCGGCGTCCCGGTCGAACTCCATGAGCAGCTGACGGGTCTCGGTCCGCTTCTCGACCTCGGCCCGGATCTCCTTCAACTGCCGCCCGTCGAGGGTGATCTCGCGGTCCCGGTCGAGGACGATCTCCGGGTCGGTGAGGAAGCCGAGGCCGAGCGAGTCCTTGCCGTGGGAGCCGCGCACGTCGAGGAAGGAGGAGACGGTGTACGTGCCGGGCCTGAGGCGCAGTGCGAGCGTGCCGGACTCGCCGACGGCGGCCGGGAACGGGTCCTCGCCCGCGGCCAGGCGCTTGACGCCCAGGGAGGCCGCGGTCGCGGCGCCGTCACGGTCCTTGACGTGGACGGTGAGGGTGTAGCGCTCCTCCTCCTTGGCCAGGCCGAGCGCGGTGTGCGCGACCGCCGTGCCGGCGGCGGAGGCGACGATCCGGCCGGAGGACGTGCCGACCGGGGCCTTGGTGCCGTCGCCGGTGACCGTGGTCCGCGCGGTGCCGTGGGCCGGGACGGTGAGGGTGGTGTCGGCGAGGGTCGCGACGGCTGCGGGTATGCCCTCGACGGCGAGGTTCAACTCCACCGCGGCGTCGGAGTGGTTGGTGTACGTGACGGTCTTGGTGACCGGCTTGTTCGCCTCGTACGGCCAGGAGAAGAAACCGAGGTCGGCGGAGCCGGTCGCGGTGACGTTCGCGCTGATCGCGGCGGCGACGTCGACCCGGCCGGCGCCGAGCGCGTACGAGGAGTCGGTGAGCGTCTTCGACGAGGACATCAACGCGTTCTTGAGCTGTTCGCCGGTCCAGTCGGGGTGCTTCTCGGCGAGCAGGGCGGCGACGCCGGCGATGTGCGGGGTCGCCATCGACGTACCGCTCATGGAGGCGTAGAGGCCGCTGCCGGGGGCCAGTTGGGAACGGGCGGCGAGGATGCCGACGCCGGGCGCGGAGAGGTCGGGCTTGAGGGCGAAGTCGCCGTGGCGGGGGCCCTGGCTGGTGAAGTACGCGGGCAGGTCGGCGGAGTCGACGGCGCCGATGGTCAGCGCCGAGTCGGCGGCACCGGGCGAGCCGATGGAGCCCGGGGCGCCGCTGTTGCCGGCGGCGATGACGAACAGCGCGCCGGTCTCGGCGGTGAGGGTGTTGACGGCCTGCGCCATCGGGTCGGTGCCGTCGCTGGGCTCGCGTGAGCCGAGGCTCATCGAGACGATCTTCGCGTCGATGTCCTTGGCGGCCCACTCCATGCCGGCGATGACCTGCGACTCGGAGCCGCTGCCCTCGTCGCTGAGGACCTTGCCGACGGCGAGGTCCGCGCCGGGCGCGACGCCCTTCTCGACGCCGCCGGAACCGGCACCGCTGCCGCCGACGGTCGAGGCGACGTGCGTGCCGTGGCCGTCGCGGTCGGCGACCTCCTGCCCCTCGATGAACGACTTGGACGCGCCGACCCGGTCCTTGAGGTCGGGGTGGCCGAGGTCGGCGCCGGTGTCGAGGACGGCGACCTTGACGCCCTTGCCGGTGAGCCCGGCCTCCCAGGCCTTCGGGGTGCCGATCTGGGCGTTGGACTCGGCCATGGCGGCCTCCACCCGGCCGTCGAGCCAGACCTTGCCGCCCGCCGCCGCGCCCGTGGAACGGGTGGCGGTCGAGGTGAACGACCGCCAGAACGCGACCGGGTCGGTCGCCTCCACCGCCGCGCCGCCGATGCTGGGCAGCGCGCGTACGGTCTGGGTGCCGCGCGGCGCGGCGGCGCGGGCGCCCTGGGCCGAACCGTGGGTCACGATCAGCGGCAGCGCGTCGGTGACGCCCTGCTCGATGAGGCCGCTGACGTCGAAGAGCCGCTTGTCGAGGACGCCTGCGTCCAGGTACGGGCGGGCCTCGTCGGGGACGACGGTGACCCGGCCGTCGGAGATCTCGCTGCGTACGGCTCCGGTGGCGCCCTCGGCCCGGTCGACGGTGACGGTCTTCTTCCCGCCGCCCAGTTCGGTGACGGTGACCCGGTCGCCGGTGACGAGCGTGACGGTGGTGCTCTGCGCGGGGGTGTTCTGTGCGGCGGTGCTCTGTGCGGCGGCGTTCTTGAAGGTGGCGGGTACGGCGTGGGCGGCGGCGCCTCCGGCAGCGGCGGTCTGCCCTGCCGAGAGCAGCACCAGGGAGATGCCGGCGGCGAGCAGCCCGGCCCTTCCTCCGACGGAAGGTCTGATCATCGACGCACTCCTCGGCACCCGGGGGAAGGGGTGGTTCCGGGTGCCGCGAGGAGTCTGTTCCTGCCGGAGGCCGTTGAATACGGAACGGACTGGCGGCTATGTGCCGTGGCGGCCAACCGCCATGTCAGGCAGTGGGGTTGAGCGCGTCGTATCGGCGGAAACCGCGCCCGTACAGAGCGAGAACACCGACCGCGAGCACACAGGCGATCCCGCCGCCGGTGATGGCGACGGCCGGGGAGGTCAGGTCGGCGACGGACCCGGCGAGGAAGTCTCCCAGCCGGGGCCCGCCCGCGACGACCACGATGAAGACGCCCTGGAGCCGGCCGCGCATCTCGTCGGGCGCCGCTACCTGCATCATCGTGTTGCGGAAGATCATGGAGACGGTGTCGGAGTACCCGGCGAGCGCGAGCAGGAGCAGCCCGAGCCAGAGGTTGCGGGTGAGCCCGAAGACGGCGATGGCGGTGCCCCAGCAGGCGACGGCGAGCAGGATCGCCTGCCCGTGGTGCCGGATGCGGCCCTGCCAGCCGCTGAGGACTCCGCCGAGGAGCGCTCCGGCGGCGGGGGCGGCGGCGAGGAGGCCGGTGGTGGTGGCGTCGCCGTCGTACCAGAGGACGGCGACGACGGGGAACAGAGCGCGGGGGTGGGCGAGGATCATCGCGCAGAAGTCCGAGAAGAACGTCATGCGGAGGTTGGGCCGGGTGGCGAGGAAACGGAGGCCGTCGAGGACGGAGGCGCGCTTGGTCCCCGTGCGCTCGGGCAGCATCGAGGGCAGCCGCCACATCGCGTAGAGCGCGGCGGAGAAGGCGACGGCGTCGATGAGGTACGCGGTCTGGAAGCCGCCGACGCCGACGATGAGCCCGCCGAGACTCGGGCCGACGAGCGTGCCGAAGGTCATTGTCATCGAGTTGAGCGCGTTGGCGGCGCGCAGCTGCTCGGGCGGCAGCAGGCGCGGGATCATCGAGGACCGGGCGGGCGAGTTGAGCGCGGCGCAGACCGACTGCAGGGCCACGATCGCGTACAGGAACCAGACCTGGTGGAACCCCGCGAACGCGGCGGTGGCGAGGGCGGCGGACAGCACGGCGGAGCCGGTGGCGCTGGCGAGGCCGAGCTTGCGGCGGTCGACGGTGTCGGCGATGGCGCCGCCGTACAGCCCGAAGGCGATCAGCGGCACGAGTGAGAACAGCCCGACGAGGCCGACGGAGAACGGCGACCGGGTGATCTCGTACACCTGGAGCGAGACCGCGAGCGCGGTCATGCCCTGGCCGACCCAGGAGATGGTGTTGCCGAACCAGAGGCGACGGTAGTGGGCGGAGGTACGGAGCGGGGTGAGGTCGGCGAAGACGCGGCGCCGGTCGGTCTGCTCGGCCTCTTCGGCCTTGTCGGTGGCGCTCACGCGACGTCGTACCGGAGCTCGGGCCTGGCCCAGTGGATCCGCCCGGCGGGCTCGACGGTGCCGGTGCGGCGGGCGCCGGTACGGAGGTAGAAGTCCTCGGCGGGCGGATGCGCGACGACCCGTATGGACCCGAGCCCGGCGGCCCGGGCCTGCTCCCGCATGTGGTCCATGAGCACCCGCCCGATGCCCTGCCCCTGCGCCTCGTCGGCCACGAAGGCGAGATCGAGCTCGGCCTCGTCGAGGAGGAGGGCGTAGAACCCGAGGACCCGGTCGTGGGCGTCGACGGCGACGAATACGGGGTGGTGCTCGATGTAGCTCCCGCCGACGGTGTAGCCGTCGACCATGGCGGCGTAGTCCCCCCGGTAGGCGGCGGATTTCCGGACGAGATGACTGAGACGACGCGAGTCGTCGGCGGTGGCGCGCCGGACGGAGAGGGAGGACATGGGGCGAGTATAGGACTGGGGAGTCGTTCGGTCCTTACTATTTCGGGTGGGGCGACGGGTAGCCGCCGTTGTGGGCCATCGTTGCTGGGGGTCCCCCCAGGGACGGGTGGGCAAGACCCACGAGGCCGGCTCCCGCTACGAGGCCGCTCCCCCGGTGATCCCCGCCTCGCGCACGACCGCCTCCGGCCCAAGGCCGGCCCCTCGGGCAAGGGCCGCCGCGAACGCCTCGTCCCCCAGCGCGGCGCGTACGACCGCCTCCACCCGGTCCACATCCCCCCGCTCGCCCGCAGGCAACGGCGCCCCCGTGGAGGACCGCAGCACGGCGGCGGCGCCCAGCAGAAGGCCCGCCCCCTCGGCGCGGCCGGCCAAGGCCACCGCTCCCGCCAGCCCCTCCAGCGCCGGCGCCACCGCCCGCGGATCCCCGGTCGTCAGCGCCGTCGCGTACCCCTCCTCGTGCAGCGCGAGCGCCCCCGCGCCGTCGCCCCGCAGCTCCGCCACGAAACCCAGCTCCGCGAGGATCAGCGCGTTGGCGCCGTCGAGCCCGACGCGCCTGTGCCAGTCGAGGGCCTCCCGCAGGTGCCCCTCGGCCTCCGCGAGCAGGCCCTCGCGACGGGCGCCGAGCCCGAGGCCGAGGACCGCGTTGATCTCGCCCGCCCGGAAGCCGACCTCGATCGCCTTCTCCCGCCCCGCCCGGTGGTACGCGCGGGCCTGCGCCAGGTCCCCCATGAGCAGCGCGGTCCGGCCGAGCCCCGACAGCAGGTCGGGCACCTCGGCCGTGAGCCCGAAGCGCTCGGCGGTCTCCAGACCGGCCCGCTTGAGCCGCGCGGCCCGCTCGTACGCGCCACCCACCTCCGCCACCGTGGCCAGCGGATGAACGGACCAGAGCCCTCCGCACGCGTCGCCGAGCCGCCCGAACAGCTCGGCGGCCGAAGCCGCGTCCGCCTCCGCCCCGGCCAGGTCGCCCTTGAGGAGCCGCTGCACGGACCGGTCCGCCTGCGCCGCCGCCTCGCCCCAGCGGTCACCCTCGGCCCGGAACCCGTCGAGAGCCTCCCCGGTGAGCGCCTCGCCCTCGGTGCGGCCGCCGGTCCCGCACAGCGCGTGGGCCAGGAACCAGCGCGGCCAGGGGGCGGGGCGGCCGGTCGCGGCGTCGTGCGCCGCGAGGGCGGCGGTGATCCTCCGCCGGCGGTCCGTACCGTCGCCGCTCATGACGGTCAGACCGGTCCGCCACACCTCGACGCGGGCTCGGAGCGCGGGGTCGCCCCCGACGGTCCCCAGCGCGGCCATGGCCGAACGGATCGCCTCACCGAGCCGCCCCCGCAGGACCCAGTACCAGGCCAGGGCGTCCACGATCCCGAGCGCTTCGGCCGCCGCACCCTCCGCCACGGCCCGATCAAGGGCGGCGCGCAGGTTGGCGCTCTCGGCGTCGAGGCGCGCCAGCCACTCCTGCTGCCCGTGCCCGCGCAGTCCGGGTTCGGCGATGCGGGCGAGGCGCGTGTAGTACGCGAGGTGGCGCCCTCGTACGGCGTCGGTCTCGCCGGCCTCCGCCATCTGTTCCAGGCAGTACGCGGCGACGGATTCCAGCAGCCGGTAGCGCGGTCCGTCCTTGCCGTCGACGACCACGACGAGGGAACGGTCCACGAGCCGTGCGAGCAGGTCGAGTACGTCCGCGACCGCGATCTCGTCGCCGCCGCAGACCTTTTCGGCGGCGTCCAGGGTGCAGCCTTCGGCGTGCACGGCGAGGCGCCGCAGGACGGTCCGTTCGGGCTCGGACAGCAGCTCCCAGCTCCAGTCGATCACCGCGCGCAGGGTCTGCTGGCGGGCGGGCGCGCCCCGCTGTCCGGCGCTGAGCAGCCGGAACCGGTCGTCGAGCCGTTCGAGGAGCAGGTGGACGCCGAGGGCGCGGACGCGGGTGGCGGCGAGTTCGAGGGCGAGCGGGAGGCCGTCGAGGCGGCGGCAGACGGCCTCCACGGCGGCGCGGCCCGCCGCGTCGAGGGCGAGACCGGGCGCGGCGGCGGCCGCGCGGGCGGTGAACAGCTCGACGGCGCTGTCGGGTGCGAGCGGGGGAACGGCCCAGAGGGTCTCACCGGCGAGGGCCAACGGCTCCTGGCTGGTCGTCAGTACGACAAGGTCGGGCGCGGTACGGAGCAACAGCGCGACGAGCTCGGCGGCCTCGTCGATCACATGCTCGCAGTTGTCGAGGACGAGCAGCGTCCGCTTGCCGCGCAGGACACCGGCGAGCCGCTGCGCTCCGAACCTGGGGCCTTCGGGGTGCAGCCCCCGAACGCCGTCGTCACGCAACTCCAGCGCGGCAGCGACGACTTCGGCCAACTCGCCCCGGGCGCCGGCCAGCTCGACGAGCCACGCACCGTCGGCGAACTGCCCGCGCACCTGCCGCGCCGCCTCCACCGCGAGCCGCGTCTTGCCGACCCCGCCGGGCCCGGTGAGCGTCACGAGCCGCCGCGCCCCCACCAGCCGGCCCACCTCCCCGACGGCCTCCTCCCGCCCCACCAACCCCCCAACCGGCGCGGGCAGATTCCCCCGCGCGTCCTGCCCCGGCGCGCCTTTGGGGGACGGCAGGGGCGCGGGCCCGGACGCCGGCTCGGGCCCGGACGCCGGCTCGACGCCCGGCTCCCGGCCACGTACCGACACCGCCCCGTGCCCGGCGCCTCCCGGCGCACCCGACACTCCGAGTGCCGGATCCTGTTGGAGCATCGCCCGTTGGAGGGCGGCCAGTTCGGGGCTCGGGTCCAGGCCGAGGGATTCGGCGAGGTGGGTGCGGAAGGACTCGTAGCCGGCCAGGGCCTCGCTCTGGCGGCCCGAGCGGTAGAGGGCGCGGAGGTGGGCCGCGCGCAGGCGCTCGCGGAGGGGGTGCTGGGCGACCAGCTCCGCCAGCTCACCGACGAGCAACGCGTGTTCGCCCGCCTCAAGGCGCGCCTCGGCCGCCTCCTCGCGTACGACGAGCCGCTCCTCCTCCAGCCCGTTCACGGCCGCCCTGGTGAACGGTTCGTGCGCGAAGTCCGCGAACGCGGGGCCCCGCCACAGCTCCAGCGCCTCGGCGAAGAGCGCCGCACGCCGCGCCGGTTCCGCCACGGTACGCGCGCGTGCCGCCAGCGCCGTGAAGCGGTGCGCGTCCAACGCCTCGTCCGGCAGAACCAGTTGGTACCCAGACGCCCTCGACACGACGAGGTCGCGGCCGCCGGGCTCGGCCTCCTCCAGGACGCGGCGGAGCTGGGACACCTTGGCCTGGAGGGACCGCACCGGGTTGCCGGGCGGCTCTTCGCCCCACAGGTCGTCCACGAGCCGGTGCGTGGCCACGGGCCGCGACGGGTCGACGAGCAACGAGGCGAGCAGCGCCCGCACCTTCAGCTCCGGGACCCGGACGACCCGCCCGTCCTCGGTCCGTACGGCCGTCTCCCCCAGCACCGCGAATCGCATGCCGCCCACCGTAACCCCCCCTCTGAGCAGGGACGTCGGCCCAGCCGAACGAGACCCGAACCGGACCCGAACACGTCCCGGGCCGAACCCGAACCGTCGGCGCGCAGAGTCGTCCCCGTCGAACAGCACGCCCCTCGACGCGAGCGGCGGCCCCGGCCCCGCCCCCTGAACCGATCCCCCCTCCCTCCCTTCCCCCAAGGAACTCCTCATGACCGACGCCCGCCGCCCCCGCCACACCCTCCTCGTCCACGCCCACCCCCGCCCCGACTCGCTGACCGCCCAGGTCGCCACGCTCGTCCACGACCGGCTGACCGGTGCGGGCGGCACCGTCGACGTACTCGACCTGTACGCCGAGGAGTTCGACCCCGTCCTGCGTCAGGCCGACGAACCGGACTGGGAGGACCGCGAGAAGGTGTACAGCCCCGAGGTCCACGCCCACATGGACCGCGTCCTGGCCGCCGACGACATCGTGGTCGTCTTCCCGGTCTGGTGGATGGCGCCGCCCGCCGTGATGAAGGGCTGGATCGACCGGGTGTGGAACTACGGCTTCGCCTACGGCCGCAGCAAGCCGCGCCTGGCCGGCAAGAAAATGGTGTGGCTCGCCCTGATGGGCGGCCCCCAGGAGGAGATCGAGAAGCTGGGTCTGGACACCGTCCTCGACCACCAACTGCGCGTCGGTGTCTCCGAGTACTGCGGCATCGTGGACTCGTCCGTACGGATCGTCCACGGCACCGAACTCTCCGGTGTGCCGAAGGACCAGCGCCCGGAGCGGGTACGGAAACTGCTCGCCGAGGCAGGCGCCGCCCTGGAAGGAGCGCTGTCGCGATGACCACGGCAGCCCGGAGCCGGCGGCCGAACCCCACTGGGCGCGCCCCGGGCACCCGGTGACGGGGGTCTCCCCCGGTCGTCATCGGCTCAGGTGTCCACCCGGACCGTGCTGAGCCGGGCCACGGCGGCCGGGTCGCGGTGGTCGAAGAAGAGCGAGCGGCCGTCGTCGAGGGCGGCGATCGCCGCCATCTGGTCGTCGGTGAGCGCGAAGTCGAAGACGGCGAAGTTCTCCGCCATGCGGTCGGCGTGGACCGACTTGGGGATGGCGACGACACCGCGCTGGATCAGCCAGCGGAGGACGACCTGGGCCACGGACTTGCCGTACTCGGCGCCGATCCCGCCGAGGAGGGGGTGGGTGAACAGGCCGTTCCGGCCCTCGGCGAACCCGCCCCACGACTGGATCTGCACCCCGTGCACGCGCATGAGCGCCTGGTCGGCGGCGCGCTGGAAGAACGGGTGGGTCTCGATCTGGTCGACGGCCGGCGTGACCTCGTTGTTGAGGAGGAGGTCGAGGAGCCGGTCGGGGTAGAAGTTGGCGACACCGATCGCCCTGGCCCGGCCCTCACGGTTCACCTTCTCCATCGCCCGCCACTGTCCGTACACGTCGCCGTAGGGCTGGTGCATCAGATACAGGTCCACGTGGTCCAGGCCGAGCCTGGCCAGGGAGGCGTCGAAGGCGCGCTCGGCGTTCTCCTGCGCGGGTGCGTCCTGGACCCAGAGCTTGGTGGTGACGAACAGCTCCTCGCGCGGAATGCCACTGCTCTTGATCGCGCGGCCGACGGCCTCCTCGTTCCCGTACGTGGCGGCCGTGTCGAGCAGCCGGTATCCGAGGGCGAGGGCGTCGGTGACGGCCTGCTCGGTCCGCTCCGGCGGAATCTGGTAGACGCCGAAGCCGAGGATCGGCATCCGAACGCCGTTGTTCAGGCTGACGTACTCCATCGGTCTTCCATTCGGTGCGGGCGGTCGGCCTACCCGGCCACGCTCCCGCACCCGGACGCCACCCGCACCCCGACGAGGACCCGGCCCGCTCCCCCCACGCCTACGCCAGGCCCCCCAGGGCGTCCGGGTCGGCGGCGTCGAGGCGGGTGGCCAGGGCGTTGAGCTGGGTGCGCAGGCCGCGGATCTCGTCCAGGTCCAGGCCGGTCGCGGCGGCGATCCGCTTCGGTACGTCGAGGGCCTTCTCCCGCAGCGCGGTCCCGGCCTCGGTGGGGCGCGCGGTGACCGAGCGCTCGTCCTCGGGGCTGCGCCGCCGCTCGACGTAGCCGGCCGCCTCCAGCCGCTTGAGCAGCGGCGACAGCGTCCCGGAGTCCAGGCGCAGGTGCTCGCCGATCCGCTTGACCGGCAGCTCGTGGTGCTCCCAGAGCACCAGCATGACCAGGTACTGGGGGTAGGTGAGCCCGAGCTCCTTGAGCGCGGCGCGGTAGACGCCGTTGAAGGCGCGGGTCGCGGCGTGCAGCGAGAAGCAGATCTGGTGGTCGAGCCGCAGGAAGTCCGCGTCCCGGTTCGTGTCGGCGGTCGTGTCGAGCGTCTCCATGGCTCCAGGGTACGGGACCCGCCTCACGAGCGATTGAGTTGTGCACAATTGAATTGCACGCTACGGTTTACCGCAGACACCGACCGCACCGCACTCGGAACGGAACGAGGACCCCCATGAACGCGATCTACACCGCCGTCGCCACCGCCAACGGCCGCGAAGGCCGCGCCGTCAGCTCCGACGGCCACATCGACCTCCCCCTCGCCCACCCCCAGGCGCTCGGCGGCAACGGTCAGGGCACCAACCCCGAGCAGCTCTTCGCCGCCGGGTACGCGGCCTGCTTCGCGAGCGCGATGGGCGTCGTGGCGCGCCAGGAGAAGATCGACATCACGGACGCCTCGATCACCGCCGAGGTCTCCATCGGCAAGGACGAGACGGACGGCGGCTTCGGCCTCGCGGTCGTCATGCGCGCCGAGTTCCCGGACCACCTCCAGGGCGAGCCGGGCCGCGAGCTGCTGGAGAAGACCCACGCGTTCTGCCCGTACTCCAAGGCCACCCGCGGCAACATCCAGGTCGAGCTCGTCGTCGAGTAGTACCTGCTCACGGCCGAGGGCCCGTACGCATCCCTACGCGTACGGGCCCTCGGCCATGTCCCGGGGCTGCCGAGCCGTGGTCAGCGCCCCTGCCCGTCGGCCGTCGCGTCCGCCGCGGGCGCGGGCGGATGGTCGTCCGACCGACCCGTCGCGGGGTCCGCATGGGTACCGAAGGGGGTCTTGGTGGCGGAGCGCCCGTTCGCGGAGGCCTCGGGGGAGCCGGGGGCCGCGGGCGTCGGGAGGGAGTCGCAGTAGGTCGCGACATCCTTGCCGTCGGCGGCGTCGACCAGGCGCTTCCAGGCCGCGGCCTCCATGGCTTTGCCCCTGCCCAGGGAATTCTCGTACGCGCGGCAGAGGGCCTCGTTCGACCAGGGCACGTGGGCCGGATCGCGGGGAACCCTGGAGGTCGGAATGCCGGGAACGCGCGGTGTCGTCGGGGCTGTGTGAGGGGTCGGCGAGCTTGATCCCGGGGACTCGAACGGCGGGATCTCAGGTTGCTTCGACGGCAGCGGAGCAGAGGTGCTGCTGCGGGGTTCAGGTTCGGGGGTCTCGGTCCCGTCGGAGGGGTCGTGCGACGCGACGGCGGCGAACGCCACGCCGCCCAGGGTCAGGCTCGCGGCCAGGGCCGCGAGTGCGCTTTTCAGCGAACGCCCCATGCCGCGTTCCGTCGCGGGACGCCAGTCCTCACGGCGTCCGGTGCGCCGAGACTCGTGCAGGCCCGCGTCGCGGGCGGTACGGAACGCGGCGACGGCGGCCCGGGTGGAGGCGTCGTCCACGTCCCTGGGGCGCAGGGCAGCGGCCAGCGCCGCCTCGACCTCGTCGTGTTCCCGCCCACTGTTTTCAGCACTCATCCCAGCAATTCCTTCGCAAGCCGCTTCAGTCCGCGGTGCGCGGCGGAGCGTACCGCTCCCACGCGCTTGCCCAGCACCCGGGCCGCCGCGGGCCCATCGAGCCCGATCACCACCCGCAGCAGCACCGCCTCGGCCTGGTCCGGGGGGAGCGCCGTGACCAGGGCCAGCGCCTCGGCGGTGGACATCGCCTCATGGGCCTCGCCGGCTGTCTCCCGCGGGGCGGGCAGATCAAGCATGTGCTGTTCGAACGGGGCCGTGAACGGCCGCGAGCGCAGTCGCCGCAGGTGGTCCATGGCCCGGTTGCGGGCAATGGTCGCGGTCCAGCCGCGGAACCCCGCTCCGTCTCCCCGGAATCGCCCCAGGTCGCGGGCTATCTCGAGCCAGGCGTCGGAGGCCACGTCCTCGGCGGAGTCGCCGACGAGCCCGCGCAGGTACCCCAGAATCCCGGGCTGCACGATCCGGTACACCTCGGCGAACGCCGCGTCGTCACCGTTCCGCGCACGCTCGACCGCATGCTGCAGAGTGGCGTCGTCCGCCCTCAAATGATCTTCCTCTGGTCTTCCCGCGTCACGCTGTCCGGCGCATCACCCTACGCGGTTGCCAGTCGTCGGCCGTCGGCCGTCCCCCGTGACGGCGCCAGGCGCCGAACGTCGCCGAGCGGCCAGACCCCCTACAGGCCGGATTCGGGGTCGGTGGACGTGCGCTTGTAGGTGCACGAGTAGCCGCCCTCGGGCTCCCCGTACTCCGGGACACGCCCGCTCATCCGCAGCTCTCCGTTCTCCACGTAGAACCCCAGAGACCTGTGGTCGTTCCTCTTCTCGAAACGAAGCACCAGATAGGGCTTCAGTCCAGGGTCCTTGTTGACCGCATGCCATTTCCCGTCGACCGTGAGGCGCGTCACCTTGTCGTCGTCCGGGCCGGGGCCGGCCCATTCGATCGGAAAATCCTTGACCGAGAAGCCTTGGTCGTCACGCAGTCGAATGACGGGAAGCGGTTCCCTGCATTCCGGCCCTCCGTCCCACCGACCGACCAGTTCGGAATTCTGCACGGCCTTCGGAAAGACGCGGGCGGGCCCGGTCGGCCCGCAGGCGGTCGAGGCGAGCACTGTCAAGGTGGCAGCAGCAAGGCTTGCACTGATGCGAAATACGTCGGGCTTCACGCCATCTGCTTTCAGTGGTTCCGGGCGGCGGGCCCGCCCCCAGGGATTCCTGGGGGCGGACCCGCCGTTCTCAGGGCGCCTCCCGGCCGGACGACCGGCGGGGAGCATGGGCGTCAGGCTGCCGTCAGAAGAGGCTGCCCAGCCAACTTGTCACGGAGTCGAGGAAGCCACCCGAGTCTCCCGACGACGATGAGGACGTCGACGACGACTGCGACGGAGCCTTGGGGTCGGCAAGGTCGACCGTCTCCGTCCAGGTGATCTCCTGCTCCTTCGTGGCGAAACGCCCCGTGGAGTAGTAGTCGTTGAGAGGATCGCCGATGTTCTCGCTCCACCAATCGCTGTACCCGCCGAGCTCCGGGGCGATATGCGTTCCGGAGTTCATGGTGCTCTTGTTGGTCACATGGAACTGGATGGTCGCCGTCCCGGCCTCCTTGTCGATGGTCTTCACGGTGTAGTCCATGTTGTACGAACCAAGGAACGCCGCGGACATGTTCGTCGTGAAGTCCATGTAGAGGGTCTTGGTGGACAGCGAGTGATTCAGGCCGTTGTTCTCCACGCGGCCCGTGTCCTTGTCCACGTACTGGGAGACGGTCGCGCCCAGATTGTAGTTTCCGCCGTTGATGTTGTCGGTCGCGATCTCCCGCACGCGCTGGACGTGGTAGTGGTCCATGAGTGACTGCGTGAAGGCGTCGTTTCCGCCGAAGTCACGCTTCTTGGGGCCGCTGCCCGAGACCCATTCGAATCCCAGGTCCACACCGTTGGGGTTGCCGGGGGTTCCGAAGCAGGAGGGGCACTGGTCCCGGAGAAGCGGCTCCGCGGCGATCACGGGGCTGGCAAGCGTGTCGGCGACCGTCGTGACGGTACCGACCCAGGCGTTGGCGAAGTTGTCGTCCCAGGGGCAGAAGTTGCCCCCTTCGCACCAGTCGCTCCAGTGACCGTCGATCTCGACGCCGCTGATCGGGTTGCCGCCGGTGAAGGCGTAGCGGTTCCCGGTGAAGGGATCCGATCCCAGCCGCATGTCCGCCAGGGCACCGTTGTACATGTCCCGGCTGGTGAAGCGGTTCAGGCCGGGGCTGTAGTCGCGGAAGCCCATGTCGTAGGTGCCGCTCGCGGAGTCCCAGCGCTTGGCGTTGTAGCGGTAGGGGTTGTACGCCTCCTTGTCGGGCTGGGCGGTGTCGGGCTTGTCGATGCCGGTGAACTCGGCGTCGTTGTTGTTGCCGTAGGCGGTGTAGCCGTAGGTGGACTTGGTGTCACCGCTGCTGTCGGTGAGGGTTTCGACGTCGGTGTGGCTGTTGTAGCCGTAGACGCCGAGCTCCTCGGAGCCGTCGGTGTTGCGCTTCAGCTGCGTCAGGCGTTCGCCCCACGGGCTGTACTGGTAGGACTTGGTGACCTGGCCGGCGACGGCCTCGTTGAGCACCTCCGTGGAAGTACCGAGGTAGTTGAAGTCGGTGGTCTTGCCGTCGGCGTCCGTCTTGGACGCCGTGCGGTCCAGGGGGTCGAAGACGTAGGTCGTGGACTTCTTCGTGACCCCGTCGGCCTGCAGCTTGGAGTTCTTGACCACGTGGTCGAAGCCGTCGTAGTCCCGGTCCTCGGCCACCTTGCCGCCGGCGACGACCGTGTCCAGCCGTCCGTACGGGTCGTAGTTGTAGTTGTTGGTCGCGGCGCCGATGTTCGAGCTGAGGAGCCGGTTGCGGTCGTACGTGTAGTTGGTCGTGACGTTCTTGATCGTCTGGCTGACGACATTGGCGTTGTCGTCGTGGACGTAGGTCTCGGTGCCCGCGGCGCTGCCCGTCTTCACGGACTGGGCGAGCCGGTTGACCGGGTCGTAGGTGTAGTTCGTGGTGGAGTTCAGGTACGCGCCGTGGTTGTCGGCGTTCATCTTGGACGCGACGTCCTGCGCCTGGTTGCCGTTGGCGTCGTAGGCGTAGGTGTGCGACGAGACCAGGGTGGCGTTCGGCTTCTTCTCGCTCTGGGTCTTGAGCGCGCCGTTCAGGTAGTAGGTGTAGTCGACCGTGTTGCCGTTGGCCTTGGTCTCCTTCAGCCGCTGGCCGCGGTCGGTGTAGGTGTAGTCGGTGACCTTCGGCGAGGTGTCCGAGACGGACTTGCCGACCTTCACCGTCTTGACCAGCTCACGCAGGTCGTAGATGTACGTCGCGTACTGGTCGGGGTGGCTCGTCGTCGCCTTCTGGCCGTTGGCGTCGTAGGTGAACGACGTGGCCTTCTTCTCCACGCCGGCCAGGGACTCGCTGACCTTCTGGACCTGGTTGAGGTCGGTGTAGGTCATCGTGTACTTGTCGATCTTGGTGCCCGAGGAGCCGTCCGTGATCGAGGTCAGGTTGCCGTTGAGGTCGTACGAGTAGGTGAAGTCCTTCTTCTCGTTGTCCGTCTCGGTGACCTGGCGGACGAGCTTCACCGCGTCGGCGACGACCTTGCCGGAGGCGTCGGTCGCCAGGGTGATCTTGGACGTGTTCCCCTGCTTGAAGGCGAACGAGCCCAGCGAGACCCAGCTGCCGCCACCGGTGGTCTGGTTGACCGCCTTGTCGGTGGTGCCGCCGTCGTGGGTGACGGTGTACTTCGCCGCCGTCGAGGCGCCCGAGGTCGTCGGGTACTTCGCGTAGGCGGTGTAGGTGCCGTCCTGCGGAACGTTCAGGGTCCAGGTGAACGTGTCCGTCGACGCCCCCGCCGCATGGGTGCGGTGGTCGTAGCCCTGCTGGCCGGTGGCCGAAGCCGTGGCCCAGGTGCCGGTCGCCGAGACGGTCTGGGTGTCGGAGTTGTCCGCCACGACCACGTGGGCGCCGACCGGCACGCCGTCGTCGGAGCGGGCCTGGAGGCTGCCGTCGGGGTAGTACGACCAGCCCTGCGTCCGCGAGCTGGAGCCGCCGGCGGAGGTGAGGGTGCGCGAGATCTGCTGACCGGTCTGGTTGTAGCCGTAGGAGGTGACGATGTCCCACGGGTCGGTGGACGTCCTGGTCCAGCCGTTGTCGAAGTAGGTGTAGTCGGTGTCGTTACGGACCGTCTGCCCCTCCGACGGCGGCGCGGAGACCCGCGAGGTGCGGCCGACCGCGTCGTAGGTCGTCTGGGTGTAGACGTTGGGGTCGTTGTAGCGCCCGTCCGCCGGGTCGTAGGGCTGGAACTGCTTGACCGGGCGGTTGAGCTTGTCGTACTCGGTCCGGCTGGTGAAGTCGTCCGCGGCCGCGGTGGCGGTGCCGCGCGGGCTGATCACCTTGGTCTTGTTGCCCATCTGGTCGTACTCGAACTTGGTCGACCGGACCGTGGTGCCCTCGTAGGGAACCTTCTGCTCGATGACCTTTCCGCGCTCGTCGTAGACGGCCTGGGACTTGTTGCCCTCCTTGTCCGTGCTCTCGACGACCAGGGAGTCCTTGTCGTACGTGGTGGTGGTGTACTTGCCCGCCGCGTCGATGACCTTGGTCACGCGGTGGTTGAGGTCGTACTCGGTCTTGGTGGTGTAGTCGGTCGTGTCGGCGGTGGCGTTCTTCTTCGGGTCGATGACCGTGACCGGGTTGCCGACGTTGTCGTACTCGTAGGAGACCTTCTCGCCCTTGGCGTTCACCACCGACATGAGCTGGTAGATCGCGTCGTAGGTGTTGGTGGTGACGTAGTCGTCCGGGACGGAGGTCGTCGCCACACCCTTGGGCTCGGTCGTGGTCTTGAGGTTGCCGACCTTGTCGTAGGTGTAGCGCGTCGTGCGACCGCTCAGGTTGTTGTCCGGGCCGGTCGCCTCGGTCACCTGGTCCGCGGAGTCGTAGACCGCGGTGGACACCACGCCGTCCGCGGCCGTGCTGGTGGTGACGTTGTCGTTGGCGTCGTACACCGGGGCCGGGGTGGTGATGAAGACCCCCAGCAGGTGGTCCTTGGGCAGCTTGTTGACCAGCGGACGCTTGAAGACGTCATAGGTCTGGGTGGTGGTGGTGCCCAGCGCGTCGGTCACCGAGGTGACCTGACCGCGCTCGTCGTAGACGAACGAGGTCGCGTGGTTCTCCGCGTCGGTGATCTTCTTGGGGTAGCCCATGAAGTCGAAGTCGGAGTTGACGGTGGCGTTGCCGTTGGCGTCGGTGGCCTTGGTCAACTGCCCGTGGACGTCGTAGTCGTACTTGGTGGTGTAGTCGTCGGGAACCGACGTGGTGGCGGCACCCTTGGGGTCGGTGACCGTCTTCAGGTTGCCGAAGGAGTCATAGCCGAATTGCCACTTGCGGCCCTCCGGGGAGGTCTTGGTGAACAGATCGGCCGAGAAGCCGTCGGCCCGCGTCTGGTACGTGTAGGCCGTGCCCGCGGTGCCGTTCTTGTTGGCCTCCGGGTCCTTCATCGTCAGCGGATTGCCGGTCTTCGGGTCGTACGTCCAGGTCGTCTGGGCGCCCTTCGCGTCCTTCATGAAGATGACGTTGTTGTCCGCGTCCCAGGACATGTCCACGGTCTCGGACTTGGCGTTGGTGGCCTTCACCTGGCGGCCGAAGTCGTCCAGGACGTAGTCCGTGGCGTGCGACTCGGCGTCGGTGACCTTGGTGTCGGTGAACTTCGTGTTCGTCGTGTTCGCCTTGTAGGCGAACGTCGTGTTGTTGTTCAGCCGGTCCGTGATGGTCTTGGTCCACCAGTGGTACTTCGGGTCGTCACCGGCCTGCGGGGCGTAGTAGTCCAGCTTGGTGGCGTTGCCCCGGGGGTCGGTGGCCGACACCAGCTTGACGTTCTTGTTGCCCTGCGTGGCGTCGTAGGTGAACTTGAACACCTTCGGCTGCGTCGATCCGACGCCGTCGGTGAGCTGGCCGAGCAGACCCTTGTCCGTGTACCAGAAGTTGATCTTACGACCGGAGACGTCGGTGACCGACTTGATGTGGTCGTAGATCTTGGAGTTGGTCAGGTTCGAGCCCGTGGCGATCGTGCCGGTGCTCGACACGTACTCGTAGGAGGAGTCACCCTTCTTGAAGTAGTTCACCGTCAGCGTCTGCCGCGACGCCGGGTCGGTGATGTACGTCAGGAACTTGGTCGGCTTGTTGTTGGACTTCCGCTCCTCGTAGGTGAACAGCATGGTGTTGCCGTTCTTGTCCATCGTGGAGGTCAGGTAGCCGTCGCAACCGAACAGGAAGCGGCTGCCGTCCGGCCGGGTCATCGTCCAGGCGTCCGGGACCGGGTCCTTGGTGGGCTTGCAGTCCAGACCTGCCTTGGCGGCCAGCTTGTAGTGCACACCGGCCGGCGCCTTCCACGAGCTCGTGGCCGAGTCCCAACGGAACACGTGGGTGGTGCCGTCGCCGTCGGGCAGGCGCACCTCGGTGGGGTTGGGGTTGGGGTGGAAGTCCAGCGGCGCCCCGAGCCGGATCGGCCCAGATGCCTGCATGGACCAGCCGTGACCGGAGACCGTGTCGGAGGTGTCCAGGGAGTTGTAGGCCATCCGGAAGAACGTGTTCAGACCCCGGCCGGGGTTGTTGAACGCGTTGTACTGCCAGACGGTGTTGCCGGAGGAAAGGTTGTTCATCAGGCTGGCGCCGGCGCCGGTGTTCTTGCCGGTGTAGCCGTAGAACTTCTCCAGGCCGATCTGGTTGGAGGTCGGGTCTTCGACCGCCACGTTCTGCTTCAGCGAGGGGATGGCGCCGGTGCCGGCGGAGAGCCAGGTGCCGTCGGCGACCTTCCTGATGTCCCAGCCAAGAACGTACTCGTTGCGCTTGTTGCCGTTGTCGGAGTTGATCGGCGTCTTGACCTGCGCCTGGATCGTGGCCGACTTGCCCGGCAGCAGGGCCGGGATCGCGGTGGAAAGCTGGTTGCCGCCCGTGGTCACGTCCGTGCCGTCGGGAAGCTTCCAGGTGTAGGAGAGCTGACGCTCACCCGCCACCCACGCGGCGGCGGTCGTGTTGGTGACCGTGAACTCCACCGTGTACTGCGAGTTCGGCGTCATACGCGCCGGAGTCGTCGGCGCGTAGTACGTGTCCTCGGTCGTCGCGTCGACGTAGATGACCTGCATGTACGGACGCAACTGCACGTCCTGCGCCTCCGACGACAGGAACATCGTGCGCTCCTGCGGGCCGGTGGTGGTCTCGTCCTTCAGCTTGACCAGGACGCCCTTGTTGTTGGCCGGGGTCTTGACCCAGGACTGCATCAGCCCGGTCGCGTCCCACCAGTGGCGGCCGACCTCGTCGGTGATCTGCGGAACGGTGTCGGACACCGTGGCGGAGAAGTCACCGCCCGCGGTGGTCCACGGCGTGGTCGAGTTCGCGTTGTTCCACGTGGCCTGGGTCTCGGTGAAGTCCCGGGTCAGCGAGTGGAGTTCGTAGATCGCACCGTTGGTCGAGCTCGTGGTCTCCGCACCCCACATGTACATCTTGTTCTCCAGCACCGTGGCGGTGGTGGGAATCGATGTGGTGGGGAACTTCAAAGCAGCACGGGTCTTGCCGTAGGTACCGGAGTTGTTACCCACGCTCAGCCAGGTCTGCGCCTTGCCGGAGACCAGACCGTCATGGTTCACGGTCGGCTGCTGCGAGGACAGCGTCGTGTCGACCTGACCCGCCTGGATGATCCTCATCGTCCGGCCGGCCTTCGGAATACCCACGATCCGCGTCGGCGACCCCAGGACCTGCCCGTTCTTCGCCTTGACCGCAAGCTGGTAGTAGTACGACTTCCCGATCTCACTGGAGCTGGAGTCCGGAGTCGGCACCGCCGTCGTGTCCGTGTAGGCGGTCGCCGTCGACGGGATCGGGGCGATCAGCGTCGCCGCGGACGGCGTGAACACCTGCTGCGTGGAACGGTGCAGCTGATACTCCACCATGTCCAGGCCTGTGTCACCACTGGTGTTGGCATACGCCGGCCACGACAGCTCCGGACCCGTGGAGTGGACCACGGTCGGAGAGTTCAACGACGTACCCACCGCGCCGTAGGTCACCGTCAGACGCGGGTACGTGGAGGTCTCACCGCCGTAGGTGTTGCCGTCGGCCGCCTCGTAACGCGGGCCACCGGTCGGCGCGGTCCCCGACTCGTCCTTCGCCTTGAGCACGAAACCATGGTTGGCCGCCGTACCGGAGACCCACTTCTGAACCGTGTCGGCCACGGGGAAGTCATGCCACTTGTTGTAGTCCCAAGCGGCCTTGGTGATCTCGGCCGGGTTCACCAGCCGCACCGAGTCGGCGAGGTTGCGGGTCGTGGCCGAGCCCGTGTCACCCAGGACGATCTTCCCGGCATTGCCCTTGGCGAAGCTCAGCTCCGCCGCGTCCAGCGTCTTCCACACACCACCGGTACCGGTCTGATTGACCGTGTAATTCTTCGTACCGCCGTTGTGCGTGACCGTGTACGGGGCGGCCGTGGCCGCATCCGCCGCCGCCGGGTAGTGCACATCCACCCGGTAGCTGTCGGTCTCCGGAACCCTCGGCTGCCAGGTGTACGACTCACCCGTCAGCGCGTTCTTGTTGTAAGCGAAATCGTCGTTGGTCGCAGCGCCACCGGTCGTCGTCGACCGCGGCCACTCACCGACCGCCGCCGTACCGGCATCACCCTCGTCCAGGGACACCGTGGTACCGGAGAGCTCGCCCACCAGGGCACTGGTGTTGGACCAGGTCGCGGGAGTCGCACCCGCCTCGCTCCACGCCCCCGTAGCCCGGTGCGCCTCAAGAGCGACCACGTTGCCGTTGGTGGTGTGCGCCTGGTCGTAATACAGACTCAGCCGCGCCGCATCAACCTTCACCCCCGCCGGTATCTCACTCAGCGGGAACTTGATCAGCGAACGGGCAATACCCGTGTCCGTCTTGCCGACCGACAGCTTCCAGGTGTTGTTGAAGTTCACCGACGGCTGATCCGACAGGACCATCGTGTCCTCGGACACCGACGCGATCGGCGTGATCGTGATCGTCGGATCGATCACGACCGGATACTGACGCTCCTTCGCCGCAAGCCACTTCGCATCCGGCGTGACCGTCAGCTTCCAGCCCTTGCCCTCAGCATCCCGGGACAGCTTCTGCGTGACCTTCGTGCTGTAGGTGCCACCCGTCACCGACTGCGGAACCTTCGCCGCGTCCGTCATGTACGGAGCCGGGATCACCATCACCGGCGTACCCGGAGCCTCACCGAAGAACGCGATCGAACCGTCCTTGCGAGCCTGCGGCGTCAGACCACCCTCAGTGTCCAAAGTGAAGGTGAACGACACAGGACCGGCCGGACGTTCGGCCAGAACGATGTCCTCCTTCACCTGACCATTGCCCACCCGGAACGACAGATCCGCACCGGAGACAGCGTCCTTGTACAGGACCCGGTCACCCTTCGCCTCCGGCTTCAGCGCACCAGCACCAGCCAGCCCGAACGTGACCGCCCCGCCGCCCTCCGCCTCGAAACGCATGAACCGGCCGGCATCGGAACCGAACCAACTCTTACCCGCATTCGCGGTGTTGGCGAAGTCGAAACCCCTGTCCTGCGTCGCGCGCACGGTGGTCTCCACCGGCTTCCAGGACGTACCGGACCGGTAGGACGTCGGCACCGCCGTCAGCTCAGCCTCGACCCGACCGTCGGAAAGCTGCCAGAAACGCGCCTGCGACGTGCGCTTGGCCGTCAGTTCCTTGACCCGCTTGGCCTTCGGAAGCTTCTCACCCTTCGGCAGCTTCTCCCGGCTGGGAACCTCCAGCTTCCCCCCGACCGGAGGCTTCGTCTCACCCTCGTCGTCGTCCGAGAACCAACCCGCGACCGTGTCGAAGACACCCTTGTCGTCGCCCGTCGCCCCAGACTGCGGAGTCGCGTAAGCGACCTGGGGCAACAGCGTGCCCGCCACCGCCGACACGACAAGACAGGAGAGATATCTCCTGTACGGAACTTTCACCCTCAATACCTTTCGGCATCGACGCACCCGCATCACTCCAGCGAAATGGGTACGCCGAACGAGCCGGCGCGGAGGTTTCCGCCCAGCTTGGAGCAATGCGCAGTGATCGCGCGGATGATACGAACCACGAGCTCACGGGCATTGCAGCGGGGCTTTCTAACCACCCCTGCGAGACCCGGTCAACCCTTGCGACATACAGGACAATTGATCGGCCGAAGGGAGTGGGGTTCGCCCGATTCTTCCCCTTGCTCGCACTCGGCATGTGGCGTGGTGTATAACCACCCGGTTCCTCTGCCTACCAACCGAAAGCCGGGCTCTCATGTCGTCCAATGAAATTGCGGAAAACGCAGTGCGGGAGGAGAACGAACACGAGAGCACGGGAGGCGGCTCCCCGGAACGGCGGGGGTTGCTGATCGCCGGCATCGCCCTGCTCGCCTGCTTCGGGCTCGTCGGCTACGGCATCCTCGACACCGACGAGCAGCCGAAGCCGCGGGCCGTGCCGACCGCCGAGGTGACGTACGAGGTCACGGGGACCGGCACCGCCGAGATCTCCTACCTCGCCCGCAGCGAGGACGGCACGGCCACGGTGGAGAAGGGCGTCACGCTTCCCTGGAGCAAGTCGGTTCAGGTGCCTCTCGGCAAGGCCCCGACCGTCGCCGTCGTCCTCGACGGAAAGGGCGGACAGGCATCCTGCACCTTGGCGATTCGCGGCAAACACGTCCAGCGCGCCACCGCCATGGGCACATTCGGGCGCGCCACGTGTACGGGAGAGACCGAGGCCCCACAAAGCTAATACGCGCCGACCGAATTCAGCTCGACGATTCGATCTTGATGCGGGTGGAACCCGGTGGAGCGCCGCCAGGCATAAACGGAGCCCATTCCACCGGGGAGACCGACGACAACTGCCCGCTTGTCTCTGGTCGTTGAGTGAGAGAGAGACGCTGTTGGACAGCCGGCAGGCTCACGCCGGCCTGATGCGGGTAATAGCGTTTCAGTTCTTCATGGGGCGCCGTCTCCGCGTACGTATTGACGACCGACTCGGCCATGATCCTCGCTGCTCGCGAGGCGTACCCAGCCGCGCCGTGGCCGTGCCGGCCGCCGTCCGGCCCCCGCCTTCGAACCCTAGGTCCGCCGGCGGACCGGCGCACGCGTCCAGGGGCCAGCCGACTGTCCGCGCTGCGCCCCGCTCCATGCGCGGCTCGGAGCTGACGTACCGCTGCGGCGGATCATGGCCTCGGACGCTGTGGGGTGGCTCACAGGGCCGGTCGACGGCGGTGAAAGTGCGCCATCCGAGTGGCTTGGGCGTGTCGCCCGACCCATGTGCCCGACCTCTGTCGCCGATGTGGCTCAGACTGGTTTCACCACGCGTCCGGCGAAGGCGACAGGATTGCTGGAGCCGATCGTCCGACCAGGGAAGGTCCTGGTCAGAACGATTCTGCTGCACTCTGCGGTGGTGGGGCGGGTGGGACTCGAACCCACGGCCGACGGATTATGAGTCCGCTGCTCTAACCGGCTGAGCTACCGCCCCTCACCGCGTGGCGCGTACATGTGTGCGCGCCGTCTGCCGCAGCATAGCCGCTCATACGATCTCCTGCTCCGGATGGTCGGCGTCTGCTGCGGAGTGCTCGACCATGAGGACCGCGCAGCGTGCCGCATGGTTCCCGGACATAAGAAAGAGGACCCCTAAGGGTCCTCTTTCGCTTGCTCCCCCGGCTGGACTCGAACCAGCAACCCTCCGGTTAACAGCCGAATGCTCTGCCAATTGAGCTACAGGGGATCGCGCTCCCCCGACTGGACTCGAACCAGTAACCTGCCGGTTAACAGCCGGCTGCTCTGCCAATTGAGCTACAGGGGATTGCTGCGGTTGCACCGAACGGATCCACCTCGGGTGTCCCCGGGCGGCGCGCGCTCGCTGCGACACATACATTAGCGCAAGCAGGGGGGTGCTCCGCCAATCGGTATGCCGTGGGCGCTCGTGGGCACCAGTGAGACAGACAGGGAAGCTCAAGGGAAGGTGGTGCCGCCGTGCGGTACAAGCTGACGTTCGTCGTGGGTCTGGCCCTCGGTTACGTCATCGGCACGCGCGCCGGGCGCGAGCGCTACGAGCAGATGAAGAAGTCGGCCAGGGACCTCTCCCAGAACCCGGCGGTCCGTAACGCGGCCGAGTCCGCGGCGCAGACCGGCCGCCAGGTCGCCGGCAAGGCGTTCCACGTGGTGAGCGACAAGGTGGGCGACAAGCTGCCCGCCTCGGTCACCGACCGCATCCACTCCCTCCGTCACCACAACGGCCAGGTGACCGAGGACGAGTGGGGTGTGAGCAACACCTGAGCGGTCGTACGTGTACGCGTAGGGGCCCGGGATCAGGCCCCCGGGCTGGGCCCCGGCGCCGGGACATCCTCCTCGTAGCGGGGTGTCGCGGTGCCGTCCCGCCCTGCGAAACGCGTCCCCTACCCCGCGCGCGCTCCCCTTACTCCTCCGCGTGCGGCAGAATCTCCTTCCATGGGGATAGTCGCCGGCTTGGACAGCTCTGCCGAGTTCACACGCATCGTCGTCTGCGACGCGGACACGGGTGCCGTACTGCGTCAGGGGTACGCGCCGCACCCGGGTGAACCCAAGGCCGCCGATGTCGACCCGCAAGCGTGGTTGCTCTCGCTCGGCGAGGCCGCCGGCGGCGGGCTGCTCGAAGGGGTGCAGGCCATCGGGGTCTCCGCCCAGCAGCACGGGCTCGTACCGCTCGACGCGCAGGGCGGGCTCGTCCGGCCCGCCATGGTCGGCAACGACAAGCGCGCCCAGGTGGCCGCCGCCGATCTTGTCGAGGCGTTCGGCGGGCGGCAGGCCTGGGCCGAGGCCGTCGGCTCCGTGCCGCAGTCCGGCCAGCCCGTCGCCAAGCTCCGCTGGCTCGCCCGCTCCGAGCCGGAGAACGCCCAGCGCGTCGCGATGCTCCTCCAGCCCCACGACTGGCTCGTCTGGCAGCTCCTCGGCCGCCCCGTACGCCGTACGACCGACCGCGGTGCCGCCTCCGCCACCGGCTACTGGTCGGCCGGCGCGGGCGCGTACCGCCCCGACCTCGTCGAGCTGGCCCTCGGCCACCAGGCCGTGCTCCCCGAGGTGCTCGGCCCCGCCGACGCCGCCGGGACCACCCCCGAGGGCCTGCTGATCTCCGCCGGTACGGGCGAGACCATGGCCGCCGCGTTCGGGCTCGGCCTCGCGCCCGGCGACGCGGTCGTCTCCGTCGGCGCCTCCGGCTCGGTGATGGCCGTGCACCACGAGGCGCTCGCCGACCCGCAGGGCCTGATCACCTCCTTCGCCGACGCGACCGGGATGCACCTGCCCGTCGTCCACACCTCCAACGCGGTACGCGCGCTGCGCGGCACCGCCGAGATGCTCGGCACCGAGAGCCTGGAGGAGCTGTCGGCGCTGGCCCTGAAGTCGACGCCGGGCTCCTCCGGACTCGTCCTGCTGCCCTATCTGGAGGGCGAGCGCACCCCGCAGCTGCCGCACACCGCCGGCACGCTCAGCGGGCTGCGCCGTGAGTCGATGAAGCCCGAGCACCTGGCCCGGGCCGCGTTCGAGGGCATGCTCTGCTCGCTGACCGACGCCATGGACGTGCTGCGCGGACGCGGTGTGGAGGTGCGCCGGGTGTTCCTGCTGGGCGCGGCCGCCGGGCTGCCGGCGGTCCAGGCGATCGCCCCCGCGATCTTCGGCGCACAGGTCGTCGTCCCGCAGCCCGCGGACTACGCGGCCCTGGGCGCCGCACGGCAGGCCGCATGGGCGCTCGGGGTCGCCCGGGGGACGCTGTCGCCCACCGCTCCCCCGGCCTGGCAGGGCGCCGCGGCGCAGATCTTCGAGCCGGGTGAGGAGCTGGCGGTCGGTCGGGCCGTACGGCAGCAGTACGTGGCCACGCGGGAGCAGATCCACCCGGGCGCGTTCGGGGCGTGACCGCCGGCCGCTCTGAGCGTGGCGGCCAGGCGTTCGGTCGTGACGGCCGCGCGCTCGGAGCGTGGCGGCCAGACGTTCGGGTCGTGACGGCCGCGCGCTCGGAGCGGAGAACATTCGGCCGGTAGCGGAGTCCGTTCAAGACTCGACAAAACCGGCTCGTAACGTCGTGGCGGCGCGGGCGATAGTAGGACCCGTGCTCCTACGACTTCTCCGAACCCACCTTCGACCGTACAAGAAGCCCATCGGCCTGCTGGTCCTGCTGCAGTTCCTGCAGACCTGCGCGTCCCTCTACCTGCCGACCCTGAACGCGGACATCATCGACAACGGTGTCGTCAACGGGGACACCGGCTACATCCTGCGGTTCGGCGCCCTGATGATCGCCGTCTCCGTGATCCAGGTCGTCTGCAACGTCGGCGCCGTCCACTACGGGGCCAGGACCGCCTCCGCCCTCGGCCGGGACGTCCGCGCCGCCGTCTTCGACCGGGTGCAGTCCTTCTCCGCCCGCGAGGTCGGGCAGTTCGGCGCGCCGTCGCTGATCACCCGTACCACCAACGACGTCCAGCAGGTCCAGATGCTGGTCCTGATGGCGTTCACGCTGATGGTCTCGGCGCCGATCATGTGCGTCGGTGGCATCGTCATGGCGCTGAGTCTGGACGTACCGCTGTCGGCGGTGCTGATCGCGGTCGTGCCGGTGCTGGGCATCGCGGTCTCGCTGATCGTGAAGAAGATGCGCCCGCTGTTCCGGACGATGCAGGAGCGGCTCGACACGGTGAACCGGGTGCTGCGCGAGCAGATCACCGGCAACCGCGTGATCCGGGCCTTCGTGAAGGACGGCTACGAGCGGGAGCGGTTCAAGGTCTCCAACACCGAGCTGACCGACGTCTCGATGGCGACGGGCCGGCTGATGGCGCTGATGTTCCCGACCGTGATGACGGTCGTGAACATCTCCAGCGTCGCGGTGGTCTGGTTCGGAGCGCACCGCATCGACAGCGGCGGGATGGAGATCGGCGCGCTGACCGCCTTCCTCGCCTATCTGATGCAGATCGTGATGGCCGTGATGATGGCCACCTTCATGTTCATGATGGTGCCGCGTGCGGAGGTGTGCGCCGAGCGCATCGAGGAGGTCCTCGCCACCGAGAGCAGCGTCGTGCCGCCCGCCGAGCCGGTGCGCGAGCTGGAGCGGCGCGGCCACCTGGAGGTCCGGAGCGCCGACTTCCGCTACCCGGGCGCCGAGGAGTCGGTCCTGCGGGACGTGGAGCTGGTGGCGCGACCGGGCGAGACGACGGCGATCATCGGTTCGACCGGCAGCGGCAAGTCGACGCTGCTGGGCCTGGTGCCCCGGCTGTTCGACGTGACCGGCGGCGAGGTGCTCGTCGACGGTGTGGACGTACGGAAGCTGGCCCCGGAGCTGATGGCGCGGACGGTGGGGCTCGTCCCGCAGAAGCCGTACCTCTTCTCCGGCACGGTGGCGACGAACCTGCGGTACGGCAAGCCCGACGCGTCCGACGAGGAGCTGTGGCACGCGCTCGAGGTCGCGCAGGCGGCCGACTTCGTGAAGAAGCTGGAGCACGGCCTCGACGCGCCGATCGCGCAGGGCGGCACGAACGTCTCGGGTGGTCAGCGGCAGCGGCTCGCGATCGCCCGGACGCTGGTGCAGCGGCCCGAGATCTACCTCTTCGACGACTCCTTCTCGGCGCTCGACTACCAGACGGACGCGCTGCTGCGGGAGGCGCTGAAGGCGGAGACGTCGGACTCGACCGTGGTGATCGTCGCCCAGCGGGTGTCGACCATCCGGGACGCCGACCGCATCGTGGTCCTCGACGAGGGCCGGGTCGTGGGCACCGGACGCCATCACGAACTGATGGCGGACAACGAGACGTACCGGGAGATCGTGCTCTCCCAGCTGACCGAGGCGGAGGCAGCCTGATGGCCGGTCCTGGTGGACGAATGATGGCCGGTGGCGGCCCCGACCAGCGGTCGATGGACTTCAAGGGCTCGGGCAAGCGGCTGCTGCGGCAGCTGGCGCCCGAGCGGGGCGCGCTGTGGCTGATGCTGATCGCCGGTGTGCTCAGCGTGGCGGCCTCGGTGGTCGGTCCGAAGATCCTCGGCAAGGCGACCGACCTGGTCTTCGCGGGTGTGGTCGGGCGGCAGATGCCCGACGGCACGACGAAGGCGCAGGCGATCGAGGGCCTGCGGGCCAAGGGCGACGCCGGGATGGCGGACATGCTCTCCGGGGTGGACTTCACCCCCGGGCAGGGCATCGACTTCACGGCCGTCGGCGAGGTGCTGCTGTGGATCCTGGCGATCTACGTGGCGGCCGGTCTGCTCATGCTGGTGTCGACCCGGATGTCGATCAAGGTGATCAACCGGACCGTGTACCGGATGCGTGAGGACGTGCAGGCGAAGCTGGCGCGGCTGCCGCTGTCGTACTTCGACCGGGCCAAGCGCGGTGAGGTGCTGAGCCGGGCGACGAACGACATCGACAACATCTCGCAGACGCTCCAGCAGTCGATGGGCCAGCTGATCAACTCGCTGCTGACCATCGTCGGCGTGCTGGCGATGATGTTCTGGATCTCGCCGCTCCTCGCGCTGGTCGCGCTGGTGACCGTGCCGGTGTCGGTGGTCGTGGCGACAAGGGTCGGCAAGCGGTCGCAGCCGCACTTCGTGCAGCAGTGGAAGTCCACGGGCGCCCTCAACGCCCATGTGGAGGAGATGTACACCGGCCATGCGCTGGTGAAGGTCTTCGGGCGGCAGGACGAGTCGGCCGCCGACTTCCGCGCGCAGAACGAGGCGCTGTACGAGGCCGGTTTCAAGGCCCAGTTCAACAGCGGCGTGATGCAGCCGGTGATGTTCTTCATCTCGAACATCAACTACGTGCTGGTGGCTGTCGTCGGCGGTCTGCGGGTGGCGAGCGGCACGCTGTCGATCGGTGACGTGCAGGCGTTCATCCAGTACTCCCGTCAGTTCTCGATGCCGCTGACGCAGGTGGCGTCGATGGCGAACCTGGTGCAGTCGGGTGTGGCCTCCGCCGAGCGGATCTTCGAGCTGCTCGACGCGGAGGAGCAGACCCCGGACGGCCCGACGGCGACGGCCGCGCTGCCGTCGGAGTCGCACGGCAGGGTGGCGCTCGGCAAGGAGTCGCAGGGCACGGTGGCGCTGGGCAAGGCTGCGCTGGAGGAGGTGGCGCTGGGCAAGGTGGCGCTGGAGGAGGTGGCGTTCCGCTACGAGCCGGAGAAGCCGCTCATCGAGGACCTCTCCCTGACGGTGGAGCCCGGTCAGACGGTCGCGATCGTCGGGCCGACGGGCGCCGGCAAGACGACGCTCGTGAACCTGCTGATGCGCTTCTACGAGGTCACCGGCGGCCGGATCACCCTCGACGGGGCGGACATCTCGGCGATGTCCCGCGAGGAGCTGCGGTCCGGGATCGGCATGGTCCTCCAGGACACCTGGCTCTTCGGCGGCACGATCGCCGACAACATCGCGTACGGCGCGAGCGGCGAGGTCACGCGGGAGCAGATCGAGGAGGCGGCGCGGGCGGCCCACGCCGACCGCTTCATCCGGACCCTGCCCGAGGGCTACGACACCGTCATCGACGACGAGGGCGGCAACGTCAGCACGGGTGAGAAGCAGCTGATCACGATCGCGCGGGCGTTCCTGTCCGACCCGGTGATCCTGGTCCTGGACGAGGCGACCAGCTCGGTCGACACCCGTACCGAGGTCCTCATCCAGAAGGCGATGGCGCGCCTGGCCCACGGGCGCACCTCGTTCGTGATCGCCCACCGGCTCTCCACCATCCGGGACGCGGACGTGATCCTGGTGATGGAGAACGGCTCGATCGTCGAACAGGGCACGCACGACGAGCTGTTGGCGTCCGGCGGCGCGTACGCGCGGCTCTACGCGGCCCAGTTCGCGCAGGCGGTCGCCGAGGTCGACTGATCCTCGGGTCGGCTGCCCGAAGTGATCGACTCGTCCGTGACCCATGTCGCTTGATGTGCGGCATGGGTCACATGACGAAGGACGGCGACTCCTGGGTGCCGTCGGCATCCGAACGAGAGGGCCTGGGGAGTGTCCGGAAGGTATGGTCGTCCGCCCGAAGGGAGCCAGGCCGGACTTTCCGGACAGGACCTAGTCCAGGTAGCCCCGTAGTTGGTCTGCGAAGGCGTGGTCCCGGAGCTTGTTGAGGGTTTTCGACTCGATCTGGCGGATGCGTTCGCGTGTCACGCCGAAGAGCCGGCCGATCTCCTCCAGGGTGCGCGGCCTGCCGTCGTCGAGGCCGTAGCGGAGCTGGACCACCTTGCGCTCGCGCTCGCCGAGGGTGGAGAGGACGGCCTCCAGGTGCTCGCGCAGCAGCAGGAACGCCGCCGACTCCACGGGGCTCGTCGCGTCACCGTCCTCGATGAGGTCGCCGAGGGCGACGTCGTCCTCCTCGCCCACGGGGGCGTGCAGGGAGACCGGTTCCTGGGCGAGGCGCAGCACCTCGCCGACGCGTTCGGGGGCCAGGTCGAGCTGGGCGGCCACCTCCTCCGGGGTGGGTTCGTAGCCGCGCTCCTGGAGCATGCGGCGCTGGACCCGGATCACCCGGTTGATGAGCTCGACGACATGGACGGGGACGCGGATGGTCCGGGCCTGGTCGGCGAGGGCCCGGGACATCGCCTGGCGGATCCACCAGGTCGCGTACGTCGAGAACTTGTAGCCGCGCGCGTAGTCGAACTTCTCCACGGCCCGGATCAGGCCCAGGTTTCCCTCCTGGACCAGGTCGAGCATGGTCAGGCCGCGCCCGACGTACCGCTTGGCGACGGAGACGACGAGCCGCAGGTTGGCCTCGATGAGCCGGCGCTTGGCCATCCGGCCGAGGACGACGAGCCGGTCCAGGTCGAGCGCCAGCTGCGAGTCCAGGTCGGGGGTGCTCGCGAGCTTCGCCTCGGCGAAGAGCCCGGCCTCGACACGGCGGGCGAGCTCGACCTCCTCGGCGGCGGTGAGCAGCGGGATGCGGCCTATCTCGCGCAGGTACTGGCGGAAGAGGTCGGACGAAGGCCCGTTCCCGCCGAGGTCGACGCGGCGCGGGGACGGCTCCGGTTCGGGCGTGTCGTCGACGAACTCGGTGGGCTCCGGCGGATCGGCTCCTTCGGCCGGCTCGGCGGGGGCGGCCTCTGCGGGCGCCTCCGGGTGGCGGGCGGCCGGGCGCTGCCCGGGCACGACATCCGTCGGGGACAGGGTCTGGGTCTGCACGGGGGCGACCTCCAGGGTGATCGCTGCCGGTGCTCCGGGGGCTCAGGCACCGCTTCCCAGTGTGGGGTACGACACATCGCCGCCACGAGGGGCGTGCGGTGACTTTTTGAGTTCGGGAGGTGACCGAACGTCAGAGCGCCGCCAGGGCGCTCTAGAGCGCGGCGGCGCCGTTGGTGCGCAGGGACTGGGCGTACTGGGTGAGGACCCACAACTCGTTCTGGACGGCATCCACTTGGGCCGGGTCGCCGTTCGGGCCGAGGCGGGCCAGGGTGCCCTGGATGTCGCGGACGCGGCGGTCGACGGCGCGCAGCCGGACCGAAACGAGCTGGGCGCCCGCGTAGACCTCGTCGACGACCTTGGCGAAGATCGTCTCGACGGCGAGTTCGGTGACGAGCGCGCGGACGGTGTCGTTGGGGGCGGCCTCGCGGACGGCGGCCAGGAAGTCGGGGGGCGCGCCGGTGGCGCCGCCCGCGTCCTGGATGCACTGGCGGACGGCCGCGTAGGGCGGGGCGGTGAACTCGTCGGCGCCGTACGCGTCGAAGGCCGGGGAGACCAGTTCCGGGCGCTGGAGGGCCAGCTTGAGCAGCTCGCGCTCGGTTCGGTGGGCGGGGCTGCGCAGGTTGAGCGCGGGGCCGCCGGTCGCGGCGGGTGCGTGAGTGGTCTCGTAGTCCCCCGTAGCCCTTCGGGCACGGGAGGCGCCCCCATGCTGCGGGCTCGCCGGTGCCGGGGCGCCGCGGCCGCCGCGGTCGCGCTGCCAGCGGGCGATCTGGGCGACGCGCCTGACGACGAACTGGGTGTCGAGGATGCCGAGCATGCCCGCGAGCTGGACGGCGACCTCGTGCTGGGAGGCGATGTTCTTGATCCGGGCGACGATCGGCGCGGCCTCGTCGAGAGCGGCGGCCCGGCCGGCCGGGGTCTCCAGGTCGTAGCGCCGGACGATCTGGCGCAGCGCGAACTCGAAGAGCGGGGTGCGCGGCTCGACCAGCTCGGCGACGGCCTGGTCGCCCTTGGCGAGCCGCAGCTCGCAGGGGTCCATGCCGTCGGGGGCGATGGCGATGTACGTCTCGGCGGCGAACTTCTGGTCGTCCTCGAAGGCGCGCAGGGCGGCCTTCTGGCCGGCGGCGTCGCCGTCGAAGGTGAAGATCACGCGGGCCGAGCCGTTGTCCATCAGGAGCCGGCGGAGGATCTTGATGTGGTCGCCGCCGAAGGCGGTGCCGCAGGTGGCGATGGCGGTGGTGACACCGGCCAGGTGGCAGGCCATGACGTCGGTGTAGCCCTCGACGACGACGGCCCGGCTGACCTTGGCGATGTCCTTCTTGGCCAGGTCGATGCCGTAGAGCACCTGGGACTTCTTGTAGATCGGCGTCTCGGGCGTGTTCAGGTACTTGGGCCCGTTGTCGTCGTCGCGGAGCTTGCGCGCGCCGAAGCCGACGACGTCTCCGCCGACGTCCCGGATCGGCCACATCAGCCGGCCGCGGAAGCGGTCGATGGGGCCGCGGCGGCCGTCCTGGGAGAGCCCGGAGAGGATCAGCTCCTTGTCGGAGAAGCCCTTGCCGCGCAGGTAGCGGGTGAGGTGGTCCCAGCCGGCCGGGGAGTAACCGACGCCGAAGTGCGCGGCGGCGGCCTGGTCGAAGCCACGCTCGGCGAGGAACTTCCGGCCGATCTCGGCCTCGGGGGAGTCCAGTTGGTCGATGTAGAACTGGGCGGCGACCTTGTGCGCCTCGACCAGGCGGATGCGCTCGCCGCGCTGGTGGCCGGGGTTGTAGCCGCCCTCTTCGTAGCGCAGGGTGATGCCCGCCTTCGCGGCGAGGCGCTCGACCGTCTCCGAGAAGGAGAGGTGGTCGATCTTCATCACGAAGGCGATGGTGTCGCCGCCCTCCTGGCAGCCGAAGCAGTGGAACAGGCCCTTGCTCGGGCTGACCTGGAAGGAGGGGGACTTCTCGTCGTGGAAGGGGCACAGGCCCTTGAGGTTGCCGCCGCCGGCGTTGCGGAGCTGGAGGTACTCGGACACGACGGCGTCGATCGGGACCGCGTCCCGTACCGCCTTCACGTCGTCATCGTTGATCCTGCCTGCCACGCACGAAGTCTACGTGGGCGGACTAGGGGACGAGACTGTCCAACGGGACCGAGGGGTCGGCGAGGGCGTCGGTGTTCACCGGGGACTGGGCGCGGATGAGCTTCTGGATCGGCTCTGTGACGTCCCACACATTCACGTTCATCCCGGCGAGGACCTTGCCGTCCTTGAGCCAGAAGGCGATGAACTCCCGCTTGCCGGCGTCGCCACGGAGGACGACCTGGTCGTAGGAGCCGGGCGGGGCCCAGCCGGAGTACTCCATGCCGAGGTCGTACTGGTCGGAGAAGAAGTACGGGACGCGGTCGTACGAGACGGGTCGGCCGAGCATGGCGCGGGCGGCCGCCGGGCCGCCGTTGAGGGCGTTGGCCCAGTGCTCGACGCGCAGCCGGGTGTTCAGGAGCGGGTGGTGGGCGGCGGCGACGTCACCGGCCGCGAAGATCTCGGGGTCGGAGGTGCGCAGCGACGCGTCGACGGCGATGCCGCCGCCGTGGGCGCGGTCGACCAGGGCGAGGCCGGCGGCCTCGGCGAGGGCGGTGCGCGGGGCGGCGCCGATCGCGGCGAGGACGGCGTGCGCGGGGTGCTCCTCGCCGTCGTCGGTGCGCACGGCGAGGACCATGCCGTCCTGGCCGACGATCTCGGTGAGCCGGGCGCCGAAGACGAAGCGGACGCCGTGCTCGGCGTGGAGGTCGGCGAAGAGCTGGCCGAGCTCGGGGCCGAGGACCTGGTGGAGCGGGGTGGGCTCGGACTCGACGACGGTGACCTCGGCGCCGTAGCCGCGGGCCGCGGCGGCGACCTCCAGGCCGATCCAGCCGCCGCCCGCGATCACCAGGTGGCCGTTGTCTCGGCCGAGGGCGGCCAGGACGTGGCGGAGCCGGTCGGAGTGGGCGAGGCGGCGCAGATGGTGGACGCCGGCGAGGTCGGTGCCGGGGATGTCCAGGCGGCGCGGCTCGGAGCCGGTGGCGAGCAGCAGCCGGTCGTAGCGGATGGTGGTGCCGTCACCGAGGCGTACGGTGCGGGCCTCGCGGTCGATGGCGGTGACGGGCTGCCCGAGGTGGAGTTCGACCTCGGCGCGGGCGTACCAGGCGGCCTCGTGGACGAAGACGCTGTCGCGCTCCTCCTTGCCGATGAGGTAGCCCTTGGAGAGCGGTGGGCGTTCGTAGGGGTGGTCGCGCTCGTCTCCGATGAGGATCACCCGGCCGGTGAACCCCTCGGAGCGGAGCGTCTCCGCCGCCTTGGCCCCGGCCAGTCCCCCGCCGACGATGACGAAGGTCTGATCTGCGTCGACCACTTGATGCCTCCTCGTTGCGACCGCTTCTACGCTACGCCTCCGGGCGTTCGGCCAGCCGTTGCGCCTCGGCCCCTCAGCCGAGCGTCCCGCACGGAGCGTGATGGCGGAAGGGGGCGGGTTCGGGCCATGCCCCTGGCAGACACGGCCTAGGGGCGGTGGGTGAGGCGGGCGTGGAGGGTGCGGGCGGAGGCGTCGGTGAGGGAGGCGATCTGGTCGATGATCACCCGCTTGCGTGACCTGTCGTCGTCCGCCGTGTCGAAGAGGGCGCGGAACTGGGGGTCGAGTCCCTCGGGGGCGCGGGCGGTGAGCGCCTCGGCGAGCTCGGCGAGGACGATGCGCTGGTCGGCGCGGAGGGCCTCCTGCTCGGCGCGCTGCATGACGTACCGGTCGGCGACGGCCTTGAGGACGGCGCATTCGTTGCGGGTCTCGCGGGGGACGACCAACTCGGCGGCGTACCGGGTGAGGCGGCCGGATCCCCACGCCTGGCGGGTGGCGCCCTCGGCGGCTAGGGCGAAGCGGCCGATCAGCTCGCTGGTGGCGTCCTTGAGGCGGGCCTGGGCGACGGCCGATCCGTCGTAGCCGTGCGGCCACCAGTCCTGGTCGACGAGCCGGTCGAGGGCGTCGGCGAGCTCCTGCGGGTCGGTGTCGTGCGGGACGTACCGGCCGATGGCGACGGCCCAGATGTCGGCGCGCTCGGGCTCGGCGAAGAGCATGTTCGGGTCGATGTGGCCGGCGTGCAGGCCGTCCTCGAAGTCGTGGACGGAGTACGCCACGTCGTCGGACCAGTCCATGACCTGGGCCTCGAAGCACTTGCGGTGCGCGGCGGCGCCCTGCCGGGCCCACCGGAAGACGGGGAGGTCGTCCTCGTACACCCCGAACTTGGACGAGTCGGGGTTCTCGGGGTGACCGCCGCGCGGCCAGGGGTACTTGGTGGCGGCGTCGAGGGCGGCGCGGGTGAGGTTGAGCCCGACGCTGACGGGGCGGCCGGTGTCGGGGTCGGCGATGAACCGCTTGGTCTCGATACGGGTGAGCAGCCGGAGGGACTGGGCGTTGCCCTCGAAGCCGCCGCAGTCCTTGGCGAACTCGTTGAGCGCGACCTCGCCGTTGTGGCCGAAGGGCGGGTGGCCCATGTCGTGGGCGAGGCAGGCGGCCTCGACGAGATCGGGGTCGCAGCCGAGCGCGGCGCCGAGCTCGCGGCCGACCTGGGCGCACTCCAGGGAGTGGGTGAGGCGGGTGCGGGGGCTGGCGTCCCAGGCGTGGCTCCGCGAGCCGGGGGTGACGACCTGGGTCTTGCCCGCGAGCCGGCGCAGGGCGCTGGAGTGCAGCACACGCGCGCGGTCCCTCTGGAAGGCGGTCCGTCCTGGGCGCTTGTCGGGCTCGGCGGCCCAGCGCTCGGTGGCGGTGTCGTCGTAGCCGGGGGTGTCCGTGATGCCTGAGGTGTCCGCGAAGCCTTCCATGCACCGAAGGTAACCGGCGGGACGGACAGTGGGGGTGGTGGAACGGCTGTCTTTCGGCCGCGGGGTGGGGCGGGGAGTGGAACGAAGGCCGTAGCTGGAGGCCCTAGGCGGAGGCGAGTTCTCGCCAGGTGGGGACGGGGGCGGGCGTGGGCGCGTTCAGGGGAGTGGGCGTCGGGGCGGGCGTGGGGGCGGTGGCGGCCTGGTCGTAGCGGTGGAGGACCAGGCGGGCGAGGGCGGGGTGGGCGCCGAGCGGGGGCGAGGCGATCCAGGGGGCATGGGAGGTGGCGCGGGTCGCGAAGAGGCCGGGGGCGGTGAAGCAGGAGGCGACGGCGACCCGGTGGCGGCCCCGGGCGGCGAGCACGCGCAGCGCCTCGGGGACGGTGGGCGTGGCGGCGGAGGCGTACGCGGGGACGACGGGCACCCCGCCGAGCCGCTCGGAGAGCGCGGCGGCGATCCGGCGGACGGCGTCGAGCCCCTCGCGGTCGCGGGAGCCGGCCGCCGCGAGGACGACACCGGTGGAGCGCGAGGCGCTGTCGGCGGAGGTCCAGCCCGCTTCGGCGAGCCGGTCGGCGAGGGCCTCGACGAGCAGCGGGTGCGGGCCGAGCGGCGCGGCGACCCGCATCCGCCCGTCGGGGAGCGCGGCGGCAGCGGCCGGCAGGTCGTGCTTGACGTGGTACCCGGGCCCGAAGAGCAGCGGCACGAGGACGGCGTTGCCGGCGGTGCGTCGCGCCAGGGCCGCATGCCCGGGTCCGGGGCGGCCCGCCGTGTCCGCCGCCCCCGCGGGGGCCCCGGGCGGCGGGGCGTGGCCCTCGGCGGCGGAAGCCCCGGCCGTCCCCGCCGCCGGGGCGTGTCCCGCCCCCGCGAGGTCCGCGAGGACGTCCGTGAGGAGGGGGGCGTTCAGCTCGATGTGGGCGAGGCGGACGTCGAGTCCTGGGCGGAGTTCGCGGACGCGTTCGACCAGGTCGGCGAGGGTGGCGGCGGCGCGTGGGTCGCGGCTGCCGTGGCCGACGGCCACGAGGGTGGGGCGGGCACGGGGGACACCGTTCAGGTGGACGTGGCTCAACTGCGCGCCGAGCCGCGTCGTGATCGTGCCGAGCAGCTCGGCCGTGCTGTCGAACGTGCTGTCCCGCTCCGCCTCCGTCATGCCCCGATCCTGACCGCCCCGCGTTGCCTCCCCGTTGCGTGGGCGTCACGAGTGTTTTCCGTGGGCTCACGGGCGCCTGGGTCGCGCTGTCAGACCGCCAGCCAGATCCGGAGCGGGCCGAGCTGCTCGAAGCCCACGGCCAGCGCGGGCGGCAGGTCGTCGCCCGACTCGTAGCCGACGACGGCGTGGCCGTCCCGTACGAGGCCGAGGCAGCCGGACCAGGTCGCCGAAGGGTCGTCGCCGTCGGCGGTGAAGAGGTTCGAGACGCCCGTGACCCGGCCGGACTCGCTGAGCACCGCTCCCCCGACGATCCCGCCGTCCGTCCCGTGTCCCGCGACGACCGTCGTCGCCGGGTCGGCCAGCAGTTCGGTACGGAAGAGCGCCGCCGTCTCCGCGTCCCCGCCGCTCCACGCCGTCGCCCAGTCGGTGAGCGCCGCCGGGGTGCGGACCGCTCGCCAGTGGGTCCCGTCCGTCGGCGCCGGGACCAGCAGGTCGGCGGGGCGGTGGATCCAGCGCGCCTCGAAGAGTGGCCGGAACCCCTCGGCGGTCAGGTCGAGTCGGGCGAAGGAGTCCTTGACCGAGGCGCCGGGGGCGCTGCGGTCGATGTCGTCGAGGACGTCCCGTACCGACGCGTCGGCGGTCAGTGTCACGGCGTCCGGGTAGTACGGCGGGGTGCGGCGGGCGTTCGTCCAGGCGCGCGGGCCGAAGCTTCCGGGGTGGCCGTGCGCGCGGCACATCGCCTCGCACCACTCCGCGTTGTTGAGGGCCGCCTCAGTGATCATCTGCGGATCGTACGGCTTTCCCCCTTCCCCCCTCATTCTTTTATCTAGCGGAATATCTTTTCCGCTATGCGAATGACTCCCTCTTCCCTTCCCGGGCTCCCCCGGCGCGCCGTCGCCGAACTCGTCGGTACCGCGGCGCTGGTGGCCGTCGTCGTCGGATCGGGCATCCAGGCCGCCGCGCTCAGCCAGGACGTCGGGGTGCGTCTGCTGGCCAACTCGCTCGCCTCCGCCCTCGGGCTCGGCCTGCTCGTCGCGCTCCTCGGCCCGCTCTCCGGCGGCCACCTCAACCCGGTGATCACCCTCTCCGAGTGGTGGGCGAGACGGGGCGAGGCCGGCGCCCCGGGCAGACGCGAGGTGGCCGTCTACGTCGTCGCCCAGTTCGCCGGAGCCGTCGCCGGGGCGCTGCTCGCCGAGGCCATGTTCGGGCGGGCACCGGGCACCTGGTCCACCGCCGTCCGCTCGGATCCCCATCTGCTGCTCGGAGAGACGGTCGCCACGGCCGGGCTCGTCCTGCTCGTCCAGGGCCTGCGCCGCATCGACCGCTCCTCGCTCGCCCCGGTCGCCGTCGGCGGCTATCTCCTCGCCGCGATCTGGTTCACCTCCTCGGGCTCCTTCGCCAATCCGGCCGGGACGGTCGGCCGCTCCTTCTCCGACTCCTTCACCGGCATCGCCCCCGCCTCGCTGCCCGGGTTCGTCGGCGCGCAACTCCTCGGCGCCCTCATCGGCATCGCCCTCGCCACCGTTCTGTACGGCCGGAGCGAACCGAACGGCCCGCGTGCGCGTCGAACAGGGTGACGGGGCGGACAAGATCCACGGAGGTTCATCCATGCGCGGCCTGCGACGCGTACGCGTACCGGCACGGTTGAAGAGGGCCGCAGTCGCGCTGACGCGCGGGACGGCGCTCCCCCGCACCCCCCGGGCCCGCCGCCGCACCGTCCAGGCCGTCATGCTGGGCGCCGTCCTCGCCCTCGCGCCCGCCACCTGGACGCACGCCGTCGCCGACAGCCGGCTGCGCACCACCGCCGACGTGCCCGCGCAGGACGTCGCCGTCGTCTTCGGCGCCGGTCTGTGGAAGGGGCGGCCGACGCCGTACCTCGCGCACCGGCTCGACACGGCCGCCGAGCTCTACCGCGCGGGCAAGGTGAAGGTCGTCCTCGTCACCGGCGACAACAGCCGCGTCGAGTACGACGAGCCGGACGCGATGCGGACGTACCTCACCGAGCGCGGGGTGCCGGACGGCCGGATCGTCAGCGACTACGCGGGCTTCGACACCTGGGACTCCTGTGTCCGCGCCAAGAGGATCTTCGGGGTCGACCGGGCGGTGCTCGTCACCCAGGACTTCCACATCAAGCGGGCCGTCGCGCTCTGCCGGGCGGCCGGAATCGAGTCGTACGGCGTGAAGGTCGTCGAACCCCACGACTCCGTCTTCTACTACGGCGGCGTCCGGGAGCTCGTCGCGGCGGGCAAGGCCGCCCTGGACGCGACGCTGCGGCCCGACCCGCACTTCCTCGGCGAGCGCGAGCAGGGCGTGACGGAGGCGCTGGCGTCGGGCGGCACCCCCTAGGAGCCAGGCGGATCGTGGCCCCCCGGACGCCCCAGGCCGAATACCGAATCGCCGGCTCCTCACCCCCGGAGCGCCGCCCGGCGGAGCAGAACGCGCGGGACTTGTAATCCGGCGCGCCGCCTCCCGTAACACGCCCGTCGCACACTCGTCCCATGTCCGAGGCTGTCACCACCCCCACGCACTGCCCCTACTGCGCCCTCCAGTGCGGCATGTCACTGCGCCCCGCGGGCGGCTCCGTGGAGGTGGTGGAGCGCCCCGACTTCCCCGTCAACCAGGGCGCGCTGTGCGGCAAGGGCCGCACCGCCCCGTCCGTACTCTCCTCCCGGGTCAGGCTGACCGGGCCCCTGGTCCGTTGCCCTGACACAGGAGTCCTGAAGCCCGCCTCCTGGGAGGAGGCACTCGCCGCCGTCGCCGACGGGCTGCGCCGGACCCGCGCCGACCACGGACCCGATGCCGTGGGGGTCTTCGGCGGCGGCGGTCTCACCAACGAGAAGGCGTACACGCTGGGCAAGTTCGCCCGGGTCGTGCTCGGCACGTCGCAGATCGACTACAACGGCCGCTTCTGCATGTCCTCGGCGGCGGCCGCGCACCAGCGGGCGTTCGGGCTCGACCGGGGGCTGCCCTTCCCGCTGGAGGACGTGCCGCGCACCGGCTGCGTGATCCTCGTCGGCTCCAACCTGGCGGAGACCATGCCGCCCGCCCTGCGGTACCTGACCGAGCTGCGGGCGAACGGCGGGAAGCTGATCGTCGTCGACCCGCGCCGTACCCGCACCGCCGAGCAGGCCGACCTCCACCTCGCGCCCCGCCCGGGCACCGATCTCGCGCTGGCGCTCGGCCTGCTCCATCTCGTCGTCGCCGAGGGGCGGGTGGACGAGGAGTTCGTCCGGGAGCGTACGGAGGGGTGGGAGGCGGCCCGGGCCGGGGCGATGGCGCACTGGCCGGAGCTGGTCGAGCGGATCACCGGTGTGCCGGTGCCGCTCCTGCGGGACGCGATGCGGATGTTCAGTGACGCGGAGAGCGGGATGGTGCTCACGGCGCGCGGACCGGAGCAGCAGTCGAAGGGCACGGACACCGTCGGCGCGTGGATCAACCTCTGTCTGGCGACCGGGCGGGCCGGGCGGCCGCTGAGCGGCTACGGGTGTCTGACGGGCCAGGGCAACGGCCAGGGCGGCCGTGAGCACGGCCAGAAGGCCGACCAGCTGCCCGGCTACCGGAAACTGGACGACCCCGCGGCGCGGGCCCACGTGGCGGGGGTGTGGGGGGTGGACCCCGACTCGCTGCCGGGGCCCGGGCGCAGCGCGTACGAACTCTTGGACGCGCTGGGCGGGGACGTGAAGGCGCTCCTCCTCATGGGCTCCAACCCCGTGGTCTCGGCGCCGCGCGCCGCGCACATCGAGGGGCGGCTGCGCTCGCTGGACTTCCTGGCCGTCGCGGACGTGGTCCTCTCGGAGACGGCGGAGCTGGCGGACGTGGTCCTTCCGGTCACCCAGTGGGCGGAGGAGACGGGGACGACGACCAACCTGGAGGGGCGGGTGCTGATGCGGCGGCGCGCGATCACCCCGCCGGAGGGCGTCCGCACGGACCTGGAGGTGCTGCACGGGCTCGCGGGCCTCCTCGGGCACGAGAAGGGGTTCCCGACGGACCCGGAGGAGGTCTTCGACGAACTCCGACGCGCCTCGGCGGGCGGTCCCGCGGACTACTCGGGCATCAGCTACCGCCGCCTTCGCGAGGAGAACGGCGTCTTCTGGCCGTGTCCGGAGGACACGGACGAGTCCGCACAGGGCGCCGCGCACAAGGGCGGCTCGGCGCCGGCCGAGGCCGAGGCGGCCGGGTCCTCCGACGCCGAGGAGGCCAAGTCCGCCGAGGCCCAGGCGGTCCAGGCGGATCGTTCGCGCGACGCCGTTCCCCACCCCGGGACCCCGCGACTCTTTCTCGACCGGTTCGCGACGCCGAGTGGGCGGGCGCGGTTCGTGGCGGCCGCCCACCGGCCGGCGGCCGAGGAGACCGACGCCGAGTACCCGGTGGTGCTGACGACCGGGCGGGTCGTCGCGCAGTACCAGTCCGGGGCGCAGACGCGGCGCGTGGACGAGCTCAACGCGGCCGCGCCCGGCGCGTTCGTGGAGCTGCATCCGCGGCTCGCCGAGCGGATCGGGGTGGCCGAGGGCGAGCGGGTCGCCGTCGTGTCGCGGCGGGGGCGGGCGGTCGCGCCCGCGCGGATCACCACGGCCATCCGCCCGGACACGGTCTTCATGCCGTTCCACTGGCCCGGCGAGGGCCGCGCCAACACCCTCACCAACCCGGCGCTCGACCCCGTCTCCCGGATGCCCGAGTTCAAGACGTGCGCGGTCCGGGTCGAGCCCGCCAGTCCCCGCCCCTGATGAGTGGCCCGTAGGGGGTGCCGGCCGCCGCGAAGTAGACCCAGGCGCGGACGGCCGCCCCGTCCTCGACCCGTACCACCTCGCGCGCCGCCCGCTCGTACCCGGCGGGGAGCTCCACCCGGTCGAGTACGGCGAGGAGTTCGGCGTACGTGCCCGGCGCGGCGGTCACCAGGTCGCCGGCGACCAGACCCTCGCCCGGCACGACGTACGGATGGCCGGGGCCGTCGTACAGCAGAGCCCCGGGCAGACGCGCCGGTTCCTCCCGGGCCGTGCGGCCGAGGAGGAAGCGGTCGTGGTTGTACTCGCCGGGCCGCAGCGTGCCGTAGACGAAGAAGGGCAGTTCGGTCATTCGGCGGCAGCGGCGGCCGGGCTCTCGGCCGTCTCGGCCTCCAGCCACGCCAGGTACGCGGCCGAGGCCCGGACCACGGGGGTGGCGAGGACCTCCGGGGTCTCGTAGTCGTGCGCGGCGAGGAGGTGGGCCTCCAGCTCCGCGTAGCGCGCCTCCGTCGTCTTGAAGACGACCTGCCACTCCTCCTCGGTCTCGATCGCCTTCCGCCAGTGGTAGACGGAGGTGACCGGCCCGGAGATCTGCGCGCAGGCTGCGAGGCGGGCCTCGACCGCTCCGCGCGCGAGCTCCTGGGCCTTGTCGGGGCTGTCGGTGGTGGTGAGTACGGTCAGTGCGAGGGTCACGCGGCCCACCGTACTCACCGCCGCGCCGCCCCGCGCCCGCACGGCCGCCGCGCCCCCGCGCCGCGACCCCGCCCCGCGCCCTCACGCCGCCGCCGCGAACTGGGCCGCGTGCAGCCGGGCGTAGGCACCGCCGGTCGCCAACAGCTCGTCGTGCGTGCCCTGTTCGACGATCGAGCCGTTCTCCATCACCAGGATCACGTCCGCGTCCCGGATGGTGGAGAGCCGGTGGGCGATCACGAAGGACGTACGGCCCTTCCGGAGCGAGGACATCGCCCGCTGGATGAGGACCTCGGTACGGGTGTCGACCGAGCTGGTCGCCTCGTCCAGGACCAGGATCACCGGCTCGGACAGGAACGCCCGCGCGATCGTGATCAGCTGCCTCTCGCCCGCGCTGAGCCCGGCGCCGTCCTCGTCGAGAACCGTGTCGTAGCCGTCGGGCAGGGTCCGGATGAACCGGTCGGCGTGGGTCGCCATGGCGGCCTCGACGATCCGTTCGCGCGAGACGCCCTCCCGTCGCCCACCACCACCCTTGTCCGATGCGCTGCGCGCAGCCCCTTCTGATGGAACGCCGTAGGCGATGTTGTCGGCGATCGTGCCGCCGAAGAGCCAGGTGTCCTGGAGGACCATGCCGATCCCTGATCGGAGTTCCTCGCGGGACATCGCCGAGATGTCCGCCCCGTCGAGGGTGATCCGGCCGCCCGTGACCTCGTAGAAGCGCATCAGCAGGTTCACGAGCGTCGTCTTGCCTGCGCCCGTCGGACCGACGATCGCGACCGTCTGACCGGGCTCCACCGTCAGGGACAGGTCCTCGACGAGCGGCTTCTCCGGCTCGTAGCGGAACGCCACCTTCTCGAACGAGACCCGGCCCACGGCCTGCTCGCGACGCCCGGACGATCCGGCCGGTGCCGGGGACTCCTCCTCCGCGTCGAGGAGGTCGAAGACCCGCTCGGCGGAGGCGACCCCGGACTGCAGCAGGTTGGCCATGGCCGCGATCTGGTTGATCGGGCCGTTGAACTCGTAGGAGTACTGGATGAACGCCTGCACGTCGCCGACGCTCAGCGTGCCGCTCGCCACCCGCAGCCCGCCGACGACCGCGATCAGCACGTAGTTGAGGTTGCCGACGAAGGTCAGGGCCGGCTGGATGAAGCCCGAGATGAACTGGGCGCGGAAGCTCGCCCCGTACAGCTCATCACCGAGCTCGTCGAAGCGCGCCACGGCCGCGTCCCGCCGCCCGAAGACGACGACCTCCGCGTGCCCGGTGATCATCTCCTCGACGTGGCTGTTGAGCCGGCCGGTCACCGCCCACTGCTTCACGAACTGCGGCTGGGCGCGCTTGCCGATCCGGGCCGCGACCAGCAGCGAGACGGGGACGGTCGCGAGGGCGACAAGGGCGAGCAGCGGCGAGATCCAGCACATCATCACCAGCACGCCGACGAGCGTGAGCAGCGCCCGGACCATCTGGCTGAAGGCCTGCTGGAGGGTCTGCACGATGTTGTCGATGTCGTTGGTGGTGCGGCTGAGGAGTTCGCCGCGCGGCTGCCCGTCGACGTAACCGAGCGGGAGCCGGGCCAGCTTGGCCTGTGCCTCGGCGCGCAGCCGGTGCCCGGCGCGCTGGACGACGGTCGTGGCGAGGCGCTGCTGGACCCAGTTGAGCGCGGCGGATCCGGCGACGGCCGCGAAGGCGAGGGCGAGCGTCTCGCCGACCGCGCGGAAGTCGACGCCGGCCGTGCTCGCGGCGCCCGAGACCACGAGGTCGGTGGCGTGGCCGAGGAGCAGCGGGCTGAGGACGGCCAGGGTGACGCTCGCGGCCGCGGCGGCGAGGACGCCGAGCAGCCGGGGGCGGTCGGGGGCCATGGTGCGCAGGAGCCGCAGGCCGGAGGCGCGGAAGTCCAGGGAGCGTTCGAGGGACGGGGTGCTGATGCCGGGTCCGCGCTGCGGCACGGCGGGCCCCCGGCGCTGCGGGGCGCGCCCCTTGCCTCGTTCCACCGCTCCTCCCGGTCGGCGCTGCCCGGCGGCCTTCTCGGTGTCGCTCATGCCGCTTCCTCCTCGGTGAGCTGGGAGAGGACGATCTCCCGGTAGGTGGGGTTGGTCCGCATGAGTTCCTCGTGCGTGCCGCTGCCGACGGCCCGGCCCTGGTCGAGGACGACGATCCGGTCGGCGTCGCGGATGGTGGAGACGCGCTGGGCGACGAGGACGACGGTCGCGTCGGCGATCTCCTCCTTCAGGGCCTCTCTGAGCAGGGCGTCGGTACGGGGGTCGAGGGCGGAGAAGGAGTCGTCGAAGAGGTACACCTGGGGGCGGTGGACGAGGACCCGGGCGATGGCGAGGCGCTGGCGCTGGCCGCCGGAGAAGTTGGTGCCGCCCTGCGCGACCGGCGCGTCGAGCCCCTCGGGCAGATCGGCCACGAAGTCGGCGGCCTGGGCGACTTCCAGGGCGTGCCACAGCTCGTCGTCGCTCGCCTCGGGCCTGCCGTACCGCAGGTTGCTCGCGATCGTGCCGGAGAAGAGGTACGGCTTCTGCGGGACGAGTCCGACGGTACGGGCGCGCAGGGCGGGGTCCATGGCGCGGACGTCGACGCCGCCGACCGTGACCTGGCCGTCGGTGGCGTCGAAGAGGCGCGCGGCGAGGCCCAGGAGCGTGGTCTTGCCGCTGCCGGTGGAGCCGATGACGGCCGTGGTGCGGCCGGGGCGGGCGGTGAGGTCCACGGCGCGCAGGACGGGTTCCTCGGCGCCGGGGTAGCTGAAGTGGGCGCCCTGGATGTCGAGCAGGCCGGGGCCGAGCAGGGTGTGGACGGGCGCGGCGGGGGCGGAGACGGAGGGTTCGGTGTCGAGGATCTCCTGGATGCGTTCGGCGCTGACCTCGGCCCGCGGCATGTGCATCAGCAGGAAGAGGACCATCATCACGGACATCATGATCTGGAGCAGATAGCCGAGGAACGCGATCAGCGAACCGGCCTGCAGCGCACCGGACTCGATCCGGTGGGCACCGGCCCAGATGATGGCGACGGTCGACAGCTCCCAGACGATCAGCACGATCGGGAACATCAGGGCCTGCAGCCGGCCGACCCGGGTGCCGACCGAGCGGAGTTCGTCGTTGGCCTCGCCGAAGCGGCGCTGCTCGTGACGGTCGCGGACGAAGGCGCGGACGACGCGGATGCCGGTGATCTGCTCGCGCATCACCCGGTTGACCCGGTCGACCCGTTCCTGCATGCCTCGGAAGAGGGGACGCATGCGCAGGACGACGCTGCCGACGCCCCCGGCCATCAGCGGGACGAAGAGCAGGAGCAGCAGGGCGAGCGGGACGTCCTGGTCGAGGGCCATCACGATGCCGCCGACGCACATCAGGGGCGCCGCGACCAGCATCGTCAGGACGAGGACGGCGAACGTCTGGACCTGCTGGACGTCGTTGGTGGTGCGGGTGATGAGGGAGGCGGTGCCGAAGCGGCCCATCTCCTGGGCGGAGAAGTCCTGGACCCGGCGGAAGGCGGCGGCGCGCACGTCACGGGCGACGCCCATGGCGATCTTCGCGCCGAAGTAGACGGCCGCCGCCGCGGCGGTGGCCTGGAGCAGAGTGACCCCTGCCATCAGGCCACCGCCGCGGAGGACATGGCCGGTGTCGCCGCGCAGCACTCCGTTGTCGATGACGTCGGCGTTGAGGGTGGGCAGGGTGAGGGAGGCGAGGGACTGGACGAGTTGGAGGAGGACGACGAGGGCCAGGGTCCGCCGGTAGGGCCGGAGCCGGCCGGCGATGAGCCGGAGCAGCATGGTTCCGACCTCCCGTCAGGCGCCGAAGGGGCGGACGGCCTTGGCGTCCCGGAGGGTGTGCGCCCACCAGGCGAGCTGGTCGAGCATCGTCTTGGCGGCGGCGTCCGGGCCGGTGGAGTCCTTGTGGCGGCCGGTCTCGTCGAAGTCCCCGTGGGCGTTGGCGAAGGAGACGGTGTCGCGGATGGTCACGGCGTGCAGTTCGGCGAAGACCTGGCGCAGCTGCTCCACGGCGCGCAGGCCGCCGGAGATCCCGCCGTACGAGACGAAGCCGACGGGCTTGGCCTGCCACTCGCCGAAGTGCCAGTCGATGAGGGCCTTGAGGGAGGCGGGGAAGGAGTGGTTGAACTCGGGGGTGATGACGACGAAGGCGTCGGCGGCGTCGAGGACCGGGGAGACCTTGGCCAGTTCGGCGCGGACGGTGGCGTCGGGCTCGAAGGAGAGGGCGGTGGGCAGGTCGACGTCGGCGAGGTCCACGACGTCGACGGTGAAGTCGGCGCGTTCGGCGAGGCGGGCGCGGAACCAGTCGGCGATGACGGGGGCGAACCGGCCGGCGCGGTTGCTGGCGACGATGACGGCGAGCTTGAGGGGCGTGGAGTTCGTACGTGTGATGTCCATGCCGAGGATCCTGATACCTCAACCTTGATTGAGGTCAAGCGCCGATTTTTTCGGTCCTGCCCGGCATACGGTGAGGAACATGACGACACCTCCTCCGCACATCGAGATCGACGGCGTCCCGGCGGCCGATCCCGGGCTTCTCGCCACCCTGATGAGCGGCTTCGGCCACTTCACGGCGATGCAGGTACGGGACGGGCGGGTGCTCGGCTACGGCCTGCACGTCGACCGCCTCGACCGCGCCACGCGGGAGCTGTTCGGATCGGGGATCGACGGCGAGCACGTCCGCCACCTGTTGGCAGGCGCCCTGCGGACGGCGGGTCGACAGGACGCCACGGCGCGGGTGTACGTCTTCGAGGGTGACTCGGGGGGCGTGCGTCTCGTGGTCACCGTGCGCGAACCGGCGTCCGCGCCGGGGACACCGCGGCGCCTGAGGTCCGTCGACTACTGGCGCCCCGCGCCCCACATCAAGCACCTGGGCGGCTTCGGCCAGTCCTACTACGGCGAGGCGGCCCGCCGCGCGGGCTACGACGACGCCCTGCTGACGTCCCGGGACGGCGAGATCGCGGAGGGCGCGGTCACCAACATCGCCTTCTGGGACGGCACTTCGGTGATCTGGCCCTCCGCGCCCGCCCTCACCGGCGTCACCATGGCCCTCCTCGAACCCCTCCTCGGCTCCACGCGCCGCCGGGTGACCTTGGCGGATCTCCCGGACATGCGGGCCGCGTTCGTGACCAACTCCCGTGGGGTCTCGCCGGTGGGCGGGATCGATGACGTGGAGTTCGCGGTGGACGAGAAGCTGATGGGGCGGGTGTACGAGGCGTACGCGTCGGTGCCGTGGGAGAGTCTGTAGGGGCACGAGCAACTCTCTGCGCGGCGACGCGGGTTGGGGGCCCTCCGGTACGATCGATGATCCTGGTGGGCGACCGACATGGGGGGTCCGGGCATGGTCGCGCGGTACGTCGTCTCGCCTCGCGGCGGCCGTCGCGCGTACCCGAACATCGCGTCCGCGCTGCGCGCCGTCGCCGCCCGGGGCCGCCCCGCGCGCATCGAGATCGCGGCCGGGCGCTACGAGGAGAGCCTCGTCGCCCAGGGCGACGTCAGCCTGGTCGCGGCCGACGGCCCGGGTTCCGTCGTGGTGAACCAGCTGCGCGGGACCGTCCTGGAGACGTACGGCTCGGTCCAGGTCGACGGGCTCGTGCTGACCAGCCGGGACGTCGACCACGACGTCGTCGCCTGCGCGCAGGGCACCCTCACGCTCGACCACGTGGAGGTCCGCACGCCGGGCGGCGTCGGCACGCACGCGCGGCCGAACACCCGGGTGACCCTGCGGGACAGCGTGTTCCTGCACGGCCGGACGCTCTTCACCGCCTCGGCCGGGGCGATCGAGCGGTGCCGGTTCACCGACGCCGCCGACAACGCGGTCGCGGTCATCGAAGGCGCCCAGGTCTCCGTCCGCGGCAGCCGGATCGAGGGCAGCCGGATCCACGGCGTGCGGGTCTGCGACGCGCGCGCCGAGGTCGTCGGCTGCGAGCTGACCGGCACCGGGAACACGGCCCTCATGGCGGACACCCGCGCGGAGCTGGCCGTGGCGGACTGCGTGATCACCGCCGTGCACGCCGAGGGGATCATGTTCATCGAGCAGTCCCGGGGCTCCGTGGACCGTACCCGCGTCACCGACGCGCGCCACGGCGTGGGGGCGGCGAGCGGCGCCGACCCGATGGTGCGCGACTCCGTGTTCACCGCCTGCCGGGACACCGGCATCAACGTACAGACCGACGCGCGGGGCAGGTTCGAGGACTGCCAGGTCCTCGGCGCGCGCAACATCGGGGTGTTCTCGACCAAGGGCGGCGCGCCGGAGGTCCACGGCTGCCGCGTCTCGGGCGGCAACGTCGGCATCGCCGTCACGGAAGGCGCCCGGGGCCGCTTCACCCGCATCCGGATCGAGGACCTGACCAACACCGCGCTACGGGTCTTCGACCCCGACTCCACGGCCGTCTTCGAGGACGTCCGGGTGGACCGCTGCCCGGCAGGCCTGGAGGTCCGGGGCAACGGAGGCACCACCGCCGAGGTCACCCGGGCGGAGTTCCACGACTTCGGCCAGGCCGCGGTGGCCCTCGGCGGCCAGTGCCGGGTCACCCTCACGGGTGTCACGGCGGACCGGGGGATGCTGGGCCTCGGCGTCGGAGAGGAGGCCCAGCTGCGCGCGTTCGACTGCCGCGTCACACGGGTGAGCAGCGGGGGCGCCGTCGTCTTCGGCAGCGCGCGGCTGATCGCGAAGAACCTGGCCGTCACCGGCTCGGAGGCCCTCGGGCTGTGCGGGCGGAACGCCGCCCTCCTGGACGTCACGCACGGCGAGTTCACCGACTGCGCGCAGGTCGGCGCGGCCTTCGACGACGAGTGCACCGGGCGGCTCGTGGAGTGCTCCGTGGGCGGAACGGGAGACATGGCCGTACGCCACAACGGCCTGGTCGACCTGACCTCGCTGACCACGTCGCTGGCCGTGGTCCGCAACCGGGAGCCCGTCCCGCTGCCCCCGACGATCATCAACGTCATCAACATCATCAACCAGAAGATCATCACCGGCCCGACCATCCACGGCGACGCCAGCAACAACAACTTCGCGTGGGGCAACAACCACGTCATCCAGCACCAGACGACCAAGGACGGTCCACGCACATGAGCGATCCACGCGACGAACGCCACCACGAGGGGCCCGTGTTCCACGGCGCGGCCTCCCACAACCAGTTCGCCTGGGGCAACGAGACGGTCACCCAGAACCAGCAGGTCAACACCACGGTCGCCGAGGGCTACGAGCAGCTCGCCGCGCGCGTCACCGAGCTGCTCCGGCAGCTGCCCCAGGCGGGCCTGCCCGACGAGAACCGTGAGGACGCGGAGGTGGCGGCCGGCGAGGTCCTGACGACGATCACCCGCTCCGACCCGCCGGAGGAGGGACGCCTGCGCCGCGCGCTCACCATGCTCAGGGGCGCCCTGGAGCCGGTCGCGACCGGCGTCGCGGCCGGTGCGACGGTGGGGGCTCAGGCGTGGGCCGTGGCGGCGATCGAGGGCCTGATCGCCTGAAACCGGGTGGAGGGCGGCCGGGTGGGTCACCCGTTCGACACGGGCCGTCAGCTGACTCTCCGTAACCCGGCCTGACCTGCGTAAACACCCTTCACGCAAGGCGACACACCGCACCGGACGGAGTAATTCTGACCCTCCATCAGCAGGCGCGCGGGGCGCGCGGGGCCTTATCTCGGTCCTAGGAGGCAGGTCCCGGGAAGTCCCTCCCGGCAGGCCTGAGCCTCCCCGGCATGACCGCTCGCGCGCCCCGGAGGATCCCCATGCGCACCACTGCCCGCCTGCTCACCGGTACCGCGCTGACGGTCGCCGCGATCGGCGCACTCGGCGCCCCCGCCGCGTACGCCGGGCAATCCGAGGCCCTCGAGGTCTACCCCTCCTCCGCGACCCCCGGTACGACCATCACCGTCAACACCCTCGCGTGCGGCAAGCACGGCCGCGGCGTCGGTGACGCGCAGTCCCTCGGCGCGGGCGAGTTCCACCTGAACCCGAGCACGCACAAGGAGGTCGTGGTCGGCCAGTTCACGGTCCCTGAGCACGCGAAGCCCGGTACGTACTGGATCAGCGTCGCCTGCGACAACGGCAAGACCGCTCGCGGCGAGCTCGTCGTCAAGCACAAGGACCGCCCGAGCGGCCATGTCCGCACGGGTGTCGGAGGCAGCGTCGGCCCCGACACCACCCAGATCGCGGCGGGCGCGGCGGTGCTGGCCGCGGCTGCCGTCGGCGGTACGTGGCTCCTGCGCCGCCGGGCGAGCGGCGCGCAGGACGGCTGAGACGTACCGCACGTCCTGCCCCCGCCGGCGCGCCCGTACGCGGCCCGGCGGGGGCAGGGCCACACCCTCAGGGCCGCCCCTCAGGGCCACACCCTGGGGGCCACACCTCGGAGGAACGCACCGTGAGCAGCAGGAGCAAGGGGTGGGGCGTGGCCGCCGCCGCGTGCGTCGGGATCTGGCTCGTCCAGAACGGCTCGGAGCACGTCACCCCGCCGGTCCCGACCGCCGCGCAGGCGTTCGCGGCAGGCCCGAACGAGCACACGACCGCCGCCGCCGACCCGCTGCCGCCGTCCGCGCCCGTCCGGCTCCGCATCCCCGAGATCGACGTCGACACGCCGATGACGGGGCTCGGCATCGGCCCGGACGGCGCCCTCGACGTCCCGCCCGCGGACGACCGCAACCTGGCCGGCTGGTACGAGGACGGCACCCCTCCCGGCGCCGAGGGCACCGCGATCGTCGCCGGCCATGTCGACAACGCGCGGGGCCCGGCCGTCTTCTACGCGCTCGGCGCGCTCAAGAAGGGCAACCGGATCGAGGTGGACCGGCAGGACGGCCGGACCGCCGTGTTCACGATCGACGCCGTCGAGGTGTACGAGAACGAGGACTTCCCCGACGAGAAGGTCTACGGGGAGACGGACCGGGCCGAGATCCGGGTCATCACGTGCGGCGGAAGCTTCTCCAAGAAGTCCGGCTACCAGGGGAACGTGGTCGCCTTCGGCCACCTCATCGGGGTGCGGTAGCCCCTACGACCACTGGTCGAAGGCGAGCTTGGCGACCAGCGAGAAGACGACGAACAGCAGCACGCCCCGGACGAACTCGGCGCCCTTGCTCAGCGCCATCCGCGCCCCGATCATCCCGCCCGCGAGGTTGAAGACCGCCATGACCGCCGCGAGCTGCCAGAGCACGCTGCCCTGGTACGCGAACATCGCGAGCGCCCCCGCGTTGGTGCAGACGTTGACGATCTTGGCGGTGGCTGAGGCGGTCACCAGGTCGAGATGGAGGACGGCGGTCAGCGCGAGGACGAGGAACGTGCCGGTGCCCGGCCCGAACAGGCCGTCGTAGAACCCGATCCCGCCGCCGACCAGCACGATCGCGGTGACGATCCGCGCCCGGCCGACGGGCGCCTTCTCCCCCTCGCCCTGCGTGCCGAAGGACGGCCGCAGCATCACGAACGCGGCGACACCGAGCAGCACCACCATGATCACCGGACGCAGCACGTCGCTGCTGATCCCGGCCGCGAAGAACGCGCCGCCCATGGATCCCGCCAGGGCCGCAAGACCGATCCGTACCGCCGTCCTCACCTGCACGGGCGCCTTGCGGACGTACGTGACGGCGGCGCCGGTCGTGCCGACGATCGCCACGGCCTTGTTGGTGCCGAGGATCTGCGCGGCCGGGACGTGCGGCAGCCCGAGCAGCAGCGCGGGCAGCAGCAACAGCCCTCCCCCGCCGACCACGGCGTCGATCCAGCCGGCCACGAGAGCGGCGGCGCAGAGCAGGACGAGCGTGGTCAGGGATATGTCAGGCATGTTCGCGAGCCTAGGGAGACGATGGGTGTGCCGTCCATCAATCTCTGGAGAGTTGAGCTACGTCTGAGGTTGTGTGGACCGGCTCCCGGTCGGGCGCGGGCGGCGCGGCCGGGTCGACGGCGACCGTGAGGAAGGTCGCGGCGAGGGCCCCGACACCGAGGATCCCGACGGCGAGCTGTCTGCGGGCACGGTCGGCGGGGGTGACGCGCCGGGCGCGGTGCTTACTCATGGCTGAAGTCCTCGGTGTGGATGCGGCGGGCCGGCACCCCGGCCCGGACGAGCGAGTCGGTGGCGGCCCTGGCCATGGCGGGCGGTCCGCAGAGGTAGACGTCGTGGCCGGCGAGGCCGGGGACGAGATTGCGCAGAGCCTGCGGGGCGAGGGGGTCGAAGGAGGCGTCGGACGGGCCGAGGAGGTAGTGGAGGGCGGCCTGCCGCGCGTGGGCGATGCGCTCCAGCTCCTCGCGCAGGACGAGCCCGTCCGCGTCGGAGGCCCGGTACAGCAGCGTGACGTCTCCGGGGCCGCCGGGCAGGGTCTCGAACAGGGCCCGCAGCGGGGTGATGCCCACGCCCCCGGCGAGCAGCAGGACCTTCCGGCGGGTGCGGCGGTGCGCGGTGAGCGCGCCGAACGGTCCGGTGGCGAGGACCCGGGTGCCGGGGCGCAGGCGCCGGATCCGGCGGGTGTGGTCGCCCAGCGCCTTGACGGTGATGCGCAGGGTGTCGTCGTGGACGGGCGCGGAGAGGGAGAACGGCAGCGCGGTCCGCCAGAGCCTGCGGGTCAGGAACCGCCAGCGGAAGAACTGCCCCGGTTCGGCGCACAGCAGGGCGAGCCCGGTGCCCTTGACGATCACCGAGACGACGCCCGGCCCCTCGTCGCGTACCTCGGCGACCCGGAGGGTGTGGCGGAGGGCCTGCCGGACGGGGACGACGATCCGGTACCAGACGAGGACCACGGCGACGGTCGCGTGCGCCATGGACCAGGCCCAGAGCGCGAGCACGCTTCCGGTGAGGTCGGGCCCCGCGAGCTGGTGCACGAAGCCGAGGGCGGCGGCGAGATGGCTGAGCAGGTGGAGCGCCCGCCACGTCTCGTGCCGCAGCCGCCGCCGGGCGGCCCGGGCCGAGGTCACCCCGACGGCGACGAAGAGCGCGGTACCGGCGGTGGCGGCGGCGAGCGCGGGGTAGGAGAGGAGGCCGCCGGCGGCGGTGACGAGGTCGGTACGGGTGTGCACGGCGTAGCCGCAGAGCGCGAGCACCGCGTGCGCCCCGACGAGCCCGAGTACGTACCGCCCACCGGCCGCGTGCCACCGTGCGAGCCGGTCGGCCCCGACCCCGTGCTCGACGGCGGGCACCCGCGCCATCAGGAGCAACATGACCAGGACGCCGTACCCGGCGAGCAGCCCGGTGAGATGGGCCCCGGCGGCGAACACGGCGTCGAGCCGGGCGGAGGGGTGGACCTGCACGCCCCAGAGGAGGGCGACACTCCCGGCCCCGCCGAGGACGGCGTTACGGAGCAGGTCGGGCTCCACCCGGACGTTGTGCCCACCACCGGGCCGCACCCGGCCCCCCACCCGTTCCTGCACCTCAGTCGTCACGAGACCCGACCCTAGGGTCCCGGAGGTATACGAAACCCCAGCTCAGCCCGGTACGCGGGATCCTTAAGGCCCCCTTGAGGACCGCCTCACCGCCGGTTAACCCTCACACGGCGAACCCCGGGGAGCGGAGATCAGCGTTCCCCAGGCGAAACAGTCGGGTCCCCCCTGGGTAACACCCAAGCCGCACGCTTCGACACATGAGTACACGCATCGTGGTGGTGGGCGGCGGAACGGCGGGCGTCCGGCTCGCCCAGCGCCTGCCCGTCACCCTCCTCGGCGAGGAGCCGCACGCACCGTACAACAGGGTGCTGCTCGCGGACGTCCTCGCCGGGCGGTACGCGCCCGAGGTGATCGCGCTGCCCGACCCCCGCGAGCCGGTACGGCGCGGGGTGCGGGCGGTGCGGATCGACCGGGCCGCCCGGGTCGTGGAGTGCGAGGACGGGACGGCCGTCGGCTACGACCGGCTGGTCCTGGCGACGGGCTCCAACCCGGTGCTCCCGCCGCTGCGTGGCCTCCGCGGTGGCCGGCTGCCCACGGGCGTGCACCCGTTCCGGACGCTCGACGACTGCCTGGAGCTGCGGGCCGTCGTCCGCCCGGGCGTGCGGGCGGTCGTGATCGGCGGCGGTCTGCTCGGGGTCTCGGCGGCTCGCGCGCTGGCCGCGCTCGGCGCGGAGGTGGTGCTGACCCAGCAGGGCGAGCGGCTCATGGAGCGTCACCTCGACGCCCAGGCCTCGGCGTTGCTCCGGGACCACGTGGAGTCGCTCGGTGTCGAGGTCCACACCGAGTGCCGGGTCAGCGGGCTGCGGCAGCGGGACGACGCGGTGACGGCCGTCGAGCTGGCGGACGGGTTCGTGCTCGACGCGCAGGTCGTGGTCCTCGCGTGCGGGGTCAGGCCGCGTGTCGGTCTCGCCCGGGACGCCGGCCTCGACGTCCGTCAGGGCATCGTCGTCGACGACGAGCTGCGCACCTCCGACCCGTACATCCACGCCATCGGCGACTGCGCGGAGCACGCCGGGCGGTCGTACGGGCTGGCGGGCCCGGCGCTGGAACAGGCGGACGTCCTGGCGGACGTCCTCCTGGCGGAGTCGGCCGACGGCGTCCTTGCGGGCGCCTCCGCCCCGACCTCCGCCACGACCGCGCCGCACGAACCCACCGCGCCCCGCTACACCGGCACCCGCGCGCTCACCCGGCTCACGCTGAACGGTCCCGAGGGTCTCGACCTCGCCGCGTTCGGCGAGGCCACTCCCCTGCCGGGGGACGACGTCGTCCAGCTGACCGACGCCACCCGGCGCGCCTACCGCAAGGTCGTCGTCCGCGGCGACCGGCTCGTGGGCGGCGTGCTGCTCGGCGACCTCGCCGCCGTCGGGACGCTCGCCCGGGCGTGGGAGGGCGACGAAGCCCTGCCCGACGCCCCCCTGCTTCATCTGCTCACCCATGACGGAGGCTCCTGAGATGGCGACCACGCCCCTGAACACCCCCACCGTGCCCACCATCGTCCTGGTCGGCCACGGCATGGTCGGCCAGCGGTTCCTGGAGACGCTCGCGGACCGGGGCGTCACCGAGCGGGCGCGGGTCGTCGTGCTCTGCGAGGAGCCGCGCCCCGCCTACGACCGCGTCCAGTTGACCTCGTACTTCAGCGGCCGCACACCCGACGAGCTGTCGATGGTCGAGGACGGCTTCATGGCGCGGCACGGCATCGAGCTGTACGTCGGTGACCCGGCCGAGTCCGTCGACCGCGCCGCCCGCACGGTCACCGCGCGCTCCGGGCAGGTCTTCGCGTACGACACGCTCGTCCTGGCCACCGGTTCGTACCCCTTCGTGCCGCCCGTCCCGGGCAAGGACGCGCGCGGCTGTTTCGTGTACCGGACGATCGAGGACCTGCTGGCGATCGAGGAGTACGCCAAGACGTCCACGACCGGCGCCGTGGTCGGCGGCGGCCTGCTGGGCCTGGAGGCGGCCGGCGCGCTCAAGGGCCTGGGCCTTGCCACGCACGTCGTGGAGTTCGCGCCCCGGCTGATGCCGGTGCAGGTGGACGAGGGCGGCGGCGCGGCGCTGCTGCGCACGATCGAGCGGATGGGCCTGACGGTCCACACCGGCATCGGTACGCAGGAGGTCATGACCGAGGACGGCTCGGTCGTCGGGATGAAGCTGTCGGACGGGTCCGAACTGGCCACGGACATGGTGGTGTTCTCGGCGGGCGTACGGCCCCGGGACCAGCTGGCGCGCGCCTGCGGCCTGACCGTGGGCGAGCGCGGCGGGATCGCGGTGGACGAGCGGTGCCGGACGTCCGACCCGGCCGTGTACGCGATCGGCGAGTGCGCGCTCGCCTCGGACGGCCGGGTGTACGGCCTGGTGGCGCCGGGCTACGAGATGGCACTGACGGCGGCGGCGACGATCGCGGACGAGGACGTCCCGGGGTTCACCGGTGCCGACATGTCGACGAAGCTGAAGCTGCTCGGTGTGGACGTGGCCTCCTTCGGCGACGCGCACGGCACGACCGAGGGCTGCCTCGACGTCGTCTACTCCGACTCCCGTTCGGGCGTCTACAAGAAGCTCGTGGTCGACGGCGAGGGTGTGCTGCTCGGCGGCGTCCTGGTCGGTGACGCCGACTCGTACGGGATGCTGCGGCCGCTCACCGGCTCCGTGCCGCCGGTCTCCCCCGAGCAGCTGGTCCTCCCGGCGGGCGCGGGTGCGCCGGTCGCGCTCGGCCCGTCGGCGCTGCCGGACGACGCCGTCATCTGCTCCTGCCACAACGTCACCAAGCACGCGATCACCCAGTGCGCGACGCTGCCGGAGGTGAAGAAGTGCACCAAGGCGGGGACGGGCTGCGGCAGTTGTGTGAAGCTCATCGGGCAGCTGCTGCCGGAGCCCGCCGACAAGGGGCTCTGCGGCTGCTTCTCGTACACCCGCGGTGAACTGTACGAGATCGCCCGTACGCTGCGGCTCACCTCCTTCGCCGAGCTGCTCGACTCGCACGGCCGGCCGGAGGCGCGCGGCGGCGAGGGCTGCGAGGTCTGCAAGCCGACGATCGCCTCGATCCTGGCGAGCCTCGCCCCGACGATCGGTGTGGGCGGGTACATCCTCGACGGCGAGCAGGCCTCCCTCCAGGACACCAACGACCACTTCCTCGCCAACCTGCAGCGCAACGGCTCGTACTCGGTGGTCCCCCGCATCCCCGGCGGCGAGGTCACCCCGGAGAAGCTGATCGTGATCGGCGAGGTGGCCCGCGACTTCGGGCTCTACACCAAGATCACGGGCGGTCAGCGGATCGACATGTTCGGCGCGCGCGTCGAGCAGCTGCCGGCGATCTGGACCCGGCTCGTCGACGCGGGCTTCGAGTCGGGGCACGCCTACGGCAAGTCGCTGCGCACGGTGAAGTCCTGCGTGGGGCAGACCTGGTGCCGCTACGGCGTCCAGGACTCGGTGAAGATGGCGATCCAGCTGGAGCTGCGCTACCGGGGGCTGCGCTCCCCGCACAAGCTCAAGTCGGCGGTCTCCGGCTGTGCGCGGGAGTGCGCGGAGGCGCAGTCGAAGGACTTCGGTGTCATCGCGACGGCCAACGGCTGGAACCTGTACGTGGGCGGCAACGGCGGCGCCACCCCGCGCCACGCGGACCTGCTCGCCCAGGACCTGTCGGACGCCGAACTGGTGCGGCTGATCGACCGGTTCCTGATGTTCTACATCCGTACCGCCGATCGTCTGGAGCGCACCTCGACCTGGCTGGAGCGCCTCGAGGGCGGGCTCGACCATCTGCGGGACGTGGTCGTGCACGACTCACTGGGGCTCTGCGACGAGCTGGAGGCGCTGATGGCGGCCCATGTCGCGGACTACCAGGACGAGTGGGCGGCGACCCTGGACGACCCCGAGCGGCTGCGCCGTTTCGTGTCGTTCGTGAACGCGCCGGAGGCGCCGGACCCGTCGGTGCGGTTCGTGCCGGAGCGGGACCAGATCAAGCCGGACCTGACGGTCCTCACCATCGGAACTCTGGAAGGGGTCTGAAGCCCGATGCATCTCGAACTCTCCCACGACATCGAGGCCGACGCCTGGACGCCGGTCTGCGAGACCTCACGGCTGACGCCGGGCCGGGGCGTGGCCGCGCTGCTCCCCGACGGCCGGCAGGCGGCGCTCTTCCTGGACCGGGCGGGGCGGGCGTACGCGATCGAGAACCGCGATCCGTTCACCGGGGCGCAGGTGCTGTCCCGGGGGCTCCTCGGCTCCGCGGGCGGGCGGACGTTCGTGGCGTCGCCGCTGCTGAAGCAGCGCTTCGACCTGGAAACGGGGCGGTGCCTGGACGACGAGAGCGTGTCGGTGACGGTCTTCCCGGTCCGCGCGGTGGCAGCTTCTTGATCATTCCATCTTGACCGACCGTTCCAGATACTCCTAGAGTCAACGCGTGGCCAGGACCAAGGAATTCGACCCCGACGCCGCGCTCCAGGCAGCCCTCGAGCTGTTCTGGGCGCGCGGTTACGAGGCGACGACGATGGCGGATCTCGTCGAGCACCTCGGGATCGGCCGCGCCAGCATCTACGCGACCTTCGGCAACAAGCACGCCCTCTACATGAAGGCGCTGGACCGCTACCTCCGGTCGCGCGAGCCGGCGATGCTGGAGGAGCTGTCCGCGCCGGGCCCCGCACTCCCGCCGGTACGAGACCTGATCAGGCGCTTCGCCGCGGAGGCGGGGGCCGAAGCGACACGCCTGAACGGGTGTTTCGTCACCAACTCGGCGGCCGAACTGGGGCCTCGTGACGGGGCGGTGGCGCGGCGGGTGGAGCTGAGCTGGGAGCAGATCGAGACCCTGCTCCACTCCTCGCTGGTCCGCGCCCGCGCCCAGGGCGAGCTGCCGCCCGAGCGCGATCCGCAGGCCCTGGCGCGGATGCTCCTCGTCCTGGCCCAGGGCCTCCGGGTCGTCGGCAAGGCGTCGAGCGACCCGGCCCGGGTCCGTGACGCGGCGGAGCAGGCCCTGACCCTGCTCGACTGAGAAACCGAGGCCTTCTCGGGAAGGGGCGCCCCACGGCGCCCCTTTTCCTCGGCCTTCTTATTGGAACGTACGGTCAAGAAACAAGGAGCCATCGCCATGCCCGCACGCTTCACCGACAAGCGCGTCCTCGTCACGGGCGCCGGCACCGGCCTCGGCCGGGCCATCGCGCTCGCCTTCGCCGCCGAGGGCGCGAAGGTCGTCGCCTCCGGCCGCACCGCGGCCACGCTCGAAGAGACGGTCTCCCTGATCGAGGCCGCCGGCGGCACGGCGGCCGCCGTCCTCGCCGACGTGTCCCGCGCCGAGGACACCCGCCGCCTCGTCCAGAAGACCGTGGAGACCTTCGGCGGCCTCGACGTCGCCGTGAACAACGCCGGCGTCTTCCGGGGCGGCGCGTCCGCCGCCGACTTCCCCCTGGAGGAGTGGCAGACCCTGCTCGACATCAACGTCACCGGCGTCCTGCACTCGCTCCAGGCCGAGATCGCCCACATGCGGGCCAACGGCGGCGGCGCCATCGTCAACATCTCCTCGAACCTGGGCCCGCACGTGCGCATCCCGGGCGTCTTCGGCTACCAGGTCTCCAAGGCGGCGGTCTCCGCGATGACCCGCGCCGCCGCCCTGGACCACGTCGCCGAGGGGGTCCGGATCAACGCGGTCAGCCCGGGCGCCTCGGAGTCCACGATGTCGCTGCGGCCCGGGGAGACGGAGGCCGAGCGGGCGGTACGGATGAAGGACGAGTCGCCGCTCGGCCGGATCTCGACGGCCTCCGAGGTCGCGGCGGCGGTGCTGTACCTCGCCTCGGACGACGCCGGTTCGGTCGTCGGCACCGATCTGGTGATCGACGGCGGCGTTTCGGCCTGAAGATGCGACCGGCCGCCGCTCAGCCCTCGATGGCGGCCGGGTCCATCCACATGACCTCCCAGTGGTGGCCGTCGGGGTCCGTGAACGAGCGGCCGTACATCGAGCCGAAGTCGATGGGCTCCTTCGCCGCGGAACCACCGGCGGCGAGGGCGCCTTCCGCGAGCTCATCGACCTTCTCGCGGCTCTCGGCGCTCAGCGTGAGGAGGACCTCGGTCGACTTCGTCGCGTCGACGAGCTCCTTGCCCGGCTTGGTGAACTCCTTGAACTTCGGCTCGGTCAGCAGCATCGCGAAGATCGTGTCACTGATGATCATGCAGGCGGTCGTGTCGTCGCTGAACTGCGGGTTGAAGGAGTAGCCGAGCTTGCCCCAGAAGGCCTTGGTGGTCTCCAGGTCCTTGACCGGCAGGTTGACGAAGATCATCTGGCTCATGGTGCGTTCTCTCTTCCGTGACGGTTGATGCCTGGGGCGCTTCGTGTGCGCTTTCGAGAGGTAAGACGGCAGGCCGGGGCGGAACTCATCGGCACGCGGGAAGTTTTTTTCGGACGGGGCTAGCGTCGGGGTATGAGCCCCGCAGGCAGGAAGATCACCGAACGATTGTCGGACGACGCCCTTGCCACCGCCACCGGGCGGGACTGGGCGGGCTGGTTCGCGCTGCTCGACGCCTGGGGCGCCATCGGACAGGGGCACGCCACGATCGCCCGCCACCTGGTCGACGCGCACGGCGTCAGCGGCTGGCACGCCCAGTCGATCACGGTCGGCTACGAGCAGGAGCGCGGGCTGCGCCAGGTCGGCCAGGCCTCCGACGGCCGCTGGCAGGTGAGCGCGAGCAAGACGGTGAACGCCCCGGCCGAGCGCTGCACGGCCGCCTTCGCCGACGAGGAGCCGCGCCGCCGCTGGCTGCCGGAGGGAGAGCTGGAGGTGCGCACCCACCGGCCGGGGAAGTCGGTGACGGCGGCCTGGGACGGCGGGACGAGCCGGATCGAGGTCTATCTGACGCCGAAGGGCGAGACGAAGACCCGGATCGGCCTCGGCCACACCGGACTCCCGGACGCGGACGCCGTGGCCGCCTACAAGGACTTCTGGCGCGAACGTCTCACGGAGCTCAAGGCGCTCCTGGAATCGGAGACGTGAGCCCGCTCCCATCCGGGACGTGAGCAGTGAGCCCGCTCCCATCCGGGACGTACGCATGTGAGCCCGCTCCAATCCGGGACGTAAGCACCCGTTCTCCCCCCGGTCCGCGCGCCGACCTTCCGACCGACGCTTCCCCTTCATCGATTGTTGCTGCACCGTCAACTCCGTACCAACTCCGTACTCCTAGGTTCCCGAAGCGCGCGACCCCGCCGCCGACCGGTGTGGCGGGTTCACACACCATCCTCTGGAGTGAGACGTGGAGCGACGCAGTTTCCTGCGCGGAGCGGTCATCGGCACGTCGGCCGCCGCCTTCGGCGGCACCCTGATGCGCGGGGCGGCCTACGCGGCCCCCGCTCAGCCCGGCGCCGGCCCCTACGGGGCCCTCGGCGCAGCGAACGCCAACGGCATCCAGCTGCCGAGCGGATTCAGCAGCCGGATCATCGCCCGGTCGGGACAGACCGTCCCCGGCACCTCGTACACCTGGCACAACGCCCCCGACGGCGGCGCCTGTTTCGCCGACGGGACCGGCTGGATCTACGTGTCCAACTCGGAGATCTCGTCCACCGGCGGCGCGAGCGCGGTGAAGTTCAACTCGTCGGGTTCCATCACCGGCGCGTACCGCATCCTGTCCAACACCAACCGCAACTGCGCGGGCGGCAAGACCCCGTGGAACACCTGGCTGTCCTGCGAGGAGGTCAGCCTCGGCTACGTCTACGAGACCGACCCCTGGGGCGTGAACGCGGCGGTCCGCCGGTCGGCGATGGGCCGGTTCAACCACGAGGCCGCCGCCGCCGATCCCGTCCGCAAGGTGATCTACCTGACCGAGGACGAGTCCAGCGGCTGCTTCTACCGGTTCATCCCCACCACCTGGGGCAACCTCTCGTCGGGCACGCTCCAGGTCATGGTGGCCGGCACCGCCACCTCGGGCTCCTTCACCTGGCAGAACGTGCCGGACCCGGACGGCTCGCCGACCGCGACGCGCAGCCAGGTCGCCGCCTCGAAGAAGTTCAACGGCGGCGAGGGCTGCCACTACGCCAACGACACCGTCTGGTTCACCACCAAGGGCGACAACCGCCTCTGGCAGCTCAACCTCACCAACAACACCTACGAACTCGCCTACGACGACTCGCTGGTGTCCGGCGGCGGCGCCCCGCTGACCGGTGTCGACAACGTCACCGGCTCCTCCTCCGGCGACCTGTTCATCGCCGAGGACGGCGGCAACATGGAGATCTGCATCATCACGCCGGACGACGTCGTGGCCCCGTTCCTGCGGATCACCGGCCAGTCCAGCTCCGAGATCTGCGGACCGGCCTTCTCCCCCGACGGCAAGCGGCTGTACTTCTCCAGCCAGCGCGGCACCAGCGGCAGCTCCTCGGGCGGCATCACCTACGAGGTGACCGGCCCGTTCCGCGCGTAGAGACGCTCCGCGGGGGCCGTCGTCGTGACGGTCCCCGCGACCCTCCGCCCGCCGCCGAGCAGGGCGGCGCCCAGCGGCGTCAGGGTGTGCAGGACCGCGTTGCCGTGCCGCAGCGTCGCCACGAGCCCCGCCTCGCGCAGGACGCCCGCGTGCTGGCTGGCCGAGGCGAGCGACACCCCCGCCCTGCGGGCGAGTTCGCTGGTGGTGCCCCCGTCGCCGATCGCGTGCAGGACCGCCGAGCGGGTGTTGCCGACCAGCTTGGCCAGCGAGGAGCCGCCCGGCTCGTGCACCGTCGGCGCCTCGCAGTGCGTCGTCGGGTAGACGAGCACCGGGGGCAGCGTCGGGTCGCGCAGGACGACGGGCGTGCCCCGGCAGAAGTACGAGGGCTGGAGCAGCAGGCCCCTGCCGTCGAGGTGCAGGTCGCGGGCGACCGGATAGTCGGCCTCCAGGACGGGTGCGCGCCAGCGGAACATCGGTGGCAGCGAGGCGAGGAGCTCGTCCGCGCCGCCGTCGAGCAGGGCCCGGCCGCGTACCGCCCGGTCCGCCTCCACCCGGGCGCGGATGTGCGGCCAGAACGGCTCGATCGCCGCCCGGTGGTAGCTCCGCAGGGCCCCCACGAGCCGGCCGAACGGCTCCTCGCCGCCCTCGGCGAGGGCGCGCAGCGAGTGCGGCACGGTCCTGCCCCCGGCCCGGTCGGCGCCGAGGAGGGCCAGTTCCGCCCGGAGCCGGTCCCCGGGGGTCGCGCGGACCGCCTGGAGGCCTTCGTCGAGCCCCTGCAGCCCCTCGGGAGGGGTCAGGAAGTCGGGGAAGTAACCGCGACTGGGAACGAGCGCGGCGAGCAGCCGCGTCTCCCCGTTGAGCCTCGGACGGGTCTGGGAACGCCATTCTCCGTAGACGACCGGGCCGCGCCGGTCTCTAAGCCGATGAAAGCTGAGAATCGTTTCCCACAGAACGTCGGGCCGGGCCGCCATCCGCACGCCCGCCACGTCGCTTGCGGTGAAATGAATCCGCAGCATTGAACCCCCACCTGTGCACTCGCAACCACCCCCGTCGATGAGTATGCACATCATCACTGCACGTTACCAGGGTGTTTCAGCCACACTTGAAAAGCATCGCGGGGACCGGGGGCAAACGGAAAAGCTGTGGGTGTCGGGCAGGAAACCTTCAGGACCGAGGTGGCGTGACGAAGACCGTGGGGGGCTTCACACGTCCGGCGGCGGTCGGCGAGGGTTGCGGCTCACCTGCCCGGCATGGGTAATGGGCGCGGCCACCGGGTGGGGATCCGGGGGCCGCGCCCGCCCTGTTCTTTGCTGGACGAATCGTGGAAAGTTCAATACCGAAAGTTCAATGGCCAATATTTCAATCGGCCTCAATTGAACACAAACTCACATCCGGCGAACATCCCGGGGGCTTCCACGAGGCTTCCCGGGGTGGACGAAATACGACGGGGCGGACACCTCCGCACAAGGTGTCCGCCCCGTCTCTCTTGCGACCCGGAGTCGCCGCCCATCGGTTGAGGGTCGGGGACGAGCGGCGACTCCGGTGATCTTTGCTACTGAACGCTCGGTCAGCGAGCCCTCAGCAGGTGCCTCAGCGGCTGTCGGAGCCCTTCGACTCCGCCGCCGCGCGACCGGCCTCCAGGCGCGCCACCGGGATCCGGAACGGCGAGCAGGAGACGTAGTCGAGGCCGACCTCGTGGAAGAAGTGCACCGACTCCGGGTCGCCGCCGTGCTCGCCGCAGACGCCGAGCTTGATGTCCGGGCGGGTGGCCCGGCCGGCCTCGACGGCGCTGCGGACCAGCGCGCCGACGCCGTCCTTGTCGATGGTCTCGAACGGCGAGACACCGAAGATGCCCTTCTCCAGGTACGCGGTGAAGAAGCTGGCCTCCACGTCGTCCCGGGAGAAGCCCCACACGGTCTGGGTGAGGTCGTTCGTACCGAAGGAGAAGAACTCGGCGGCCTCGGCGATCTGACCGGCGGTCACGGCGGCGCGCGGCAGCTCGATCATGGTGCCGAGCGCGAGCTTCAGCTCCACACCCGTCTTCGCCTGGACCTCGGCGATGACCTGCTCGGCCTCGTCGCGGACGAGCTCCAGCTCCTGGACGGTGCCGACGAGCGGGATCATGATCTCGGCGCGCGGGTCGCCCTTGGCCTCGATGCGCTGGGCCGCCGCCTCGGCGATCGCGCGGACCTGCATGGTGAACAGGCCGGGGATGACCAGGCCCAGCCGGACACCGCGCAGACCCAGCATCGGGTTCTGCTCGTGCAGCCGGTGGACTGCCTGGAGCAGCCGCAGCTCGTTCTCGTGCGGCTCCTTGCGGGCCTCGGCGAGGGCGACACGCACCGACAGCTCGGTGATGTCGGGCAGGAACTCGTGCAGCGGCGGGTCGAGCAGCCGGACCGTGACGGGCAGCCCGTCCATGGCCTCGAAGAGCTCGACGAAGTCCTTCTTCTGCAGCGGGAGCAGGGCGTCCAGGGCCTCGGTCCGCTCCTCGTCGGTGTCGGCGAGGATCAGCTTCTCGACCATCTCGCGGCGCTCGCCGAGGAACATGTGCTCGGTGCGGCACAGGCCGATGCCCTGGGCGCCGAAGCGGCGGGCGCGCGAGGCGTCCTCGGCGTTGTCGGCGTTGGCGCGGACGCGCAGGCGGCGGACGCGGTCGGCGTAGGCCATGATCCGGTGGACCGCGGCGACCAGCTCGTCGGCGTCGTCGGCACCGGCGTGCATCCGGCCCTCGAAGTACTCGACGACCGGCGACGGTACGACGGGTACCTCGCCGAGGTACACCTTGCCGGTGGAGCCGTCGATGGAGACGACGTCGCCCTCCTCGATGACCTGGCCCGAGGTGGTGGTCATCCGGCGGCGCTTGGTGTCGACCTCGAGCTCCTCGGCGCCGCAGACACAGGTCTTGCCCATGCCGCGGGCGACGACGGCGGCGTGCGAGGTCTTGCCGCCGCGCGAGGTCAGGATGCCCTCGGAGGCGATCATGCCGTCCAGGTCGTCGGGGTTGGTCTCGCGGCGGATCAGGATGACCTTCTCGCCGGAGCGGGACCACTTGACGGCCGTGTACGAGTCGAAGACGGCCTTGCCGACGGCCGCGCCCGGGGAGGCGGCGATACCGCGGCCGATCTGCTCGACCTTGGCGTTCTCGTCGAACTTGGGGAACATCAGCTGCGCGAGCTGGGCGCCGTTGACGCGCTGGAGCGCCTCGGCCTCGTCGATCAGGCCCTGGTCGACGAGCTGGGTGGCGATCCGGAAGGCGGCACCGGCGGTGCGCTTGCCGACACGGGTCTGCAGCATCCAGAGCTGGCCGCGCTCGATGGTGAACTCGATGTCGCAGAGATCCTTGTAGTGGGTCTCCAGCGTCTCCATGATCTGCATCAGCTGGTCGTACGACGCCTTGTCGATCGACTCCAGCTCGGCCAGCGGCACGGTGTTGCGGATACCGGCGACGACGTCCTCGCCCTGCGCGTTCTGCAGGTAGTCGCCGTAGACGCCCTGGTGGCCGGAGGCGGGGTCACGGGTGAAGGCGACACCGGTGCCGGAGTCCGGGCCGAGGTTGCCGAAGACCATGGAGCAGACGTTGACGGCGGTGCCCAGGTCGTGCGGGATGCGCTCCTGGCGACGGTAGAGCTTGGCGCGGTCGGTGTTCCAGGAGTTGAAGACGGCCTCGATGGCGAGGTCCATCTGCTCACGCGGGTCCTGGGGGAAGTCGCGCCCGGCCTCGGCCTTGACGATCTTCTTGAAGTGCTTGACGACCTTCTTCAGGTCGGCGGCGTCGAGGTCGGTGTCGACGGTGACCTTCTTGGCGGCCTTGGCCTCGTCGAGGGCCTCCTCGAAGAGCTCGCCGTCGACGCCGAGGACGGTCTTGCCGAACATCTGAATGAGCCGGCGGTACGAGTCCCACGCGAAGCGCTCGTTGTCGGCCTGGGCGGCCAGGCCCGCGACGGACTCGTCGGAGAGGCCGATGTTCAGGACGGTGTCCATCATGCCGGGCATGGAGAACTTGGCGCCCGAGCGGACGGAGACGAGCAGCGGGTTGTCGGCCTGGCCGAGCTTCTTGCCCATCTTCTGCTCAAGGGCGTCCAGGTGGGCGCTGACCTCGTCGCGGAGCGCGACGGGCTCGGAGCCGCTGTCGAGGTAGACCTTGCACGCCTCGGTGGTGATCGTGAAGCCGGGGGGAACCGGGAGGCCGAGGTTGGTCATCTCGGCGAGGTTCGCACCCTTGCCACCGAGCAGGTCCTTCAGGTCCCTGTTGCCCTCGGTGAAGTCGTACACGAACTTCTGATCTTTGTTTTCCGACACGTGTCTCGACTCCTCGAGGACTCGGTGGCTGCCCTGACGGCGAGGAACATACCCAGATCGAAGGCTCATGTGGAGGTACGCCTACCGGACACGTGGTCTTAACCACCCGTCCGCCAGTACATCGAAAGTAACTGAGGAGTAGCTTCCGCTTTCAGGCTCCGAAGCTCCCTTGACTCAAACCTGGGATTACACGCTCACATGAGCGCCTTCCACAGCACTCGCGTTCAACTCTTGAACGCGAGAGGGGTGGCACCCAGTGCCACCCCTCCATAAGTACAACGCCTCGTAATCTGCTCATCTGAGCACCACCCCTATCAAGGGTGGCGAGGATCACGCCGCCCGAACGGCCTGATTCCCACGATTCGGACGTCCGGGATCAGCCCCCGGACGTGTCCAACTCGGCGTCCTCGCTGACGCCCGCACAGTCGTAAGGGTCCTTCAACCAGCCGTCCGGCAGGACGACGCGGTTGTTGCCCGAGGTACGGCCCCGGGGGCCGTCCGCGCCGGTCGGCCAGGGCTGGTCCAGGTCCAGCTCGCTCAACTGAGCGCTCAGCTCGTCCAGGGACGAGGTGATCGCCAGCTTCTTACGCATCTCGGAACCGACCGCGAAGCCCTTCAGGTACCAGGCCACGTGCTTGCGGAAGTCGATGACACCGCGCGACTCGTCCCCGAGCCACTCGCCGAGCAGCCGGGCGTGCTTCACCATCGCGTCCGCGACCTCGCGCAGCCCCGGCTGGGCGTAGGAGCCCGTGCCCTCGAAGCCCGCCACCAGGTCGCCGAAGAGCCAGGGCCGCCCCAGGCAGCCGCGCCCGACGACCACGCCGTCGCAGCCGGTCTCGCGCATCATGCGCAGCGCGTCGTCCGCCGACCAGATGTCGCCGTTGCCGAGCACCGGGATCTCCGGCACGTGCTCCTTGAGCCGCGCGATGGCGTCCCAGTCGGCGGTTCCGCCGTAGTGCTGCGCCGCCGTCCGGCCGTGCAGGGCGATCGCCGTGACGCCCTCCTCGACCGCGATCCTGCCCGCGTCGAGGTACGTGATGTGGTCGTCGTCGATGCCCTTGCGCATCTTCATCGTGACCGGCAGGGCGCCCGCGTTGGAGACGGCCTCGTTCAGGATCGCGCGCAGCAGCGGCCGCTTGTACGGGAGGGCCGAGCCACCGCCCTTTCGGGTCACCTTGGGGACCGGGCAGCCGAAGTTCAGGTCGATGTGGTCGGCCAGGTCCTCGTCCGCGATCATCCGCACGGCCTTGCCGACCGTGACGGGGTCGACGCCGTAGAGCTGGATCGACCGCGGCTTCTCGCTCGCGTCGAAGCGGATGAGCTGCATCGTCTTCTCGTTGCGCTCGACCAGCGCCCTCGTCGTGATCATCTCGCTCACGAAGAGCCCCTTGCCGCCGGAGTACTCACGGCAGAGGGTGCGGAAGGGGGCGTTGGTGATGCCGGCCATCGGCGCGAGCACCACCGGCGGCTGCACGATGTGCGGCCCGATGGCGAGAGGGGAGAACGCGGTCATTACGCCATTGTCCCGCACCGCCGCCGTGATCCGTCAGTCGTTTCGCCCACACATCTCGCGCAGCCGTTCGAGCGCCTGGCGGGACTCCTCGTCCACCGGCACGTACGTCACCAGACGCGGCCCCGAGGTCGGTCCGAGCCAGAGGTTGGTGTGCTCCAGGTGGAGCGTGCCGACGTGGGCGTTGCGGATGACCTTCGTACGGCCGCCCTGGGCGACCACCTCGTGGCGCGCCCAGATCTCCCGGAACTCCGGGGAGGCCGACTCCAGGCGCTGCAGCATCGCCTTCCAGGCGGGCTCGGCCAGGTGCTCGGCCATCGAGGCCCGGAACTTGCCGGCCATCGCGCGCGTGACGTCCGGCAGCTCGGCGACGGCGGCGCGCCACTCGTCGTTGGTGAAGGCCAGCCAGATGCAGTTGCGGTCCTCGCGCGGCAGCGCGTCGAGGTCGCAGAGCAGCCTGCCGTACGTGCGGTTGTAGGCCAGGATGTCGTAGCGGCTGTTCTGGATGCAGGCGGGCACCGGCTCCAGCTGGTCGAGCATCGCGCGCAGGGCGGGCGTCACGGTCGGGCAGGGCGACTCCGGGTTCGGGTCGGTCTCTCCGGCGAGGGCGAAGAGGTGGGTGCGCTCGGTCGGGTCGAGCTGGAGGGCGCGGGAGAGGGCGTCGAGGACCTGCGGGGAGACGTGGATGTCGCGTGCCTGCTCCAGCCAGGTGTACCAGGTGACGCCGACGGCGGAGAGGTGTGCGACCTCCTCGCGGCGCAGGCCCGGGGTGCGCCGGCGGCGGCCGCGCGGCAGACCGACCTGCTCGGGGGTGATCCGCTCACGGCGGCTGCGCAGGAAGGCGGCCAGCTCGTGGCGCCGGACGTCGGCGGGCGCGTCGGTGGCCGGGGCGGTGGGTGCGGGGGCGGTGGGTGCCACCATCGTCGTCATGCTCCCAGGGTGCCGGGGCGCTCAGCCCGTTGCCAGGTAGTGCTGGTACCAGGATAAAGACACTCTGGTACCAGGCTGAGGAAGGGCCGATGGTCGATACGTGCCTACTTCAGCCTCTCCCATCGCTTCCGCCCTGAAGACCGGCGCCGGCTCCGCCTCCGGCACCGTCGTCGCCCCCCGGGCGCCCGTCCTTGGCCCCCTCGGACTGTTCACCGTCCTCCTCGGCGCCGCTCTGCCACTGATCGACTTCTTCATCGTCAATGTCGCCCTGCCGACCATCGATCACGACCTGGCCGCAGGACCGGCCATGCTGGAGCTGGTCGTCGCCGGGTACGGGCTCTCGTACGCCGTGCTGCTGGTCCTCGGCGGACGGCTCGGGGACCTGTTCGGCCGCCGCCGGCTCTTCCTCGCGGGCATGGCCGCCTTCGGCGTGACCTCGCTGGCCTGCGGGCTCGCCCCGGACGCCTGGACGCTGGTGGGGGCCCGCGTGGCACAGGGTGCCTCGGCCGCGCTGATGCTGCCGCAGGTCCTCGCCACCATCCACGCCTCGACGGCGGGCGCCCGCCGCGCGAAGGCCTTGAGCCTCTACGGGGCGACCGCCGGGCTCGCGATGGTCGCCGGCCAGATCCTGGGCGGGGTCCTCGTCGCGGCGGACCTCTGGGGCAGCGGCTGGCGGGCGATCTTCCTGGTCAACGTGCCCGTGGCGGTCGCGGGCCTGCTGCTCGCCGTACGGACCGTCCCGGAGACCCGCTCCGAGCGCCCTGCGCCGGTCGACGTCCCGGGCACCCTGCTCCTCGGCCTCGCGCTGCTCACGCTCCTCGCCCCTCTTACAGAGGGGAGGGCGGCGGGCTGGCCGCTGTGGACCTGGGTCGCGCTCGGGATCTTCCCGCTCGCCGCGGGCGCGTTCTGGTGGGTGGAGCTGAGGGCCGACCGCCGGGGCCGCACGCCGCTGGTGCCGCCGAGCCTGCTCGCGCTGGTCTCCCTGCGCCGCGGGCTCGCGCTGGTCCTGCCGTTCTCGGTCGGCTTCGGCGGCTTCATGTTCGTGATCGCGGTCGCGCTCCAGCAGGGGCTGCACATGAGCGCGGTGGTCTCGGGCCTGGCCCTGGTCCCGATGGCGGTGGCCTTCTTCGGGGCGTCGCTCGCGGGCCCCCGGCTCGTACGGCGCTGGGGCACGCGGGTCGTCACGGCGGGCGGCGTCGTACAGGGGCTCGGCATCGCCCTGCTCGCCCTGGAAGCCTGGCGCGCGTGGCCCGATCTCTCCGCCTGGAGCCTGCTGCCGGGCATGGCCGTCGCGGGTCTCGGCCAGGGCCTCCAGCTCCCGGTCCTGTTCCGGGTCGTCCTCTCCGAGGTCCCGGCCGACCGGGCGGGCGTCGGCAGCGGGGTGATGGTGACCGCCCAGCAGTCGGCCCTCGCGCTCGGCGTGGCAACGCTCGGCTCGCTCTTCCTGTCCCTGGCGGCGACCGGCTCGATGGGCACGGCGCTGACGGTGACGCTCGTCGTCCAGCTGGCGGCCGTCCTCCTGACGGTCCTGATGAGCCTGCGACTGCCGCGCGTGGTGAGCTGAGGGGCGCGTCGGGGGCTGAGGGGCAGGGCGTGAGCTGAGGCGGCTGAGGGGAGCGGGGGCCCGGCCGCCCCGCGCAGGGCGCCGGCACGGCGCCGTCGCCGTGTGCCGGACGCACGTGGGCCCGGGTCACGGTTCGCGACCCGGGCCCACGTCGTCGTACGGGCTGTGGCTACTGCTGGGTGCCCGAGGCTGCGGCCCCCGTCGCTTCGGCGGTCTCGGCGCCGGTGGCGCCCTCCGCCTTCTCGCGCATCTTCTTCAGCAGCTCGGCCTTCTGGTCGGCGGCGGCCTTGCGGTCGGCGTCGCGGGCCTGTCCGGCGCCGTGCTGTTCGCCGCGTGACAGCTTCTTGCGCTGTCCGCCGACGCCGAGGAGGTTGTTGCGGCCCTTGGCCATGGGTGGTTCTCCCATCAGTGAGAAATGCGGTGGTCAATCGGCCGGCGCTGCGGGGAGTTCGTCGCCCGCGGCGCTCTCACTCGTAGATCTGGAAGAACGAAGACATGCGGCAGACGGTACCTCGGCGGCCCGCTGCCCGGCACGTCGATTTTCCGGCGTGGTGGCGCGCCCGACGCCCGCCACCCCATTGAGTGAATGACAAACATTGAAATCTGTCAGTCGTCATGCCATGGTTGTCATGCGTCACCCTCCCGATCCACCTCCCGAGGAGACCTCCATGACCTCCGCCCACACCCTCCCCACCCGCCGCCTCGGCGCCACCGGCCCTCAGGTCTCCGCCCTCGGCCTCGGCTGCATGGGCATGTCCGCGCTGTACGGCGAGAGCGACCGCGCCGAGTCGATCGCGACCCTCCACGCCGCGCTCGACGCCGGCGTCACCCTCCTGGACACCGGCGATTTCTACGGCATGGGGCACAACGAACTGCTGATCAACGAAGCGCTGCGCACGGCCCCCGCCGCCGCCCGGGAGCAGGCGCTGACCAGCGTGAAGTTCGGCGCCCTGCGCACGGTCGAAGGCGGCTTCACCGGCTATGACGGCCGGCCGGCCGCCGTGAAGAACTTCGCGGCGTACAGCCTCCAGCGCCTCGGCACGGACCACATCGACATCTACCGGATCGCCCGCGTCGACCCGGACGTACCGATCGAGGAGACCGTGGGCGCGATCGCCGAGCTGGTCGAGGCGGGACACGTCCGGCACATCGGCCTCTCCGAGGTCGGTGCGGACACCCTGCGCCGGGCGGCGGCCGTCGCCCCGATCGCCGACCTCCAGATCGAGTACTCCCTGATCTCGCGCGGCATCGAGGAAAAGATCCTGCCGACCGCCCGCGAGCTGGGCATAGGGATCACGGCGTACGGCGTGCTGTCACGCGGCCTGATCAGCGGCCACTTCGCCCGCGACCGCGAGCTCGCCCCGGGCGACTTCCGAGGCATGAGCCCGCGCTTCCAGGGCGAGAACCTCCACCGGAACCTGGACCTGGTGGACCACCTGCGGGCGCTCGCCGAGGCCAAGGGTGTGACGGTCGCGCAGACCGCCATCGCCTGGGTCCTGGCGCAGGGCTCCCGCCAGGGCGTGGACATCGTGCCGCTGGTCGGCGCCCGCCGTCGGGACCGGCTGACGGAGGCCCTCGGCGCCCTGGACGTGACGCTGGACGCCGCCGACCTGGCCGCGATCGAGCGGGCCGTCCCGGCGGGCGCGGCGGCCGGCGAGCGCTACCCGGCGGCGCAGATGGCCCACCTGGACAGCGAGCACTGACCCGGGGTCGACTGACAGGTACTGTCACCCCATGGCCACCGAGACCCTGACAGCAGAGCGCATCCTCGAAGCCACCGAGGAGGTGCTCCGCCGGTACGGCCCCGCGAAGGCGACCGTGGTGGACGTGGCCCGCGTCCTCGGCGTCAGCCACGGCAGCGTCTACCGCCACTTCCGGACGAAGGCGGCGCTGCGGGAGGCGGTGACCGGCCGCTGGCTCTCCCGTACGGAGGCCGTGCTCGCCGAGCTGACCGGGTCCCCCGACCGCCCGGCCCCGGAGAAGCTCCGTGCCTGGTTCGTCGAGCTCTTCGAGGCCAAGCGGCACAAGGCCGGTGACGACCCGGAGCTGTTCGCCACGTACGAGGTCCTGCTCGGGGAGAACAGCGGAGTGGTCGAGGAGCACCTCGACGTCCTGGTCGGCCAGGTCCGCGAGATCGTCGAAGAGGGCGTCCGGGGCGCCGAGTTCACCACCCCCGACGCCGACGCGACGGCCCGCGCGCTCTTCGACGCCACGGCCCGCTTCCACGACCCGGCCTACGCCCCGGAGTGGCAGCGCCCCACGATCCAGGCGGAGTTCGACGCGGTGGTGGACCTGCTGCTGCGCGGACTGCGCCCCTAGGCACACCACCCAGGACACGAGGAAGCCCCCGGTTCCGTATGCGGAACCGGGGGCTTCGTCGTACCGACGGCGTCAGCAGCCGAGCAGGCGGCTGCCCAGGTAGCCCTGGATCTGGTCGAGGGAGACGCGCTCCTGCTTCATGGTGTCGCGCTCGCGCACGGTCACCGCGTTGTCGTCCAGGGTGTCGAAGTCGACGGTGACGCAGAACGGCGTGCCGATCTCGTCCTGGCGGCGGTAGCGGCGGCCGATGGCGCCCGCGTCGTCGAACTCGATGTTCCAGTTCTGCCGCAGGTCGGCGGCGAGGCCCTTGGCCTTCGGCGACAGCTGCGGGTTACGGGAGAGCGGCAGGACGGCGACCTTGATCGGCGCGATGCGCGGGTCGAAGCGCATCACGGTGCGCTTCTCCATGACGCCCTTGGCGTTCGGGGCCTCGTCCTCGTTGAAGGCGTCGAGCATGAACGCCAGCATCGTCCGGCCGACACCGGCCGCCGGCTCGATGACGTACGGGGTCCAGCGCTCGCCGGCCTCCTGGTCGAAGAAGGACAGGTCGTTGCCGGACGCCTTGGAGTGCGCGTTCAGGTCGTAGTCGGTGCGGTTGGCGACACCCTCCAGCTCGCCCCACTCGCTGCCGCCGAACTGGAAGCGGTACTCGATGTCGGCGGTGCGCTTGGAGTAGTGGGAGAGCTTCTCCTTCGGGTGCTCGAACCAGCGCATGTTCTCCTCACGGAGACCCAGGCCCGTGTACCAGTTCCAGCGCTGCTCCATCCAGTACTCGTGCCACTGCTCGTCCTCGCCCGGCTTGACGAAGAACTCCATCTCCATCTGCTCGAACTCACGCGTCCGGAAGATGAAGTTGCCCGGAGTGATCTCGTTCCGGAAGGACTTGCCCATCTGCGCGATGCCGAACGGGGGCTTCTTGCGCGAGGTCTGCTGCACCTGGCCGAAGTTGGTGAAGATGCCCTGCGCGGTCTCGGGACGCAGGTAGGCGACGGAGCCGGAGTCCTGGGTCGGGCCGAGGTGGGTGGAGAGCAGACCGGAGAACTGCTTGGGCTCGGTGAACGTGCCCTTGTTGCCGCAGTTGGGGCAGTTCAGGTCGGTGAGGCCGTTCTCGGGGAGACGGCCGTGCTTCTCCTCGTACGCCTCCTCCAGGTGGTCGGCGCGGTAGCGCTTGTGGCAGGAGGTGCACTCGGTCAGCGGGTCGGTGAAGGTGGCGACGTGACCGGAGGCCTCCCAGACCTCGGTGGCCAGGATCACCGACGAGTCGATGCCGACGACGTCCTCGCGCGCGGTGACCATGTAACGCCACCACTGACGCTTGATGTTCTCCTTGAGTTCGACACCCAGCGGCCCGTAGTCCCAGGCGGCGCGCTGGCCGCCGTAGATCTCACTGCACGGGTAGACGAAGCCACGGCGCTTGCTCAGGCTGACGATGGTGTCGATCTTGTCGGCGGCCACGGTGCTCTCTTCATTACGACGACGAAGTGCGAATGCTTCAGGTTACCGGCGCCCGCACCCCCCGTATCAAATCGGTCCGGGCACTTCCGCCGCGTCCGCGCGCGTGTCCGGGAACACAATCGGGACAATTGACAATCGTTTCCATCTTTGTTGAAAATGACTGTCATGAACGTACGCCGTCTGATACCCACCACCGCCGTCGCCGGAGCCGTCACCCTCGGGCTCCTGACCCTGTCCGCCTGCGGCGGAGGGTCCGACGCGTCCGACAAGGCCGCCGACGGCAAGCTCAGCGTGGTGGCGTCGTTCTACCCCATGCAGTACCTGGTCGAGCAGATAGGCGGCGACCGCGTCTCCGTCGACACGCTCACCGCGCCGGGCGTCGAGCCGCACGACCTGGAGCTCAAGCCGAGGCAGATCGGCGCGCTCGGCGAGGCCGACTACATCCTCTACCTCAAGGGCGTCCAGCCCGCCGTCGACGAGGCGATCAAGCAGGCCGGCGTGAAGAACACCGTCGACGCCGCGACCCTCACGTCGCTGGAGGACCACGGCACGGCGGTCGGCCACGACCACGGCGCCGAGGAGCACGGCCACGAGGAAGAGGGCCACGAGCACGGCCACGAGTCCGAGGCCGGTGCCGACCCGCACATCTGGCTCGACCCGGTGAAGTACACCGAGGTCGCCAAGGGCGTCGGCGCCTCCCTGGAGAAGGCCGACCCGGACCACGCGGCCGACTACAAGAAGAACACCGAGGCCCTGGTCAAGAAGCTCGGTGCGCTGAACACGGCGTACGAGACGGGCCTGAAGAACACCACCACCAAGACCTTCATCACCACCCACTCCGCCTTCGGCTACCTCGCCGAGCGGTACGGCCTGGACCAGGAGGGCATCACCGGCCTCGACCCCGAGTCCGAGCCGAGCCCCGCCCGGATGCAGGAGCTCCAGACGATCGCGAAGAAGGACAAGGTCTCCACCGTCTTCTTCGAGACCCTCGCCAGCGACAAGACCGCGAAGACCCTCGCGAAGGACGCCGGCCTGAAGACCGACGTCCTGGACCCGCTGGAGGGAATCACGGACAGGTCCCAGGGCGATGACTACATCGAGGTCATGCAGTCCAACCTCGCCGCGCTGAAGAAGGCCCTCGGCGCGAAGTGACCCACCCACAGCAGGAGGCGACCGTGAGCGCGCCCGTCACACCCGTCATATCCGTCCGCGGAGCCATGGCGTCCCTCGGTGCGCGCCCGGTCCTGCGCGGCGTCGACCTCACCGTGAACCCCGGTGAGGTCGTCGCGCTGCTCGGCGCCAACGGCTCCGGCAAGTCGACGGCCGTCCGCGCCGTCATCGGCCAGGTGCCGCTGACCGGCGGTTCGATCTCACTCTTCGGCACCGAGCAGAAGCGTTTTCGCGAGTGGGCGCGCGTCGGCTACGTCCCGCAGCGCACCACCGCCGCCAGCGGCGTCCCGGCCACGATCCGGGAGGTCGTCACCTCCGGCCGGCTCTCCCGTCGGAGGTTCGGCCCGCTCACCAAGGCCGACAAGGCCGCCGTCGACCGCGCCATCGCGCTCGTCGGCCTCACCGACCGCGCCAAGGACTCGGTGAGCGCCCTCTCCGGCGGTCAGCACCAGCGCGTCCTGATCGCCCGCGCGCTCGCCTCCGAGCCCGAGCTGCTGATCATGGACGAGCCGATGGCGGGCGTCGACCTCGCGAGCCAGGAGATCCTCGCCGGCACCCTGCGCGAGCAGGTCGCCGGCGGCACGAGCGTCCTGCTCGTCCTGCACGAACTCGGCCCCCTGGAACCGCTGATCGACCGGGCCGTGGTCCTCCGCGACGGCTGCGTCGTCCACGACGGCCCGCCGCCGAAGGCGGTCGGCCAGCATGCCCTGCCCGGCCACGACCACGTCCACCCGCACGCGGCCGACGAGCCGCTCCGCACGGGTCTGCTGACCTGAGGAAGCTGACCGGATCATGGAATTCCTCGAACCCGCCTTCATGCAGCGGGCGCTCCTCGCGGCCGTCCTCGTCGGCATCACCGCGCCCGCCGTCGGCATCTTCCTCGTCCAGCGCCGCCAGGCTCTGATGGGCGACGGCATCGGCCACGTCGCCATGACCGGTGTCGGCCTCGGCTTCCTGCTCAACAGCAGCCCGGTGTGGATGGCCACGCTGGTCGCCATCGCCGGCGCCGTGCTGATGGAGCTGATCCGAACCTACGGACGCACCCGCGGCGACCTCGCGCTCGCGCTGCTCTTCTACGGAGGCATGGCGGGCGGCGTCATGCTGATCCAGGTCGGCGGCGGCTCCAACGCCAACCTGCTCTCCTACCTCTTCGGCTCGCTCTCCACGGTGTCGGACGAGGACGTGACGGCGATCGGCGTCCTCGCCGCCTTCGTCGTCCTCGTCACCATCGGCCTGCGCCGCCAGCTCTTCGCCGTCAGCCAGGACGAGGAGTTCGCCCGCGTCACCGGCCTCCCGGTCCGCGCCATGAACCTGCTCGTCGCCGTGACGGCCGCCGTGACCGTCACCGTCGCGATGCGGGTCGTCGGCCTGCTCCTCGTGAGCGCCCTGATGGTGGTCCCGGTCGCGGCGGCCCAGCAGCTGACCCGGTCCTTCCGGGCGACGTTCGTCCTCTCGGTGGTCATCGGCACGGCCGTCACCCTGACCGGCACCGTCACCACCTACTACCAGGACCTGCCGCCCGGCTCCCTCATCGTGCTGCTCGCGATCGGTGTCTTCATCGTCCTGACGGCGCTCTCCGCGCCCCTGGCCAGACGCCGCGCACGGGCGGCGGAGGCCGCCTCGGCGGCCTGCGACGCACAGGTGCCGCTCACGCGCCGCCCCACGGACGACGTCACCGTCTGAACCGCCTGGCAGAATGGCGGGGGCAACGGAACGAACAAGGAGGCCCCTGTGGCGACGGCAGGACCCCCCGTACGCGGCCGCTCGACCAAGCAGCGGGCCGCTGTCGCGGCGGCACTGAACGAAGTGGACGAGTTCCGCAGCGCCCAGGAGCTGCACGACATGCTCAAGCACCGCGGCGACTCGGTGGGCCTCACGACGGTCTACCGCACGCTCCAGTCCCTGGCGGACGCGGGCGAGGTCGACGCGCTGCGCACCAACGACGGCGAGACCGTCTACCGCCGCTGTTCCACGGGCGACCACCATCACCATCTCGTCTGCCGTGTCTGCGGCAAGGCGGTCGAGGTGGAGGGCCCGGCGGTGGAGCAGTGGGCAGAGACGATCGCGGCCCAGCACGGGTACGTGAACGTGGCGCACACGGTCGAGATCTTCGGCACGTGCGCGGAGTGCGCGGCGAAGTAGCCAGGCAGCCGACCCACGAAAAGGGCCCGCACCGGAGCGATCCGGTGCGGGCCCTTTCACGTACACACGCGGCTCGCCCTGCCCGTACGCGCGCGGCTCGCCCTGCCCGTACGCGCGCGGCTCGCCCTGCACGTACGCGCGCGGCTCAGAGCCGAGTGATGTGCCGGTCCAGGATGGCGCGGAGCCGGTCGACCTCCTCGGGACCGGCCAGACCGCGCTTGGGCAGCGTGCCGACCCCGACGCCGTTCCTGTCGCCGGAGAACAGGACGAACAGCTCGGCCGTCTCGACGTACCGGGGGAACATCTCCCACCCGGCCTTCATGTCGGTGTCCCGCGAGGTCCAGCGCATCCCCTGCTCGTCCACGAAGGCCCGGAACTCCCCCTGCGAGGCCACCATCCTGTGGACCTGCCGGGCCGTGAGGACCGGGTAGAGCACGAGCAGACCGAAGGAGAACAAGGTGAGGAAGAGCGCGCCGGCCGAATCCGCGACGGGATTTCCCGTCACCGGCCGGATGATGGAGAGCACCAGGAGGAAGACGCCCAAGGCCCCCAGGGCCAGCAGCGCGAGCCGCAGGCTGCGCCCGCCCCGTGTCTTGCGCATCCGCGCGCGCAGCGCGTCGGCCACGTCGACATCGGTCGGCACGTAGGCCAGCTCCACGGCCCCCTGCGCTGTCGGATTCTGCCCCTCGGCCATGGTCGGCCCCTCCCCGGTGCCTCGACGACAAGCCGCGATCGTAGCGGCCGGGCAGGAGGTCGGTCCGGGAGGGGTCAGACCGCCGGACCCTGCTGCGGGACCGTGCCCATCGCCGCACGGTCCGCCGCCGGGATCGCGCCGAAGCGGCGGTCGCGCGAGGCGTACTCGACGCACGCGCGCCACAGGTCACGGCGGTCGAAGTCCGGCCAGAGGACGTCCTGGAAGACCATCTCGGCGTAGCTGCTCTGCCAGATCAGGTAGTTCGAGGTGCGCTGCTCGCCGCTCGGGCGGAGGAAGAGGTCGACGTCCGGCATGTCCGGGTAGTACAGGTACTTCTGGAAGGTCTTCTCATTGACCTTCGACGGGTCGAGCTTGCCCGCCGCGACGTCGCGGGCGATCGCCTGCGCTGCGTCCGCGACCTCGGCGCGGCCGCCGTAGTTGACGCAGAAGTACAGCGTCATCGCGTCGTTGTCGACGGTCTGCTCCTGCGCGACCTGGAGCTCCTGGACGACCGACTTCCACATCTTCGGCATGCGGCCGACCCAGCGGATGCGGATGCCCAGCTCGTCCATCTCGTCGCGCCGGCGCCGGATCACGTCCCGGTTGAAGTTCATCAGGAAGCGGACCTCCTCGGGCGAGCGCTTCCAGTTCTCCGTGGAGAAGGCGTAGAGCGAGAGGTTCTTCACCCCGAGCTCCAGACAGCCCTTCAGGACGTCCAGGACGACGCCCTCGCCGACCTTGTGCCCCTCGGTGCGCGGCAGCCCGCGCTCCTGGGCCCAGCGGCCGTTGCCGTCCATCACACACGCGACGTGGTTCGGCACCAGCTCGGCGGGGAGCTTCGGCGGGCGCGCGCCGGACGGGTGCGGCTCCGGGGTCTTGTACTCCCGGATCTTCCGTCCGAGGATTCCGCGTCGTGCGATGGCCATGCGATGGGTCTCCCTAGCTCTTCTCTACGTACCGCAGCGAGCGCAGGCCGCGCTCCAGGTGCCAGTGCAGATAGGCGGACACCAGCCCGCTGCCCTCCCTGACATGACGCGGCTCACACGCGTCCGCCGTCGCCCAGTCGCCGGTGAGCAGCGCGCTGAGCAGGCCGATGGCCTCCGGAGAGGGTACGACGCTGCCGGGCACCCGGCAGTCGCCGCATATGACGCCGCCCGCCGCGACCGAGAAGAACCGGTTCGGTCCGTGCAGGCCGCACTTGGCGCAGTCCTCGAAGCTGGGCGCGTAGCCGTTGACGGCGAGGGAGCGCAGGAGGAAGGCGTCGAGGATGAGGTGCGGCGCGTGCTCGCCCCGGGCGAGCGTGCGCAGCCCGCCGACGAGCAGCAGGTACTGCTGCACGGCCGGTTCGCCCTCGTGGTCCGTGAAGCGCTCCGCCGTCTCCAGCATCGCCGTCCCGGCGGTGTAGCGGGCGTAGTCGGTGACGATCCCACCGCCGTACGGGGCGATGGTCTCGCTCTGCGTGCAGAGCGGCAGCCCGCGCCCGACCAGGTCGCTCCCGCGCGCGAAGAACTGCACGTCGACGTGGGAGAACGGCTCCAGCCGGGCCCCGAACTTCGACTTGGTCCGCCGCACCCCACGCGCCACGGCGCGTACGCGCCCGTGACCGCGCGTGAGCAGCGTGATGATCCGGTCCGCCTCACCCAGCTTCTGGGTGCGCAGCACGATGCCGTCGTCGCGGAACAGACTCATGGGCCCATTCTCCCGTACGGAAGGGGGCGCCCTGCCTACGTCCGCGACATCACCTGGAACCGCCGCGCCGGCGCGGTCATGGCACCTCGCCGCGGCTGCGCGCGTTCGCGTGGGCGGTCGCCGCGCGGAGCCGCTCCGCCGCGGTGGCCTCGCGGACCCCGTCCGGGTCGACGTCCCACTCCCGTCCGCCGCCGAGCGGCCGAAGCTGGATGTACGGGCCCACATGCCCCATGACCGTGCCCACACGTCCGGTGCGGATCTCGATGACGTACGACCCGATGGGCAGTGTCATGACCGGCCCCCTTCTTCCCCCGGCGGGCGTACGGCGACGGCCGTGGCCGATTCCCGCGCGTACGAGTGCCTCGCACCATTCCGCCGGCTTCTCGCTCGCTTCTTCGACGGCCACCATGATCGACCGCGTGCCTTGTTCCTTCACCAACGCATCCCTTTCCGAATCCATTTCCCGCTTACCGCACGCGGGGTGGTTCCGGGTCCCTAGAATCGATAGATGCGCAGGTCCCGCAACTGCGGTGCATGGCCGAGGAGTTAATCCATGGCCAAAGGACGGGGAAATGGCGCGAGCCGAACGGCGGATACCCGACCGGTTCGAACGGGCGATCAGAAAAGCGCCGTTGAGTGCGGCGGGGAGGATTGCCGCGTCCTACGAAACCGCCACCCGCTCGCGTAGGTCGTCCGCGAAGAGCTGGCACGTCCGGGCATAGCCCTGGAGGAGTTCGGCGAATGTGCCGCGGCAGTGGGGCGGGAGGCCGGCCGCGATCTCCTCGCGGTCCCGGGTGAGCACGGCCCATGTGTCGAGCATCCTCAGGACGCTGCGGCCGCGCTCCGTGAGACGCATCGAGGGGTCGCGGCGCAGGGACGCGACGAGGGCCGTCAACTCCGCCGCGTCGACGGGAGCCGGCTCCGGAAGGTCCGCGCGCCCCTGTTGCCGTACGGGACTCTCGCCGCGCGCCAGACGGTTCCGCACGTCCGCCACGGTGGCCGGGGAGATCCCGGCCTGCCGGGCGATCTGGCGCAGCGAGGCGCCGGGGTTCCGACGGATCAGCTCCCCCGCCAGCTCGCGGCCCCGGGCGGCGTCGACCGGCCGCGCGCGGCCGTCGCGGCCGATCCGTACGCCGGGGACATCGACGGCCCCGGACGCCTCCTGGCGGCGGATCTCGGCGACCGTCTTCGCCGAGATCCCGGCGACCGCGGCGACGGCCCGGTCGGACCAGTCGCGGTGCGCGGCCAGGATCCGCGCCGCGGCGGCACGGCGGTCGGCCGGGGAGAGCGGGAGGCCGTGGGCGACGTTGACCGCGACCGCGAGCAGGCGGCAGTCCGCCTCCGACCCTTCGAAGAGCCGGGCCCTGATGTGGGTGCGTCCGCGCGCCGCCGCCGCCCGCAGACGGTGGATTCCGTCTATGACGCGCATCGTCGGGCCGTGGACGAGGATCGGCGGGAACTCCGCGTCGGATTCCGCGAGGGTGCGGATGTGGTCGGAGTCCTCGCCCTCGACGCGCGGCGAGTCGCCGATGCGGACGTCCGCGAGGGCGAGGGTGTGCGCCGGTGCGGCGAGGAGTTCGTCGCGGAGCCTCAGGACCTGGTCGGAGTCGGCGCTCCGGGTGTCGTGACGCATGATCGTCGGCCTCCCGGGTCCCGGCCTACTGCCAGCCGGAGTCGTCGCCGCCCCGGGTCCCGGGCCCGCTGCGCTGCCACCCCGAGTCGTCGGCGCCCTGCGGCTCCTGCCCGGTGCGCTGCCACCCCGAGTCGTCGGTGGACGCGGTGACCGTCCCGCCGCGCTGCCACCCCGAGTCGGCGAGCGCGGGCTGCGCGGACGTGGCGAGCGTGACGGCTGCGACGCAGGCGACGACGATCTTGACCAGTTTGGTGCGGTACTTCATGGTTCTACCCCCAAGTTCTTCAACACTTTGTTGACGCGCTCAGTTTTACGGAGGCTCCGCGCGCGACTGAAGGGGGAACGGTGCAGGCAACCTGGCCATGTCCGGAAAGGGACACGGCCCGTCCGCCCAGCGGTCACCCGTCGGCGCCCGGCATCAGCAGCGGGACCTCCGCCCGTACCGGGATCCACGCGCGAAGCTGCGGGTGGCGCGCGACGGCGCGGCGCCAGATCGAGCCCGCGCACTCCTCCGCCGCCTCCAGGCTCCGGGCCCGCAGATACACGCCCACCACGGGATGGGGCCGGACCCGCGGATGCGCGACGGCGAGCTCGAAGCCGTCCGCCGCCACGGCGGAGCCGGCCACCAGGCGGTCCGTGTCACGGGGCAGCGGGGGACCGTCGGCAGGCGGGCGCAGATGGATGTGGACGAGGTACATGGCACACCCCGGTGAGGTCGAAAGCTGACGGGACGAAGTTGACGGGGCAACGAAAGGGACAGACCAGACAGAAAGGTCTTTTATGATGTTTTCGGGTCGACCGGTGCGTGTTCGGTCGACCGACGAGTGAGGGAGAAAGAAGGTCCATGCCGACGAGACTGGGACTGGTGGGCCTCGACGGCGTCACCGAGGCCGTCTACCGCGCCAAGCTGGCCCACCCGCAGGACGGCATCGCCGAGCTGGCCTCGCGTCTGGACATGGACGAGCAGGAGGTGCGCGGGGCGCTGGTCCGGCTGAGCGAGATGGCGCTGGTACGGATGTCCGGCGAGGACCGGACACAGGTCCGCGCCGTCGATCCCCGGCTCGGCATGGAGATCCTCCTCGCCCGGCAGCAGGCGGAGCTGACCGCGCAGCAGCAGCGCATCGAGGCCACGCGCGCGGCCGCCGCCGAACTCATCGCCGAGTACGCCGAGAGCGCCGCGCCCGCCTCGCACGCCGGGCTGCGGTACCTCCACGGCATCGACGCCATCCGCGACCAGCTCGAACTCCTCAACGACGAGGTGCAGGAGGAGTTTCTGACCTTCGCGCCGGGCGGGCCGCAGACGCCGGAGAACATGCGGGCCTCCCGCCCGCTCAACCGCCGGCTCCTGGAGCGCGGGGTCGCGATGCGCACGATCTACCTGGACAGCATCCGCCGCGACCAGCCCACGTACGAGCACGCCGAATGGCTGGAGAGCCTGGGCGCCCAGGTGCGGACGGTCCCCACGCTGCCCAACCGTGTGATCGTCGTCGACCGCCGCGCGGCGCTGATCGCCGCCGACACCGACAACACGGGAGCGGGCGCCACACTGGTCACCAGCCCGGGGATGATCACCCTGCTCTGCTCGCTGTTCGAGCACGTCTGGGACTCGGCCGAGCCGCTGGGCGCGGTGGTCCGCTCCGAGCCCGACTCCCTGACGAAGCAGCAGCTGGCGGTGTTGCGGCTGATGGCCGACGGCCGCACCGACGAGTCCATCGCCAACAGTCTCGGCGTCTCCACCCGTACGGTGCGGCGGATCGCCACCGGTCTGCTCACCGACCTGAACGCACGCAGCCGCTTCCAGGCCGGTGTCCGCGCCGTCCAGCGCGGCCATCTGCCGGCCACCCCGGACTGAGCCGCTACGCGTCCCGTACGTCCGCCTCGGCGAGCAGTTCGGCCAGGCGCGCGGCGGTGAAGTCGGTGAACGGGACGCTTCCCATCAGCTCGCACGGCGCCGACCCGATCGTGCGGCGGCGGATCAGCCCTGCCGCGTCGGCCTCGGCGCCGAGCCGCGGGAAGAAGCGGCCGTTGTCGTCGCCGAGGTCCGGGGTCTCCACCCAGACGCGCTCGCCCTCGATCTCGTACGGGAAGCGCCGCAGCTTCGTGCGGTGGCCGGGGACGCGCGATTCGGCGTAGTGGAGGAAGGAGTTGCGGTTGTGGCCGACCCCGAGCAGCAGGATCTGGGCTTCCATGCCGTACATGCGGTCGAAGGGCGAGTCCTTGCCGAGGGCGTAGGCGATCGGCTGGTTCGCCGTGACCTCCTCGGCCCGGGCCCCCAGGGCCGCGACGGAGGCCTGCGGATGGCGGCCGCGGAGCCGGCCGGGCGTCGCGAGGACCGCGTTTGGAATCGCTCCCATCGGGGTGGGCAGGGCGTCGTGGAAGAGCGGGACGGTCCGGCGCGCCTCGTCGGCCCGTGGATCCTCGAAGGGGAGCACGTCCGGATGCGGGTCGCCGACCTGCGGGGTGAACGTCGGCACGACCACCGTGCCGCTCTCCCCCACGGCCGCGCGCAGCGCGTCCACCACGGCCCGCGCCCCGCCCTGCACCGACCCCAGGGCGGACAGCGCGGAGTGCACCACGACGACGGCGCCCTCGCGCAGCCCCAAGGCCTCGAACTCCCGCCGCAGGTACCCCTCGTCGACGGGTCCCTCGCTCGCGTACGGCATGGTCCTCCTCATTTCTGTGCCTGCTTCTCGATGCCCGGGTAGTCGGGCATACCGTTCCATGTGAAGGTCACCGACACGTCCTCGCCCCGGCCGCCCGCGTGGACGTAGTCCCACAGCGGGATCACCGGCAGGTCGCGCAGCAGGACGCTCTGCGCGCGCCGGACGTGGGCGTCGGCCTCCTCAAGGCTCGCGGCCGCCTTGGCCCCCGCCATCTCCGCCTCGAACTCCGCCGACCGGTAGCCGACCTCGTTGGCCGGCGCACCGGCGCAGAAGAGCGGGGCGAGGAAGTTGACCGGCGACGGGTAGTCGCCGCGCCAGCCGGTACGGAACGCCGACCGCAGCGTTCCGTCGGCGATGCGGTCGCGGATGCTCTTGAACGTCGGGTGCCGCACCGTCGCGACCTCGATGCCGAGCACGTCGCGCAGCTGCTCGGCGACCGCGTCGATCCAGAGGTCGTAGCCGCCGCTCTCGTTGTACGCGATGCGGAACACGCCCTCCCACGCGGACAGGGCGTCGGCCTCGGCCCACAGCGCCCTGGCCGCGTCCGGGTCGTGGGTCAGCACCTCCGCGCCGGGCAGGGGCCGGCCGGAGCCGGGCAGGGCCCGGGCGGTGAAGTCCGCCGCGGGCGACCGGGTGGAGTGCAGCACCCCTTCGGTGATCCGCGCACGGTCGACGGCCCGCGAGATCGCGGCGCGCCGCAGCGCCCCTTCCGCTCCGCCGAAGTGGGGCAGGTCCAGGGGGACGGCGAGGTGGTTGTTGAGCGCAATCGGCCGGGACACCGCCCGCGGCCCGAGGTCCTGGTGGTACGTCGGCAGCACACTGTCCGGGACGCTGTCCAGGACGTCGAGGCGGCCGGCCAGCAGGTCGGCGTAGGCGTCGGTGAGACGGTCGTAGAAGACGAAGGAGATCCCCTCGTTGCGGGGCGCGTCCGGGCCCCGGTACGCGGGGTTCGGGACCAGGTCGACGCCGTCGTGATGCCGCCAGGCGCCCTCCCCCGCCATCATGTACGGCCCGTTGCCCACCGGGTTCTCCCCGAACGCCTCGGCGCCCCGCTCGAAGAACACCCGTGGCAGCGGGCGCGCGGGCAGGCAGCCGAGGCTGCGCGGGAAGTCGTGGTCCGGCCGGCCGAGGGTGACGGTGAACGTCAGGTCGTCCCGTACGGCCAGCCCCGTGAGGGTGCGGGCCCGGGGCGGGTCCGCGGCCACGTCGGCGTACCCCTCGACGGCGGCGAAGAAGCCGCGCTGCGCCTGCCGGTGAGTGGAAAGGGCCGCGTGGTTCCAGGCGTCGACGTAGCTGTGGGCGGTGACCGGCGTGCCGTCGGTGAAGGTCCAGCCGGCCCGGAGGGTGATCGTGTAGTGGCGGTGGTCGTCGGTCCGCAGGGTGTCCAGCATCGCGGGGCGCAGCTCACCGTCGGCGTCGTAGCGGTACAGCCCGGTGAAGAGCTGGTCCACGATGCGACTGCCGTGGCCCTCCACGGTGTCGCAGGGGACGAGACCGTTCTGCGGCTCGGCCCCGTTGACCCGGACCGGCCCCGCTCCGCCGGAACGCGCCCTCACTCCGCCGCCTTCGAAGACGCGGCCGCATTCGGAGAATCCGCCATGTTCGGAGAATCCGCCGTGTTCGGAGAATCCGCCGCCTCCGGGGACTTCGCCGTCCTCGGGAGCAGGCCGGCCGCCAGGCTGAGCAGACCGGCGGCGAGGAAGCCGTACGCCGTGTACGCCACCGGGACCAGGCCCGCCAGGGCGAGCCCCAGGGTGCCGACGCCGACCTTGATGCCGGCCATCGTGACGAAGACGGACTCGCGCAGGTCCGGCGGGGAGGCCTCGCGCCGGACGGCGAGGGCGGCGGTGTTCAGGAGGGACTGGCAGCCGCCGACGACGAGGAAGGCGACCCCTGCTTCCCAGACCCCGGTGAAGGCGGGAACCACCATGAAGACGCCGCTGACCACCGCGGACCACTTCGCCGTCCTGACGACGTCGAAGGCCAGCGGCCGGGCGATCAGCCACGCGGCGACGAGCAGCGAGCCGAGCCCCATGACGGAGAGCAGCAGCGCGCCGACCGAGGCGGGCAGGTCCTCGCGGCGGGCGAAGGTGGTGGAGAGCACGATGAGGCTGCCGTAGCCGATCACGTTGCCGTAGGTGATGACGACGATGTCCCGCAGCTGCTTGATCCTGACCATGGCCAGGAGCACGTTCCGCATGGACGCGCGCGCCCTCGACGCCCGCTCCGTCTCCTGGAGCGGCAGCGCGGCGGTCAGCGCGGCCGCGACGGCGGCCAGCGCACAGAGGGCGTAGACGGTGGCGAGCGGGGAGACCACGGCGGCCACGGCGCCGACCAGGGAGTTCCCCACGCTGTTGCTGATCGCGTAGGTGAGGGAGTCGGCCGACTGGGCCCGCCGTTGGGCGCGTTGCCGGGCGGGCACGAGGGCGCTGAGGTGACTGCTGAGGCCGCCGGTGACGATGGGTCCGAGGAATCCGGTGACGGCCAGCGCGCCGGCCGCGAGCAGTGTGCTGCCCCGGTCGATGAGCACGCCCGCGGCGCCGAAGGCCACGGCGAAGAGGGCGAAGGACACGCACAGGCCGCTGCGGGCGGAGGGCATCAGCGACAGGAACCGGGCCGAGAGCGGGCCGAGCATGTGCGGGACGGTCAGGCAGGCGGCCAGCAGACCGGCGGAGGCGGCCACTCCCCCGCCGCCCGTGCCGGACGCGCTCAGGGCCAGCAGGACGACGGCGGCGGCCGTGCCGGCGTCGGAGGTACGGATGGCCAGGGCGGCGGTGTAGTACGCGGCCAGGCCGGCGGGCCTCGGCGGGCCCGCTTCCGTGGTCTCGGGCTTCTCTAGGACCTGGGTCATGTCGCTGCCTCGTTCGGGGGGTTGGGGTGGGTCGGGGGGCTGAGGTGGGGGTGACGTGGGTCGGAGGGTCCGGTGCGCGGCTGTGGGCCGGCTCCCGCCGCCCCCCGGTGGCGGGAGCCGGGGCCTGTGGGGGCGCGCCCGTGAGGGCGTCAGTGGGCGGAGGGCGCCTCGGCGACCGCGCGGTGGGTGAGGCACCACTCGCCGATGGCCCGGTAGGTCTCCGCGAACCCCGCGTCGTCCTGGGCCTCGACGACGAACAGCTGGACGGCGTCGACGCTGGAGCTGGCGCCCTCCCGGGACCTGCCGATGCCGCCGAGCACGTCGTAGCCGACGACACCGGGCAGGGCGCACCGCTCGGGCACCGTGAGGAGGCGACCCTTGGGGGCGTACTCGAAGTACCAGCCGAACCGCGCCGACGGCTCGGGCTCACGGACGTCCGCCAGCACCTCGTCCGCAAGGCCGCACTGCAGAAGCGCGTGCGCCTTCGTCAGGTGGACGCCGATCGCGCGCTCGGAGCACTTGCGGACCCCTCCGCCGCCGGTGCGGCTGCCCACCTCGCAGAAGTACACGTCACCGGCATCGGTCACGAAGAACTCGGCGTGGAAGGAGCTGCCTCCGGTGTCCGGCAGAGCGGCGACGGCCCTGCGCGCCTGGTCGACGAGCAGCTCGTACCGCTCGCTGCCCGGCTCGACCATCGTCGAGGTCATCGAGCGCGAGCTCTGGTGGGCCAGGGCGTTGGAGCCGTAGGCGGAGACGGTGACGCCGTGGATCGCGCCCCCGACGGTGAGCCCGTCGACGTGGTACATCGCGCCGTCGACGTACTTCTGCACCAGCACCGGGCGCGCCCAGGTCAGTGGGTGGGAGCGCAGCCAGCGGTCGACGTCCTCCTGGTCGCGCAGGACGAGGGTGTCGACGGACGCGGCGCCGTCCACGGGCTTGACGACCACGGGCAGTCCGAGCTCGCGGACCGCGGCCGCCACCTCGAAGGAGGTGGACGCCACCGCGTGGGCGGGCACGTGGACGCTGTCCGCGACCCGCTCGTACATCCGGCTCTTGACGCGGTACGCGAGGGCCGACTCGACGCTCTGGCCGGACCGGACGCCGAGGAGCTCCCGGATCCGCGCGGCGCAGATCAGCCCGAACTCGTCGAGGCAGACGACGTGTTGGACGCCGTACCGCTCGTGCCAGGCCAACGCCTGCTCGACGGTGGCGTAGTCGTCGAAGACGTCGTCGATCCAGCGCCACTCCTCGGCCTCGGCCACGGCCGCCGCGAAGGCCGCGTGGTGGAGGAGGTTGGTGGCGTTGCGGGAGGCGATCAGCAGCACCCGGAAGCGGTCGGAGAGCCAGGAGACCACCGGAACGCTCTTCAGGTCGTAGCCCGTGAGGACGAGAACGGTCTCGCGGGAGTCGGACGCGCCGTTCGTGGTCGCGTCGTTCGTGGCCGTGCTCTCCGCGAACGCGCCCGTCGCGGACACGCCGTTCGTGGTCGTCGTCATGCCGCCACCGCCTCGGCGGCGCGGGTGACGGCGGCACCGAGCAGGGAGTCGAGCTCCTGCTCCGAAGCGCCGCGTACCAGGACGAAGCCGTCGAGGTCCACGGAGGACATCTGCCGCCCGGCCGCCGCCGTGCGGTGCATGCGCTCGCCGACGAGGTTGGCGTCGGGGATGCCCGCCCGGACGGTGAGGGGGTCGCAGGCCTTCGGCACGCCCACCCAGCCGACCAGCGGGCGGGCGGGGTCGACCGCCGGGGTGGGGTCGGGGACGTCACCGCCGAACGTGGCCGCCAGCAGCAGCTCGAAGGTCCTGACGCCGAAGTGGGCGTCGACCTGGTCCACGATGCCCAGGCCGCCGGGCCTGGCCGCCACCTCGCACAGCACCGGGCCCTCGGGCGTGTCGAAGGCCTCGCAGTGGAAGTAGCTGTGGATGCCGGGTTCGAGGAGCCCCAGTTCGGCCAGGACTCCGCAGGTGAATCCGTCGAGCCGCTCGGCGAGCGGGGATGCCGGGTCGACCATGCGGGTGGAGACGGCCGTCGAGAACTCGAGGATGTCCGAGCGGTACTTGCTGACCGTCCGCAGCCGGATCACACCGTCCAGGACCAGGCCGTCGACGTGGTAGAGGTCGCCGGCCACGAACTCCTCCGCCTCCAGATGGGCCGGGGTGTAGAACGTGGTCCGCAGCCCCTTCGCGAGCAGCGCGCGCAGGGCCTCCTCGTCCCGTACGACCATGGCGCCGATCGAGCCGCCGCCCATGCGCGGCTTGACCACGAACGGGTAGCCGAACGTGGAGGCCGCCTCCATCAGGTCGAGGGCGCTGTCGACGGGCAGGAACCGGGGCACCCGGAATCCCGCCCGGCCCACCGCCTCCTTCATGAGCACCTTGTCGCGGAAGAGGCGCGCGGTCGGGTACGTGATCCCCGGTATCCCGTACCGGGTGCGCAGCCGCGCGGCGCGCTCCATGTCGACCTCGGAGAGCGCGACGATCCCACGGCAGTCGGTCGACTCGATGATCCGTGCCGCGTCGAACTCGACGAGTTCGTTGGTCTCGTAGTGGGCGTACGCGCGCACGCGGTCGGGGGCGACGCCGCCGGTGGTCCGCCGCAGCTGGCTCTTGGACTCGTGGCAGAGCAGCCGCATGTCGAGCCCGGCGGGGAGCGTCTCGTACGAGAACTGGGTCAGCGGGTGCCGGACGAAAGCGATACCGGTGGCCATCACGCCCCCAGCTGCTGGGCGTAGGCGTGGTCGGCGACGAACGCCTCGGGCTGCTTCACGTAGCGGTCGGACCCGGTGAACAGGTCCTTGATCATGCGGCTGTAGTTCACCGTCGTGTCGTGCATCGAGTAGTACATGTCCCAGGCCCACAGGCCGGCGAAGAAGCGGCCGTCGCGCTCGAAGTGGATCTCGGGGAGGAAGGTGGTCCACTCGAACGCCTCGACGGGCGAGCGCCGGAAGGGGGAGCCGCCGATGAGGTCGACGACCACCGAGCCGCGCCGGACGTGGTTCTCGACGTGCCGGTCGGTCAGGATGAACGCGGTCTCGCCGGGGGTCTCGGCGCCGTTGATGACCAGGTCCGCGGAGTCCAGCCACGCGCCGAGGGCCTCGGGGGCGGTCTGCTCACGGCCGAGGACGGTGAACTCGACGCCCGCCGTGCGCAGTTGCTCGAAGGCGCCCATGGAGACGTTGCCGTAGCCGAGGACGACGGCCCTGGGGTTGCGGCCGTGCTGGGCGCGGAACAGGCCGACGCCGTAGCGGGTGGCGCCGATGCCGACCTCCCGGGTCTGGCCGACGGCCCGGGTGGACCGGGTCAGCTCCTCGGTGACCAGGGCGTCGTCGGCGACCGTGTCGGAGGGCGTGTCGAGGTGGCACAGCTCTCCGTCGGCCGTCCGCACGTAGGAACCGGAGCGGGTGACGCACAGGTGGGAGGTGGCGTCCAGGTCGCCGGTCCGCGAGGCGTCCTCCAGGCCCTCCCGGAGGGCGCCGACGTGCAGGGGCCCGTGTCCGCGGCGCATCAGGACGCGCAGCAGGCCGTTGACGTAGTCCTGGTCGGCGGCGTCGAGGACGTGGACGCGCGGGTGGGGGCCCAGAGCGCCCTGCTTGACGCGGGCGCCCGCCCGGATGCCGGCGAGGAAGCGTTCGGAGGGCTCCTGCGTCTTGCGTACGCCTTCCATGGCGATGACCGTGACCTGGCGCTCGGCCAGCTGCGCGGTGCGCTCGGGGAAGCAGTACAGGTGCGCCATCGTGAGCATGATCGTGCCGGGGGACATGTGGCCGATCTCCTCGGCGGTGGCGCCCTTCAGCTTGACGATCAGGTCCTTGTCGGCGTAGCAGGCGGGGCCCTGCTCGACCCGGGCGCCCTCCATCTCGTACTGGTTGTCGAGGTAGCCGATGCCTTCGCCGAGGCCGCTCTGGACGACGACCTCGAAGCCGGCGTCCAGGTAGCCGCGGACGTGGGCCGGGACGAGGACGGTACGGCGGTCCTGGCCGGCCGGGTCCTCGGTGCAGGCGCTTTCTCGGCCGAAAAGAAGGGTGGTCATGGGTGGAGGAGTCCTGTCTGTGGGAGAGGAAGGGTCGGGACGCGGCGGGGGCCGTCACTCCAGTCGGCGGAACTCCCCGCGGATGGCGTCGATGTCGGAGACGATCAGCGCGACGACGTCCTTCGGGGTCGCCTCGCCCGGGACGCGCCGCGTCCAGGTGCGGTCCTTGCCGGGTCCGTCGTGCACGGCCCGGAAGTGGAGGCGGCCGGAGTGCCGCAGGTCGTGCAGGTTGACGCGGAGGGAGATCCGGGCGAGCCGGACGTGGACGTCGTCGCCCAGGCAGGTCCAGCCGACGAGCCCCTCGATCCGGGCGTTCGCGAAGTGGCCTGCCAGCTGGGGGGCGTTGCCCTCGATCCGGTAGCCCTGGCTGTTGGCCGTCGTGGCTCTCGGCTTCACGAGGCGGCTCCGCCCCGGTGCCGCAGGCCGGCCGCCGCCCAGTGGGCCAGTACCTTCTGCGGGTTTCCCGCGGCGAGGGCGGCGAGGAGTGCGGAGACCTGCCCTTCGTCGCGGACGACGTCGAGGGTGCGGCAGCCGTACGTGATGTGGACGGCGCCGTCCTGACGCCGGTGGTAGCCGAGGAATCGTGGAGTGGGCATGGTGATCACCTGCCGAGGGCCGGTTCGACGGCCCTCGGCTCTTCCTTCAGGGGTACGGAGGTGGTGGCCCGCGCGGGCCCGTCGGCGCGCAGTACGCGCAGCAGCGGACCGGCCATGGCGGTGGTGACGAGCGCCATCAGCACCATGACGGTGAACAGGTCGGGCCCGATGAGCCCCAGTTCGAGGCCGATCCCGAGGATCACGATCTCGGTGAGGCCGCGGGTGTTCATCAGGGCACCGAAGGCACCGGCCTCCCGCCAGCTCATCCCCCACAGCCGGGCGGGGATCGAGGCGCCGGCGAACTTCCCGACGACCGCGGCCGCCAGGACGGCCAGCAGGACGAGCAGTCCGGACCAGCCGAGTCCGGTGACGTCGACGGAGAGACCGGTGACGACGAAGAAGACGGGCAGGAGCAGCCCGGTCACCTTCTCCAGCGGGACGGCGACCTGTTCGTGCAGGCGCGGGGCCGACCGCCGGGGCATGGCGAGGCCGAAGGCGAACGCCCCGAAGATGGCGTGGATGCCGATCCAGGTCGTGACCACCGAGGACAGCAGCGCCCCGGAGCTGATCACGGCGAGCAGGACGGCGCCGTCCGCCCGGCCGTAGGAGCCCGCCAGGACCCGGCCGAGCAGCGGACGGACGAGGAAGGCCATGGCAAGGCCGTACGCCACGGTGAGCGCGACCACGGTGCCGAACTCCCCCGTGCCGCCGGCGCCCGCGAGGGCCACGACGAGCACCAGGACGCACCAGGCCACCACGTCGCCGATGGCGGCGCAGGCCATGGCCAGGGCGCCCACCCTGGTCCGGGACAGACCACGGTCACGGATGACGCGCGCGAGGACCGGGAAGGCGGTGATGGAGAAGGCCGTGGCGAGGTAGAGCGTGAAGGTGCCGGCGCTCACTCCCGCGGGGGCGGCGGAGCCGTACAGGACGGCGGCCGCGCAGGCCCCCAGGGCGAACGGGACCACCATGGCCGCCCCCGCCATCGAGGTCAGGGCCGCGCCCCGGCCGCGCAGCCGGCTCAGGTCCAGCTCCCAGCCGGCGAGGAACATGAACAGCACCAGGCCGACCTGGGCGACGACGGACAGAAGCGGGCGCGCCTCCGGCGGGAAGAGAAGCCGGGGAAGATCGCCGGGGAGCAGCCCGAGCAGGCTCGGCCCGAGCATGATGCCCCCGGCGATCTCCGCGACGACGGGCGGTTGGTGCAGGCGCCGGCTCAGCCGCACCATCGCGGCGCCGGCCACCAGGACGATCGCGATGTCGGCCAGGACGATCGCGTCGAGCGGCAGGGCGTCGGCCATTGCCATCTCTCCTTCATGAAGGGCTGGGGGGAGACCGGCGGGCCACCCGGATGCGTCCGGACGGCCCGCCGGGAGGAGGCGCGGTGCGCGCTCAGTCCGTGTAGACGGCGTTGGTGGTCTCGTAGGACTTCTCCTCCAGCCAGTCGCGGAAGCTGGCGAAGGTGAGGTTGATGATGATGCGCTCGACGCCCTCGGTCTCGATCGGGACCGTGCGGTGCAGGCTGGTGTCCGTCTTGAAGATGTAGGACTCGCCGGCGCCGTGGTGGTACGTGCGGATCGTGCCCTCGGCGAGCCGCTCGTGGACGGCCGGGTCGGCCTTGTCCCAGGCGGTGTGCGGGCAGGACTGGAGCATGCCGCCGTGCTCGATGGAGGGGGCCTCGGCGATGAAGATGAAGGCGAACTCGTGGTCGCCCCAGTGCCAGCCGTGGGTGTCGCCGACGCGGTTCTGGTGCGTGCCGGTGATCTTCTCGTCCTCGAAGGTGGCGTCCAGGATCGGGGTCTGGACGACGGAGGAGAGAAGCGAGCGGAATTCCGAGGAATTGTAGAGGGCGGCGAAGAGCTCGCTGTGCTCCTGGAAGAGCGAATTGGGCAGGCTGCCGAGGCGGCGCGGGGTGTTTCCGGTGACCGGCACCTTGATGTCGATACGACGGGTGTTGGTGTCGGCCAGTTTGCGGGCCTCGGCACGCAGCGCGGTGACGAGGTCGGCCGGAAGGAGGGCGGTCGTGCGGGCGTAGTGCTCCATGGAGTACTGCTTCTTCGCGGCCGCGAGCGCCTCGGCCACCTGGCCCTTGTTGCGCGCGAGGGTCGCGTCGATCTCCGCGATCCTCTCGCGGTCCACGTAGGAGCCCGGGATGTTGCCCGCCTCGAGAAGCTGCTGGGCGGCGGAGCGGGTCGCGGTGATGCTGTCCACGGGAGCGTCCATGATCGTCACAGGAATGGCCTTTCAGAAATGAGGGTGAAGTCCGCGCCTTGCGAAATTCGACAGAATTGTCAAGTCCGTTCAGGAGAAGGGTGCACAAGCCTCGACTCCTCACCGGAATTCGATGTCTTCGCGGCGACGAATGGAATAGTGCGGGCGACACTCGCGGGGGGTCAACGAAAAGGTGCCGCACTGCTGAACAGGCGGGAACGGGCGCGCCTCGGAATGCTCAACTGCGGACCGGTCGGCAGTTGAGCACCCCGGAAGGGCGGCTCCCCGCGGACCACCACCCGGTTAGACAGCCTTTGACCACCCATAAGCCAGCCTTATGAGGTCATAGACCGGGGGCGGGTACCACCACGCTTCAGGCGTTATTTAGGGTGACCTAAGTGACGACACCCCTCGTCGTCACGTCGTTTTGCGAAGGGAACCTGACATGCCCCGCCCCCTCCGGGTCGCGATCGTCGGCGCCGGCCCCGCCGGGATCTACGCCGCTGACGCGCTGCTGAAGTCCGAGGCCGCCGCCGAGCCGGGCGTGTCGATCGACATCTTCGAGCGGATGCCGGCCCCCTTCGGTCTGATCCGGTACGGCGTCGCGCCCGACCACCCCCGCATCAAGGGCATCATCACGGCCCTGCACCAGGTGCTCGACAAGCCGCAGGTCCGCCTCTTCGGCAACGTCGACTACGGCACCGACGTGCACCTGGACGACCTGCGTTCGTTCTACGACGCCGTGGTCTTCTCGACCGGCGCCATGGCCGACCGCGAGCTGAAGATCCCCGGCGTGGAGCTCGACGGCTCCTTCGGCGCCGCCGACTTCGCCTCCTGGTACGACGGCCACCCGGACGTCCCCCGCACCTGGGAGCTCTCGGCCGAGAAGGTCGCCGTCCTCGGCGTCGGCAACGTGGCCCTCGACATCGCGCGCATCCTCGCCAAGACGGCGGACGAGCTGCTGCCGACGGAGATCCCGCCGAACGTCTACGACGGGCTGAAGGCCAACAAGGCCGTCGAGATCCACGTCTTCGGCCGCCGTGGCCCCGCGCAGGCGAAGTTCAGCCCGATGGAGCTGCGCGAGCTGGACCACTCGCCGAACATCGAGGTCATCGTCAACCCCGAGGACATCGACTACGACGACGGCTCGATCGCCGAGCGCCGTAAGAACAAGCAGACCGACATGGTCGCCAAGACCCTGGAGAACTGGGCGATCCGCGACGTCGGCGACCGCCCGCACAAGCTCTTCCTGCACTTCTTCGAGTCGCCCGTCGAGATCCTCGGCGAGGACGGCCAGGTCGTCGGCCTGCGCACCGAGCGCACGGAGCTGGACGGCACCGGCAACGTCAAGGGCACCGGCACCACCACGGACTGGGACGTGCAGGCCGTGTACCGCGCCGTCGGCTACCTCTCCGACGAACTGCCCAAGCTGCCCTGGGACATCGCCAGCGGCACCGTCCCCGACGAGGGCGGCCGGGTCATCGAGGAGGGCGGCCGGCACCTGGCGTCGACGTACGTCACCGGCTGGATCCGGCGCGGCCCGGTCGGCCTCATCGGCCACACCAAGGGCGACGCCAACGAGACGGTCGCGAACCTGCTGGACGACTTCGCCAACGGCCGGCTGCTCACGCCCGAGACCCCGGAGACGGACGCGGTCGTCGCCTTCCTGGAGGGCAAGGGCATCACGTACACGACGTGGGAGGGCTGGTACGCCCTCGACGCCGCCGAGAAGGCGCTGGGCGAGCCCCAGGGCCGCGAGCGCGTGAAGATCGTCGAGCGCGAGGACATGCTCCGCGCGAGCGGCGTCGAACTGGGCTGACGGCGGTCGCCGGAGGTCCCGGCAGTTTCCGGCCGTTCACGGCGGTCGCCGGAGGTCCCCGGCAGTCCCTGGCCGTTCACGGCGGTCGCCGGCCGTTCACGGCGGTTCCCGGCGCCAGGGCGGGTCGCCCCGACCCGCCCTACCCTGGAAGGACCGGAGGGGCGTGGAGGGCCGGGAAGGGAAGTGAGCGGCCGTGACTGCCGTCCCCGTCGAACAGGCCACCGCCGTCGGCCGGGCACGGGCCGCGGCGGCCAGGGAATCGTGGGCCGAGGCGTACGCCCTGCTGTCCGAGGCCGACCTTCACCCCCTCGACGCGCTGACCCCGGGCGACCTGGACCTGCTCGCGGACGCCGCGTGGTGGACGGGCCACGTGGACGAGTCGGTCGCCGCCCGGCTGCGGGCCCACGCGGCGTACGTGGCGGCGGGCGACCACCGGGGCGCGGGGTACGTGGCGTGGTGGCTGCACTTCGAGTACCGCTCCCTGGGCCGCCCGGCGGCCGCGGCGGGCTGGCTGCACCGGTCACGGCACCACCTGGAGCACGTGCCTGACTGCCCCGAGCAGTGCTTCCTCGCCTGGACGGACGCGGAGGAGGCCCAGGAGCACCGGGACCCGGCCGCCGCGCTGGCCGCCACGGAGCGCATGTACCGCATCGCCGCCGCGTCGGGCGACCCGGATCTCGTGGCCCTGAGCCTCCAGGCCCGGGCGGCGGTGCTCCTCGCGGAAGGCCGCAGGGCGGAGGGCATGGCCCTGCTGGACGACGCCATGGTCGCGGTCCTGGCAGGCGAGTTGAGCGGTACGTTCACCGGCTTCGTCTTCTGCCTGGCGCTCACCCAGTGCATGGAGGCGGCGGACTTCGCCCGCGCCGTGGAGTGGACGGACGCGGCGATGGCCTGGTGCGAGGCGCCGTGGTCCCAGCACATCCGCCCACCGGAAACGCCGGCGACCGGCCCGGCCACCGCCGCGGACGCCGGGACGCGGCACCCGGGTTCCGACGGCGACGCCGCCGGGACACCGTCCCGGGGCTCCGTCGCGGACCCCGGGCCACCGGCGGCGACCGCCGCCGCGGCCCTCACCGACAACCCCTTCCGCGGGCTGTGCCGGATCCACCACGTCGAGGTGCTCGATCTGCTCGGCGCCTGGACGCTCGCCGAGGACGAGGCCGGGCGGGTGTGCACCGAGGTGATGGTGGACAGCCTGGACGTCGCCGCCGAGGCGTACTACGAGGCCGGGGAGATCCGCCGTCGCCAGGGGCGCCTCGACGCCGCCGCCCTCTCGTACGCGCACGCCCATGAGCTGGGCCTGGTCCCGCAGCCCGGTCTCGCGCTGCTCCGGCTGGCGCAGGGCAAGGCCGACGCGGCCGTGACCGGTCTGCGCCTCGCCCTGGCCTGCGACGCGCGCCACGGCCTCCTGGGCCGGGCCCGACTGCTCGCCGCGCAGACGGAGGTGGCCCTGGCCGTCGGGGACGTGGACGGGGCCGAGGCGGCGGTCGTGGAGCTGGAGGGGCTCGCCGATGGCGGGGGCGCCCCGCTCCTGGCCGCCATGGCCGACACCGCGCGCGGCGCCCTCGCGCTCGCGCGGCACGAGCCGGCCCTGCTGCCGCTGAGCCGCGCGCTGGCGGGCTGGCTGGACTTGCGTGTGCCGTACGAGGCCGCGCAGGTACGGATGTTGCTCGCGGCCGCCGACCGGGCCGCCGGTGACGAGGAGGCCGCCCGGCTGGAGCTGACGGCGGCGCGGGCGGCCTTCGAGCGGCTCGGCGCGCTGCCCGACGCCCGCCGCGCGGCGGCCCTGCTGGCGAAGCGGCGGCGCCACGCGCTGCCCGGTGGTCTGACCGCCCGGGAGGCGGAGGTGCTGCGGCTGGTCGCCGAGGGCGGCACGAACCGGGACATCGCCCAGGCCCTGGTGATCAGCGAGCACACGGTCGCCCGCCACCTGAACAACATCTTCGCCAAGCTGGACGTGACCTCGCGCACCGCCGCCACGGCCTACGCCTACGCGCACGGCCTGGCCCCCTCCCGTACATAGGCCGTTTCACCCATGCCCGGCCCACGCCCGGAAGTGGGTGGTTCGAGCGATGCCGGAGCCGTTCCCCGAGGCCTAGAACGGGCTCATGGACACCACACAGACCCTCCCCGGCTCCCTCGACATCCTGCGCGGCTCCGTCCGAGGTGACGTCATCGTCCCCGGCGACCCCGCCTACGACGACGCCCGCCGGGTCTACAACGCCATGCACGACCGCCGCCCCGCCGTGGTCGTCCGGGCCGTGGACGTGGGCGATGTGATCGCCGGCGTCTGCTTCGCCCGGGACCACGCGCTGACGCTCGCGGTCCGGGGCGGCGGCCACGCCGTCGCCGGGTACGGCACCGTCGACGGCGGGCTCGTCGTCGACCTCTCCCGGATGCGGTCGGTCCGCGTCGACCCCGTGGCCCGTACGGCCCGGGCCGAAGGCGGCTGCACCTGGGGCGACTTCAACCACGCCACGCACGCCTTCGGTCTGGCGACCACCGGCGGGGTCGTCTCCAGCACCGGCATCGCCGGGCTCACCCTCGGCGGCGGGATGGGCAACCTGGCCCGCCGCTACGGGCTGAGCTGCGACAACCTCGTGGAGGCCGACGTCGTGACCGCCGAGGGCACCCTCCTCACCTGCGACGCCGAACGCCACCCCGACCTCTTCTGGGCGCTGCGCGGCGGAGGAGGCAACTTCGGCGTCGCCACCTCACTCGTCTACCGCCTGCACCCCGTGTCGGACATCCTGGGCGGCGTCGCCTTCTATCCGCTCGACGGCGACGTGGCCCGGCGCTGGCGCGACATGATCACCACCGCTCCCGAGGAGCTCAACGCGATCTTCGTGATGGTGCTCGGCCCCGACCTGCCGTTCCTGCCGGAGCGCTGGCACGGCCGCCCGGTGTGCGCCCTGCTGACGTGCTTCAGCGGTCCCGCCACCGAGGACGAGAAGGTCCTGGGCGTGCTCGACGACCTGGGCCCGGTCGTCGGCCGGTTCGTGGAGCGGATGCCGTACCCGGTGGTCAACACGCTCTTCGACGAGGACCTGCCGCCGGGGCTGTACCACTACTGGAAGGGGAACTTCAGCCGCGACCTCAGCGACGGCGCCATCGACGTGCACATCCGCTACGGGGAGACGATGCCCTCGATGGAGAGCGACACGGCCCTCTTCCCGATCGACGGTGCCTGCCACCGGGTCGGCCCCGAGGACACCGCGTTCGCCTACCGCGACGCCTCCTTCTCGGCCGCCTTCGGCACGACGCACACCGACCCCGCCGACAACGAGGCGAACATCGCCTGGACGCGGGCGTACGACGAGGCGCTACGGCCGCACACCCAGGAGGCCGGCTACGTCAACTTCATGGACACCGACGACCAGGACCGCGTACGGGCCAACTACCGGCAGAACTACGACCGGCTGCGGGCGGTCAAGCGCCGCTACGACCCCGACAACCTCTTCCGCCTCAACCACAACATCGCGCCGTAGCTCAGAGCAGGGTCCGTGCCTCGGTGAGCAGGCGGGCCGTGTCGTCGGCGCAGAGGGCGAGCGCGTTGCCGACGGTGTTCAGGACCTCCCGTTCGGCCGGGCTGTACGCCCCGTCCGCGAGTGCGATCCGGGCGCCCTGGAGCAGGATCGACTCCCGCCCGGAGGCGGCCAGGTGCGGGGCGAGCGGCTCAAGGGCCTCGTGCAGCTCGATGGCGAGGGCCGCGCCCCCGCAGTCCGCGTCCGGCAGGAACCGGCCGGTGTCGGCGGCGAGCGCCTCGACCAGGTCGGTGAGCTGGACGCCGGTGCACTCGTCGTACCCGGCGGCGCGGACCGCCGCGACGGCGGTGTCCACGGCCGTACGGGACGAGGTGCCGCCGGCCGCGAGGACGGCGAGGGCGACGGTGTGCACGGCGTCCCGCAGCATCGCGCCGAAGCGGCTCGTCGTGGGGTGGTCGAGCGCGTCGGTGCCGAAGTGCGTGTGGCAGGCGGCGCATTCGACGACCGGGCCCGCGTGGCCCCGGGGCAGCAGCGGCACGCCGAGGACGGCGAACCGCCGACGTCCGGTCCGGCGGCGGTAGTTGCGGTCCCCGCCGCACTCCTCGCAGAAGAACTCGCCGTCTCCGACGGTGTTCCAGGAGGTACGAATGCCGCAGAGCGTTACTTTTCGTCCGCGTGACTCCCCTGCAGACAGCACGCCGCACCTCCCTTGACGAACCGGCGACTTTGCCGACGTGGGGAGTGATGTTAGCCACATCCTTGATGTGGCGTCAGCACCCCGTCAGCAGATCGCCATCGACTTGGCCGAGACGCGACACCGGAAAACGGGCCTGTCCTGGTGGACGGGCCCGCCTTCCGGTGCGGCTTCCTCAACTAGACCTGAAAGGGTGACGGGGACCGCGGCCGCCGGCCCGCCACACGGTCGCCGCGGTCAGCGCGAGGCGCGGTTGACCGCCGAGATGACGGCCTTCAGCGAGGCGCGGGTGGTGTTGGCGTCGATGCCGATGCCCCACAGGACCTTCCCGTCGATGGCGCACTCGATGTACGAGGCGGCCTGCGCGGAGGCACCCTCGCTCATCGTGTGCTCCTGGTAGTCCAGCAGCCGGGCGTCCACGCCGATCGCCTGCAGCGCGGCGAAGAAGGCGGAGATCGGACCGTTGCCGGAGCCGCTCAGGACGGTCTCGACGCCGTCCACGACCGCCTCGACGGTCAGGGTGTCGGTGCCGTCGGTGTCCGAGGTGGTCTGGCCGGAGCGCAGCTGGATACGGCCCCAGGCGTTGTCCGGGTTCGGCAGGTACTCGTCCTGGAAGACCGACCAGATCGCGGCCGGGGTGACCTCGCCGCCCTCGCTGTCCGTCTTCTGCTGGATGATCTTCGAGAACTCGATCTGCATCCGACGGGGCAGGTCCAGCTTGTGGTCGTTCTTCAGGACGTACGCGATGCCGCCCTTGCCGGACTGCGAGTTGACCCGGATGACGGCCTCGTAGGAGCGGCCGACGTCCTTCGGGTCGATGGGCAGGTACGGCACCGCCCACTCGATCTCGTCCACGGTCTTGCCCGCGGCGGCCGCGTCGGCCTCCATGGCGTCGAAGCCCTTCTTGATGGCGTCCTGGTGGGAGCCGGAGAAGGCGGTGTAGACCAGGTCGCCCGCGTAGGGGTGGCGCGGGTGGACCTCCATCTGGTTGCAGTACTCGCTGGTGCGACGGATCTCGTCGATCTGCGAGAAGTCGATCTGCGGGTCGACGCCCTGCGAGAACAGGTTCATGCCCAGCGTCACCAGGTCGACGTTGCCGGTGCGCTCGCCCTGACCGAACAGACAGCCCTCGATGCGGTCGGCACCGGCCATGATGGCCAGCTCGGCAGCGGCCACGGCCGTGCCGCGGTCGTTGTGCGGGTGGACGGAGAGGCAGATGTACGGGCGGCGGGTCAGGTTCCGGGACATCCACTCGAACCGGTCCGCGTGCGTGGACGGCGTCGAACGCTCCACGGTGGCGGGCAGGTTGAGGATGATCTCGCGGCCCTCCTCGGGCTGCCATACGTCACAGACCGCCTCGCAGACCTCCAGGGCGAAGTCCAGCTCGGTGTCGGTGAAGATCTCGGGGCTGTACTGGTAGCCGAAGATCGTCTCGTCGCCCAGCAGCTTGTCCGCGTACTCCATGACCAGCCGCGTGCCGTCGACGGCGATCTGCTTGATGTCCTCCTTCGAGCCGCGGAAGACGACCCGGCGGAAGGTGGGCGCGGTGGCGTTGTACAGGTGGACGGTGGCGCGCTTGGCGCCGACCAGGGACTCCACGGTCCGCTCGATCAGGTCCTCGCGGGCCTGGGTCAGGACGGAGATGGTGACGTCGTCCGGGATCGCGCCCTCTTCGATGATGGAGCGCACGAAGTTGAAGTCGGTGTCGCCGGAGGACGGGAAGCCGACCTCGATCTCCTTGTAGCCCATGCGCACCAGCAGGTCGAACATCTCGCGCTTGCGGGCGGGGCTCATCGGGTCGATCAGGGCCTGGTTGCCGTCGCGCAGGTCGGTCGAGAGCCAGCGGGGGGCCTTGGTGATGCGCTGCTCGGGCCAGGTGCGATCGGGGATGTGCACGGCCTCGTACCGGCCGTACTTGTGGATCGGCATCCCGGACGGCTTCTGCATCTGGGTGGCGTTGGTGATGGGCGTCGGGCGGCCAACGGGCTGGGACATCGCGTACGGCTCCTCGGGTTCTGCGGGAGTGGGGGTCGCCCCTGCTCATGAAGAGCTCGGGGGAGGCCGACTTCGACGCAACACCAGGTCCCGCGGGGAGGGGGTCGGCCTACGACTACAGGCCCTCGCCGCGGCAGCTAAGGAGAAGCAGCCCGAAACGCATGATGGCCGCAGCCTAGCTCAGGTCCGCGGAGCGCGGACATCTTGTTCCAGTATGCGGGACGGCCGGGACGATAAAACGAAAGCGTGACGAATCACTCCATTTCGCGGATCATGGTCGCATGTAGTGACAGTCGTGTGACCCAGTGCCACATTGCTGGCATGACCTCCCACGCGTACGCATCCACCCACCCGGTGTTCTGCACGATCGTGCCGCCGCACCTGCTGGAACACCTCGCGGCCTCCGCCGACCCGGCCGTCGCGGCCGTCGCCCGGCGCACCCTGGTCGCCGACGCGGCGAACCGGGCCGGCCGCCTCCTGGCCCGTCCGGCCACCGCTCCCACCGCGACGCCGGCCGAGCCCGCCCGCCCCCGGCGCACGATCCACGACGCCCAGGGCTCGACCGAGCTGCCGGGCGTCGTGGTGCGGGAGGAGGGCCAGGAGGCCACCGGGGACGCGACGGTCAACCGCGCGTACGCGGGGCTCGGTGCCACCTTCGACCTCTTCCTGAAGGCCTTCGGCCGGGACTCGATCGACGGCGCGGGGCTGCCGCTGCTCGCGACCGTCCACTACGACCGGAACTACGGCAACGCCTTCTGGAACGGCGAGCAGATGGTGTTCGGCGACGGGGACGACGAGATCTTCCTCGACTTCACCCTTCCCGTGGACGTGATCGGCCACGAGCTGGCGCACGGCTTCACGCAGTACACGGCGAACCTGGAGTACTTCAGCCAGTCCGGCGCGCTCAACGAGTCCGTCTCGGACGTCTTCGGCTCGCTGGTGAAGCAGTACGCGCTCGGTCAGAGCGCCGACCAGGCCGACTGGCTGATCGGCGAGGGCCTCTTCCACCCGAACGTGCAGGGGACGGCGCTGCGCTCGATGAAGGCGCCGGGCACGGCGTACGACGACGACGTCCTCGGCAAGGACCCGCAGCCGGGCCACATGGACGACTACGTCCGCACGAGCCGGGACAACGGCGGGGTCCACATCAACTCGGGCATCCCGAACCACGCCTTCTACGTGGCGGCGACGGAGCTGGGAGGCAAGGCCTGGGAGCGGGCCGGGCAGATCTGGTACGACGTGATGACGGGTGGGGCGCTCACCCCCGAGACCCGGTTCTCCGAGTTCGCGGCGGCCACGGTGGCGGCGGCGAAGGCGCGCTACGGCGAGGGGGCGGAGATCCAGGCCGTCCTGAAGGCCTGGGAAGCTGTCGGCGTGCCGACGGACTGATAGACCAGGGGCATGCGTATTCGAGTGCGGCGCACCGGCGGCTTCGCGGGCATCGAGCGGTCGGCCGAGGTGGACACCTCCGGCCGGCCGGACGCCGGGGAGTGGCAGGCCCTGGCCGTCACCGTCGTCCAGGAGGGCGACGGTGACGTACGGGGCGTGCCGGACGGCTTCTCGTACGAGATCACGGTCGACGGCGAGACGGTCCGCTGCTGCGGTCCCCGTCTGTCGGCGTCGCAGCGCGCCCTGATCGAAAAGGTCCTGAAGGAAGGGGCCTAGCCCCCGCCCTGCCGGCTAGAACCCGAGCTTGCGCAGCTGCTTGGGGTCGCGCTGCCAGTCCTTGGCGACCTTCACGTGGAGGTCGAGGAAGACGGGGGTGCCCAGGAGCGCCTCGATGTGCTTGCGGGACTTCATGCCGACCTCCTTCAGGCGGCTGCCCTTGGGGCCGATGATGATCCCCTTCTGGCTGGGGCGCTCGATGTAGACGTTCGCGTGGATGTCGAGCAGCGGCTTGTCCGCCGGACGGTCCTCACGCGGGATCATCTCCTCGACCACCACCGCGATCGAGTGCGGCAGCTCGTCCCGTACGCCTTCCAGCGCCGCCTCGCGGATCAGCTCCGCGACCATCACCATCTCCGGCTCGTCCGTGAGGTCGCCCTCGGGGTAGAGCGGCGGGGACTCCGGAAGCAGTGGGATCAGCAGGTCGGCGACGAGCTGGACCTGCTGGTCGCCGACGGCCGAGACGGGCACGATCTCCCGCCACTCGAAGCCCAGCTCCTTGCCGAGCTGGTCGACGGCGATGAGCTGCTCGGCGAGCGTCTTGGAGTCGACCAGGTCGGTCTTGGTGACGATCGCGACCTTCGGGGTCTTCTTGATCCCGGCCAGCTCCTTGGCGATGAAGCGGTCGCCGGGGCCGAGCTTCTGGTCGGCGGGCAGACAGAAGCCGATCACGTCGACCTCCGCCCACGTCGTGCGCACGACGTCGTTCAGCCGCTCGCCGAGGAGCGTGCGCGGCTTGTGGAGGCCGGGCGTGTCCACCAGGATCAGCTGCGCGTCCGGGCGGTGCACGATGCCGCGCACCGTGTGCCGGGTGGTCTGTGGCCGGTTGGAGGTGATCGCCACCTTCTGGCCGACCAGAGCGTTCGTGAGGGTGGACTTGCCCGCGTTGGGGCGGCCGACGAAGCAGGCGAAGCCGGCCCGGTGGACGGCTTCGGAATCTTGGTTACGAGCGCTCATGGGGGCCATTCTCCCCGATGCGCGCCCCCGTCACGTACTCAGTGCCCGGCGGGGCCCCTGCGGCGCCTGACCCGCAGCCCGATCAGCGCCGCGACGCACCCGGCGAGCACGGTGGCCGCGGCCACCCACGGCAGCGCGAGGAAGGAGGCCCGCCCTGACTCCCGTACGTCCTTCGCGGTCGCTGTGAGCGTCACCTCGCCCCAGTCGAGCTGCGGCGATCCCGTCCACCGCTCGGTCAGCCGGATCTTCTGGCGGGGCAGCAGCTCGGAGGGGATCTTCGCCAGGTCGCGGGCGAGCAGGGTGCGGCCGAAGAGGCCCTCGGCACGCAGGGCGACCTTGGGGTTGAGGGTCACGTTCCCCCGGTTGTGGAGGGTGTACGAGACGACGGCGGTGGCGGTGCCCGCGCCGGGGACGAGCGGCCGGTCCTGGTCGAGCGTGACGTCCTCGACCGCGAGGGCGGGGACGGTGGGGCCGTTGACCCGGAGGTAGACCCTGGCGCCGACGGCCCGCTGGACGCCGACCGCGACCGAGCCCTGCCCGGCGGACTCCACGCGCTCGTCGAGGGCGACGACGGCGCCGGGGTGGTCGCCGGGTTCGGCGTCCTCGGGGACGGCGAGGGTGTACGGCACCGTGACGGAGGAGCGGGGCGGGACGGTCACGCGGGTGCGGTCGGGCTTGATCCAGGCTCCGGCGCCGGTCTGCTTCTCCTGGCTCGTGCGGACGGCGAAGCCGCCGTCGCGTTCGGTGTTGTACGCGTCGGCTCCGTAGAGCCGGAAGGTCAGCGGGGACCCGGTCTTGTTGGCGACGGTGACCTTGTCCCGCACGGTCGTGCCGGGGTTGGCGGAGAGGTAGAAGTACGGCCGGCTGCCGAGCTGGGAGGCGGCCGGGTAGACCGCCCACTCGCCGTTCTCGGCGGCCTGGGCGGCCGGCGCGCCGGTCAGCGTGAGCGCCGCCGCGAGGAGGAAGACGTACAGCTTGCTGCGCACGGTGCGAAGCCTCCCGGGGTTCGGAGCGGGCCGACCGGGTGCGCGCCCGGCCCGCCTGGTGTCGCTAGCTCAGGGTGAGCGTCAGGACGCCCGCGTACGAGCCGGGCGCGGTGAACGCCGGGACGTCGAGGGAGACCTGGGCGTCGACGGTGAACTCACCGCCGGTGAGCGTGCCGTTCGGCGTCGAGGCGAGGGTCGCCCCGCCGCTGCCGACCGCGCCCGCCGAGCCGGGTACGCAGGTGCTCGGGCTGCCGGCCTTGGTGGCGCAGGCCGGGGTCCAGCTGAGCGCGCCGGCGCCGATGGAGCCGCCGGGGCCGGTGAAGTCGGTGACCTTGCCGGTCAGGGACCAGCCGGCGGGGCCGCCGCGGAAGTCCTTGACCGTCACCGTCTTCAGGGCGCCGGTCGCCGCGCCGCCCTGACCGAAGTCGACGGACGACAGCTGGACCGCGTCACCGGCCTGGGTCATCGACAGTTCGCCCGCCGTGACCACCGCGTTGAGCTTCTGGCTGTTCGGCGGCGGCGGGGTGTCGTCGACGACGGTGTACGCGGCCGGTCCCGCGCCCTTCTCGGAGTCCCAGGCCGCCCCCTCGTAGGCCACGATCCCGGTGGTCGCCCTGTCCTCGACCTTCAGGCGGGCGACGAATCCGCCCTCGCTGTCGGTCGTGACGGTCATCCTGTCGGCGGTCTCCGCCGCGCCGGCCCGGCCGACGACGGTGACCTCGGCGAGCGGGGTGAACTTGGCGCCGGTCACGGTGACCCGGACGCCGGGTGCGCCGGAGGCCGCGCCGAGCGAGATGTTCCGCTCGTTGGCGCCCGGCTGCGCGCTCGCGACGACCGTCTCGGAGACGGGGGCGGGCGGGTTGAGGACCGTGCAGGGGGTGTCCAGCTCCATGATGTAGCTGGTGTGGATGTTGTAGTCACCGGGCGAGAGGGTGATCGAGCCGGGCGCGGTGACCGTGAACGTGCCGGTCATCGAGAACGGCGGGAAGGTGCCCTTGCCCGGGACGGGCGGGTTCTTCTTGGGGCCGGTGACGGTGACCGCCCCGGACTGGGCGCCACCGAGGGCGACCTTGCCGGTGGGGGTCATGATGTCGGCGGGCAGCGCCAGGTCGACGGGGTTCGAGGCGGCCGGCTTGGTGATCGTGTACGTCACCGTGACGGTGTCGCCGACCTTGGGCGTGGGCTTGTCGACGGTGATCTGGGCCTTCGTGACGCCCTCGATGGGCGGGATGCCGGCGATCGGCGGCGGGACGCAGCGGGTGGGGAACTCCACCTCCTGCGACGCGGTCCCCGACGCGCCGGCCGGGGACGCCAGCGCGCCGCCCGCGGCGAGCACGAGGGCGGTGGCACCGAGGGCGGCGGTCCAGCGCCGTCTTCGGGTCCGGGTCCGGGTGGGCGAAAGTGCCATGTGTGCCCCCTCCTGAGGGATGAGAGGGCGCCATTGACGGCTGCGGGCCAGGAGAAGTCAATGGAATCGAAATGCACCGTCTGATGACCCATCAGATGCTGTCAAGATCGGCGTTTTCCCTGGTCACAAAGGGGGCCCGGCGCGATGCCGGGCCCCCTTTGCGCGTCCGACCTCGGGCCTCAGCCCGCCGTGACCGCCGCGCGCAGCTGCCCGTCCGGGCCGGCGAGCAGCACCGGCGTGTCGGGCCCGCCGAGGTCGCGTACGGCCGCGCGGTCCTCGTCCGAGGCGGCTTCGGCGTTCGAGACGACGGCCGCGGCCTCCAGGGACCGGGCCCCACTGGCCACGGCCATCGCCACGGCGGTCTGGAGCGCGCTCAGCTTGAGCGACTCCAGAGCCACGGTCCCGGCCACGTACGTACGGCCGGTCTCGTCCCGTACCGCCGCGCCCTCGGGCACACCGTTACGGGCGCGGGCGCTGCGCGCCAGCGTGATGATCTTGAGGTCCTCGGCGCCGAGGTCGCCGTGGTCGGGCTGAAGTGTCATGCCCCGAGGATAGGTCGGGGCACGGGGTCAGCTCTGGGCGCCCTTGACGAACTTGTCGCTGGCGAGCTTGGCGAAACCGTCGAAGTCCTTGTTGCCGGCTGCGGTGGTCGGGTCGTGCGCGAGGCGGGTCATCCCCGTCCCCTGGCGGGCGACCAGCAGGTTCACCTCGGTGTTGTAACCCACCTCGGCGATGCTCAGCTTCAGCCGCAGGGCGTGCGCCTCCTCGGCGCCCTGCGGAGCGGTGAGCTTCTCGACGGTGGCCGTCACCTTCATGCCCTCCGCCCTGGCACTGAATCCCTTGCAGGTCCCCAGGGCGGTGCCCACGTTCTTGACGAACTCGGTGGCCCCGTTGCCCGGGAAGGTCAGGACCTCCTGGTTGAGCGTCGTGGTTCCGCCGTTCTCGAAGTCGCCCGAGCCACCGAGCGTCGCGCCCGAGAGCTTCTCCGCGAGCAGGCCCGCGATCGGCATGCACTCGGGCTTGTCGACCTTGGTGATGGTCGGGCCCTCCTCGGCCTTGACGGCCTTCCAACCCGATGGCAGGTCCTTCAGCTCCAGGACGCCGGCCTTCATCTGGGCGGCCGTCAGCGGCGTGGCCGGCGCCGGGGTGGCAGGCGCCGGGGCGGCCGACGTCGACTGGCCGGCGGCCGGCTTGTCGGCCGCCTTGTCCGTCTTGGTGTCGTCCTTGGCGGCGCCGCCACCGCACGCTGCGGTGAGCGAGAGGGCGGAGACGGCGAAAGCGGCGGCCAGCCCGTGGCGAATGCGAGTGTGCATGGTGAATGAGCCCTTTGCGGGTGCGAGGGTGATGGGGCAACCCGGTAACGGTGGGGGGCGACCGGATCGCGAGGAGGATATACGGGCCCCCTGACAGCGCCGTACGGCAGGAGCCCTGCTCAGCCCGCCACCGGATACATCGCCCCGCGCCGCCCCTCCGGGGAGACCAGCCACTCCAGCTTGGCCGCCGTGTCGGCCTGCGGCAGCGGGGTGTGCATGACGATCGTCAGGTCGGGGCGGGCGGGCACCCTCAGCTGGGTGGACTCCACGTGCAGGGCTCCGACGACCGGGTGGGCGATCTCCTTGCGGATCTGTCCGCCCGGGGAGATGTCCCGCCGCTCCCACAGCGCCGCGAACTCCGCGCTCGCCGCCTTCGCCTCCTCCACCACCGCGCGGAAGCCGTCGTCGTCCGGGCAGTCCGAGCAGGCGGCCCGGAACTGGGCGACGACCTGTGGGGCGAGCCGGTTCCAGTCGGTCGCCCGGGAGCGGTAGATCGGGTCGGTGAAGAACGAGACGAGGCAGTTCTGCGAGGCCTCGGGCCGCATGCCGAGGACGAGCGACGCCGACTCGTTGTACATGATCGTGTTCCAGTACACGTCCATGATGTGCGCCGGGAACGGCATCCACGCGTCGATCAGCCGCCGCAGCCCCGCGCACATGTCACGCGCCGCAGGGTCGACCTCGGGCGCGGGCGGGTTGAGCGCGGCGAGGACGTACAGATGGCGCCGCTCGGCCGGGCTGAGCCGCAGCACGCGCGCGACCGCGTCGAGGACCTGCGGGGAGACCGTGATGTCGCGGCCCTGCTCCAGCCATTGGTACCAGGAGACGCCGACGCCCGCGAGGACGGCGACCTCCTCGCGCCGCAGGCCGGGCGTGCGGCGGCGGGCCCCGCCCTCCGGGAGTCCCGCCTCGGCCGGGGTGACCCGGGCCCGACGGCTCATCAGGAACTCGCGCAGTTCGCCCAGTCGGTGTGCCTTGGCAGCATCGTTCTCGACCGCTGTGGCCACGGCGTGCTTCCTCCCCCTGGATGCCTGGTGGTGCGACCAACAGGATAAGTTCCCGCTCCCCACGGATGTTCCCGCCCGCCGAGGGTGGTGGCCATGGCAACCACCCTCACCTCCCCGAACACGACCCCGGCCCCACCGGCTCTGACCGGCCGCTCGCGGCTGATCCTCTTCGTGCTGTGCGCCGCCCAGTTCATGGTGGCGCTCGACTTCTCCGTACTGAACGTCGCGCTGCCCGTCCTCGGCGCCGACCTCGGCATGAGCCCGTCCGCGCTCCAGTGGGCGGTGACCGCGTTCGCCCTGCCGTCCGGCGGGTTCCTGCTGCTCTTCGGCCGGATCGGCGATCTGTACGGGCGCAAGAAGCTGTTTCTCGCGGGCCTCACGCTCTTCGGCGCGGCCTCGCTCCTCGCGACCTTCTCCTGGGACCCGGCCTCGTTCCTGACCGGACGGGCGCTCCAGGGCCTGGGCGCGGCGGCCATCGTGCCGACCGGCATGTCCCTGCTGACGACGACCTTCCCCGAGGGCCCGCAGCGGGCCCGTGCGCTCGGCATCTCGGGGACGCTGATGTCCCTCGGCTTCACCATCGGCATGGTGCTCGGCGGCGTCATGACCGACACCCTCGGCTGGCGCTCCACGATGGCGCTGCTGGCCCTGTTCAGCCTGATCGTGCTGCCCCTCGCGCCCGGTGTGCTGCGCGAGTCGCGGACCGCCGACCGGCCGCGCCTCGACGTGCCCGGCGCGGTGACGGTGACCGGCGGACTGCTCGCCGTGATCTACGCCCTGTCGACGGCGGCCGAGCACGGCTTCGGCGGCGCGGACGTCCTGGTCAGCCTGGTGGGCGGCGTCCTGCTGCTCGTGGCGTTCGCGGTGGTCGAGTCCCGGCACGAGTCCCCGCTCGTCTCGCTGCCGATGCTGCGCCGTCGCACGGTGGCCTTCGGCAACCTGGGCGGGCTCGTCACCTTCTCGATGATGTCCACGGTCGTCTTCGTACTGACCCTGTACCTCCAGGAGACGCTGGGCCTCTCGGCCTTCGGCACCGGCCTGGTCTTCGGTGTGCAGGGCGTCCTGTCGGTGTTCGCCGGGTCGATGGCCGCGAAGGTCATCGGCCGGTTCGGCGCCCGCCGCACGCTGGCGGTCGCCCTGCTCGGTCAGGGCGTGTTCGTGGCGGCGCTGCTCGGCCTCGGCACGGAGTCGGGCGCGGTGTACGCGACGGTCGGCGTCTCGCTGGCGAGCATGTGCCACCTGGCGGCGATCATCTCGTACGGCGTGACCGTCACTTCCGGCGTGCCGGACGAGGAGCAGGGCCTGGCGACCGGTCTGGTGACGACGACCCAGCAGGTCGGCATCACCGTCGGCATCCCGCTGCTCGGCGTCCTCGCGACGACCGGCCCGAGCCTGTACGACGGGGTGCGCACGGTCCTCGCCGTCGACGCGGCGATCGTGGTGGCGGCGGCCCTCATGATCGCCCTCGGCCTGCGGCGGCGCGCGTAAAAGATCGAGGCGGCCGGTCGCGGTGCTGAGGCAGGCCGCGGTGCTAAGGCCGGTCGAGGCGGAGCCGTACCGCCTTCGGCAGGCCGGCGACCACCAGGTCGTACGAGTCCTCGACGAGCTCCCTGACCATGCGGTCCGGGAGCTCGCCGACCGTCACCGTGTTCCAGTGCCGCTTGTTCATGTGGTAGCCCGGCGCGATCGCCGGGTACTCCTCGCGGAGCCGGACCGCCTCCTCCGGCTCGCACTTGAGGTTGACCCGCAGCGGCCGGCCGTCGAGCCAGGACAGCGCGAACATCTTCCCGGCCACCTTGAAGACGGAGGTGTCGGGCCCGAAGGGGAACTCCTCCGTCGCGTCGTTGAACTCCAGGCAGAAGGCGCGCAGCTGCTCAGGCGTCATCCGGCGTCCCTTCGGGATGGGCCCGTACGGGCTCCACGAGCACCGTCACGATCTTGTTCCGGCGGCCCGCCGGGGACTCGGCGGTCAGCCGCAGCGGACGCCCGTCGGGCAGTTCCACGACCGCCGTGGCACCGGCGATCGGCACCCGTCCGAGCGCCTTGGCGAGGAGTCCGCCGACGGTCTCGACGTCCTCGTCGTCGTACTCGTCCGGGCCGAAGCCGTAGAGCTCGCCGAGGTCGCCGATGTCGAGGCGGGCGGTGACGCGGTGGCGGTCGTCGCCGAGCTCCTGGACCGGCGGCAGCTCGCGGTCGTACTCGTCGGTGATCTCGCCGACGATCTCCTCCAGGATGTCCTCGATGGTGACGATCCCGGCGGTGCCGCCGTACTCGTCGATGACGACGGCGACGTGGTTGCGTTCCTGCTGCATCTCGCGCAGCAGGTCGCCCGCGTTCTTGGTGTCCGGCACGAAGGCGGCCGGACGCATCGCCGTCGACACCAGGTCCGACTCGGCGTCGCGGTTGATGTGCGTCTTGCGGACCAGGTCTTTCAGATACACGATGCCGACGACGTCGTCCTCGTTCTCGCCCGTCACCGGGATCCGGGAGAAGCCGGAGCGCAGCGCGAGGGTGAGGGCCTGCCGGACGGTCTTGTACCGCTCGATGGCGACGAGATCGGTGCGCGGCACCATGACCTCCCGTACGAGCGTGTCGCCGAGCTCGAAGACGGAGTGCACCATCCGGCGCTCGTCGTCCTCGATCAGCGACTCCTGCTCGGCCAGGTCGACCATCGCCCGCAGCTCGGCCTCGGAGGCGAAGGGGCCCTTGCGGAAGCCCTTGCCGGGGGTGAGCGCGTTGCCGATCAGGATGAGCAGCTGCGGGATCGGGCCCATGATGCGGGCCAGTGGCAGCAGCACGTAGGCGGCGGCGGTCGCCGTGTTCAGCGGGTGCTGCCGGCCGATGGTGCGCGGCGAGACGCCGACGGCGACGTAGCTGACGAGCACCATCACGGCGATGGCGACGAGCAGCGCCTCCCAGGTCTCGGGGAACTCCTCCAGGCACGCGTACGTGACGAGGACGCCTGCCGCCATCTCGCAGGCGACGCGGACGAGCAGCGCCACGTTGAGGTAGCGGGTGGGGTCGGAGGCGACCTGCGTCAGCTTCTCGGCGCCGCGCCGTCCGGACCGGACGGCCTCGGCGGCGCGGAAGCTGGAGACGCGGGCGATGCCGGCCTCGGCGCAGGCGGCGAGCCAGGCGACGATCACCAGCGCGACCGCTCCGAGGATGAGCGATGCGTTCATCGGGGGCCCGGTCCCCGGGTCAGGAGACGGTGGGCGCCGGGGACGGGCCGGTCAGGCCCTTCTCCGCGCGCCAGCCGTCGACGATCGCCGCCTGGAGGCCGAACATCTCGGCCTTCTCGTCCGGCTCCTCGTGGTCGTAGCCGAGCAGGTGCAGCACTCCGTGGACGGTGAGGAGCTGGAGCTCCTCGTCCATGGAGTGCTGCGTCGGCGCGTCCTTGCCCTGCTGGGTGGCGACCTCGGGGCAGAGCACGATGTCGCCGAGGAGCCCCTGCGGGGGCTCCGCGTTGTCGTCGTCCTTCGACGGCGGGCGCAGCTCGTCCATCGGGAAGGACATGACGTCCGTCGGGCCCGGCAGGTCCATCCACTGCATATGGAGCTGCTCCATCGCGTCCGCGTCCACGACGATCACCGAGAGCTCGGAGAGCGGGTGGATGCGCATCCGCGCGAGGGCGTAGCGGGCGATGTCGAGGATCGCCTGCTCGTCGACCTCGGTTCCGGACTCGTTGTTGACGTCGATCGACATGGTGCTGGTGGCTACTTCCCGTTTCGGCTGTCGTACTGCTCGTACGCGTCGACGATACGGCCGACGAGCTTGTGCCGGACGACATCCTGGGAGGTGAGCATCGAGAAGTGGACGTCCGGGACCCCGTCCAGGATGTCCCGGACCTGGCGGAGACCGCTCTTCGTGCCGCCGGGCAGGTCGACCTGGGTGATGTCACCGGTGATGACGATCTTGGAATCGAAGCCGAGGCGGGTGAGGAACATCTTCATCTGCTCGGGGTTCGTGTTCTGCGCCTCGTCCAGGATGATGAACGCGTCGTTGAGCGTCCGTCCGCGCATGTACGCCAGCGGCGCGACCTCGATCGTGCCCGAGGCCATCAGCTTCGGGATCGAGTCGGGGTCGAGCATGTCGTGCAGCGCGTCGTAGAGCGGCCGCAGGTAGGGGTCGATCTTCTCGTAGAGCGTGCCGGGCAGGAAGCCGAGCCGCTCGCCCGCCTCGACGGCCGGCCGGGTCAGGATGATCCGGGTGACCTGCTTGGACTGCAGGGCCTGGACCGCCTTGGCCATGGCCAGATACGTCTTGCCGGTGCCCGCGGGGCCGATGCCGAAGACGATCGTGTGTTTGTCGATCGCGTCGACGTACCGCTTCTGGTTGAGGGTCTTGGGGCGGATGGTGCGGCCGCGGCTGGAGAGGATGTTCTGCGTGAGCACCTCGGCCGGGGTCTCCTGGCCTGCCTCCGCACTGCCGTTCTCGCTCGCCCTGAGCATGGCGATCGAGCGTTCCACTGCGTCCTCCGTCATCGGCTGTCCGGTGCGGAGCACCAGCATCATCTCGTCGAACAGGCGCTGGATGAGGGCTACTTCGCCCGCCTCTCCAGCAGCGCTGACCTGGTTGCCCCGGACATGGATGTCGGCCTTCGGGAACGCCTTCTCGATCACACGCAGGAGCGCGTCACCGGAACCGAGGACGGTCACCATCGGATGCTTGGCGGGGACGGTGAACAGGGCGCGGGTCTCGCCCGGCGCGCCGTTGGGGGCTGTGGGTGTCTGAGTCATGGGCCGGCACTGTGGCCTGCACATACCTCCTGTTGCAGGGTTCTCGCCGCTCGACAACCTCTGGATACCAAGCCTACGACTTGTCACTGACAAGGCCGAAGGCTTTTCCGAGGGGGCGGTCCGAGCGGCGGCCACGAGGACCGGCCTGAGCGGCGGGGCCGGGCGCGAGTGGCGGCTACGAGGGGGCGGCGCGGAACCCGATGGTCGGGACGGCCCGGCGCAGCGGCCAGGGGCGCGTGGCGGCCGGGAGGAGGCGTTCCAGGAAGGCGTAGCGGGCGCGGAGGGCCTCGGGGTCCTGGCAGACGTGCTCCTGGACGTGCTCCCACCAGGCGGCGACCTCGCCCCAGCCGGGGGCGGAGAGCGAGCCGCCGAACTCCTGGACGGAGAGCGCGGCGATCAGCCCGGCGAAGGCCAGCCGGTCGGCCAGGGGCCAGCCGGCGAGCGTCCCGGTGACGAACCCGGCCACGAAGACGTCCCCGGCGCCCGTCGGGTCGAGTGCGGAGACCTCGATGGCGGGCACCTCGGCGGTCTCGCCGGTGGCGCCGTCGACCGCGTACGCGCCCTCGGCACCCAGGGTGACCACCGCGTAGCGGACCTTGTCGGCGAGCGCCCGCGCGGCGGCCCTGGGGCAGTCGGTGCGGGTGTAGCGCATGGCCTCCTGGGCGTTGGGCAGGAAGGCCTCGCAGTGCTCCAGGTCGGCCAGTCCCGCCAGGTCCCAGCGGCCGGTGTCGTCCCAGCCGACGTCGGCGAAGACCTTCGCGCCGCCCCGCGCGGCCTGGGCGACCCACCCCTCGGCCCGGCCCGGCACGAGCGAGGCGACGGCGGCGCGGGCGTGCGGCGGGTAGGCGGGCAGAGCGCCGTCCAGGGGCGGGGCCTCGTGGCCGTGGGAGACCATCGTGCGCTCGCCCTCGTACGCCATGGAGACGGTGACCGGGGAGTGCCAGCCGGGCACGGTCCGGGAGAGCGAGAGGTCGATGCCCTCGCCCTGCTCCAGGGCGTCCCAGCAGTACTCGCCGTAGTGGTCGTCCCCGAAGGCGGCGGCGAGCGAGGTGTGCAGGCCGAGGCGGGCGAGCGCGGTGGCCATGTTGGCGACGCCGCCGGGGCTGGACCCCATGCCCCGGGCCCAGGACTCGGTGCCGCGCACGGGGGCGCTGTCGAGGCCGGTGAAGATGATGTCGAGGAAGACCGTGCCGGTGAGGAAGACGTCGCAGGCGGGGTCGGTGGGCTCGCGCAGGCGCACCAACGGGTCGACTCCCGCGTCGTGTTGCTGGTCTCCTCGTGCTGTGGTCACGGCTTGCTCCCGTCCGTGGTGCTGACCAGGCCAGTGTGCCTGATGGGGGCGGAGCGACAGGGGTGACGCCGACAGAAAACCGCGCACGCGTACCCGGCGAGCACACCCCCAAACCCCATAGTGACCCAGATCACAAATTGAATGGGGGCTTTCCTTCCTCTTCGGGCTTCTCGGGGCCCTCGCCCGCTTGATACACATGTCCCGCGATCCCGTGCAACACCGGGCGCTCCACCCCACCTTCCCCCCGTTCTCTGGAACGCCCATGTCGTCGCGCCCGCGCGCCCTGGGGCCCCTCGTGGCCCTGTTCACGGCCGGTTACCTCGCTCCGTACCTGCTCCCCACCGTCGTCGGCAGACTCTCCGCCGGACTCGGCCTCACCCCGGCCCAGGCGGGCCTGGTCGGCTCGGTCCTGCTGCTCGCCTCCGCCTCGGCCGGCTTCACCCTGGCCGCGCGCGTGGACCGGATCGGCCCGCGCCGACTGGCCCGGTGCGGCCTCGCCGCGATGTGCCTGGGCTACGGCTCCGCGGCGCTGACCGCGACCGTTCCTCTGGTGGTCGGCGGCGCGGTCGTCGGCGGCTTCGGCTCCGGTACGGCCCTCGCGGTGGCCGCCGCGGGCATCGCGGCCCAGCGGGACCCTCACCGGGCCTCCACGCTCGGCCTGCTCACGGTCTCGGCGACGGCGGGCGCTCTCTATCTCACCCTTCCCCACCTCGGCGGGGGCCACGAGCTGCCGTTCGCGTCGATCGCGCTGGCGGCGGCGCTGGTCTGGCCGCTGACGGGCGGTCTCGGCCGCGGGTTCGAGGGGGCGTCGCCGAGGGCCGAGGGGGCTCTCGGGGGCTCCCCGCTCCCCCACCGGCGCTCGGGCCTGGTGCTCGCCGCCGCGATCCTGTGCTGGTCCATGGCCCAGAACGCCCTCTGGGGCGTGAGCGGCCGGATCGGGCTCACCCAGGCCGGCCTGAGCGAGGTCACCGTCGGTGCCGTGTTCGCGGTGGCCCTGGGCGCCGGGCTCGCGGGCGTCACGGCGGCCGGGGCGCTCGGCTCACGCCTGGGCCGGGCGGCGCCGATCGGGGCGGGCACGGCGATCATCGCCGTGTGCGTCCTCGTCAGCTCGGGCGCGGAGAGCCTGCTGTCGTTCGCGACCGGCGAGATCCTGTGGAACCTCTTCTACCCGGTCGTCCTGTCGTACCTGTTCGGCCTCGCCGCCTCCCTGGACCCGCGCGGGCGGTGGGCGGTGCTGGTGGGCTCGGCGTCGTCGCTGGGCGTGGCCGTCGGCCCGGTCACCGGCAGCGTCCTGTCCGAGCAGGCCGGGTACCCGGGCATGGGCCTGGTCCTGTGCGCCCTGCTCCTGCTGGCGGCGGCCCCCATGACGGCGGTCGCCCTCCACACCTCCGGCCGCCCCCTTGTCCCCGGCTCGATCCGCCGCCGCGGCGGCGCCCCGGCGGCGGTCCTTGCGGGCACGACGGGTTCGACGACGGGCCTGGTGCCGCAGATGGGCGCCCCGGAACAGGAGGTCACGGAGATCCCGGTCCCCACGGGCCCCCAAGCGGCCCAGCGCTCCTTCCACCTGGCCCGCCCGAGCGACCGGGGCTGACCACCGGAGCTCTTCAGCCGGCGCCTCCGCCCCCGGCCCACCCCACCCGCCTTACGCCCCCTCGAACTCGTAGGCCTCCACCTCGGCGAGGTACCGCGCCCGGCGCTCCTCCTCGTCGTCCAGGAACGCCGCCTCGAACGAGTTCCGCGCCAACGTCCGCAGTTGCTCGCGGTCCAGCCCCAACGCCCCCCGCACCGCCCCGAACACATCCCCCACGTACCCCCCGAAGTACGCCGGATCGTCCGAGTTCACCGTCGCCACGAGCCCCGCCTCCAGCATCGCCGCCAGCGGGTGGTCCTCCAGGACGTCGATCGCCCGCAGCCGTACGTTCGACAGCGGGCAGAGGGTGAGCGGGATCCGGTCGCGCACCAGGCGGGACACCAGCTCCGGGTCCTCCATGCAGCGCAGCCCGTGGTCGACGCGCTCCACGCCCAGGACGTCCAGCGCCTCGCGGATGTACTCCGGCGGGCCCTCCTCGCCCGCGTGGGCGACCTTGCGCAGGCCGAGCGCCTCGGCCGCCGCGTACACCTCGCGGAACTTCGACGGCGGGTGGCCGACCTCCGCCGAGTCCAGGCCGACGCCCGTGATCCGGTGCAGATACGGCTTCGCGGCCTCAAGCGTCGCCATCGCCGACCCGGCGGACTCGTCCCGCAGGAAGCACATGATCAGCCGCGTCGAGACGCCGTGCCGCTCCTCGGCCCGGTCCAGCGCGGCGGCCAGGCCCTCCACGACCGTCCCCATCGGCACACCCCGCGCGATGTGCGCCTGCGGGTCGAAGAAGATCTCGGCGTGCCGCACGCCCTGCGCCGCCGCCCGCGCCAGATACGCGTCGGCCATCTCGGTGAAGTCCCGCTCCGTGCGCAGGACGGCCATCAGCTCGTAGTACAGGTCCAGGAAGGACTGCAGATCGCTGAAGCGGTACGCCTCGCGCAGCTCGTCGGTGTCCGCGTACGGGAGCGTGACGCCGTTGCGCGCGGCCAGCGCGAACGCGAGCTCGGGTTCGAGGGTGCCTTCGACGTGGAGGTGGAGTTCGGCCTTGGGGAGGGGCATGGTGGTTCGTCTATCTCTTGGGGAGGGGGACCCGCATCAGGTCCTGGGCAATGCTCAGCTCGCCGTCGAACCCGGCCGCCCGCGCCTGCCGTTCGAACGCGGCGGGATCGTCGTACCGCTGCGAGAAGTGCGTCAGGACCAGGTGCCGCACCCCCGCGTCCCGCGCGACGGCAGCGGCCTGGCCCGCCGTCAGATGGCCGTGGTCGGTGGCGAGCCGGACGTCCTCGTCGAGGAACGTCGACTCGATGACGAGCATGTCGGCCCCCTCCGCGAGCGCGTGCACGCCGTCGCAGAGCCGGGTGTCCATGACGAACGCGAACCGCTGCCCGCGGCGCACCTCGCTCACCGACTCCAGCGTCACGCCGTTCAGGACGCCCTCACACTGGATGCGGCCGACGTCCGGGCCCTTGATGCCGTGCGCGGCGAGCCGCTCGGGCAGGATGCGGCGCCCGTCGGGCTCGACGAGCCGGTAGCCGTACGACTCGACGGGGTGCGAGAGCCGGTACGCGTCCAGGGTGTACGCGTCGGTGACGGCGAGGGGCCCGTCGGCGGCCACCGGGGCCTCCGTCAGCTTCACCGTCTCGCGGTAGGCCGTCGCGTACCGCAGCCGCTCGAAGAAGCGCTGCCCGCTCGCCGGGTAGTGCGCGGTGACCGGGTGCGGGACCTGGTCGAGGTTGATCCGCTGGATCACGCCCGCCAGGCCCAGCGAGTGGTCGCCGTGGAAGTGCGTCACGCAGATCCGGTCGATGTCGTGCGCGGCGACGCCGGCCCGCAGCATCTGACGCTGGGTGCCCTCGCCGGGATCGAACAGGACGCCCTGCCCGTCCCAGCGCAGCAGATAGCCGTTGTGGTTGCGGTGCCGGGTCGGGACCTGACTGGCGGTCCCGAGCACGACGAGTTCACGTACGGACACGGCTTATCCGGGGGGCCAGTTGAGGCCGCGGCCGCCGAGGACGTGCGCGTGGGCGTGGAAGACGGTCTGACCCGCGCCGACCCCGGTGTTGAAGACGATCCGGAATCCCGTGCCGTCGACCTTCTCCTGCGCGGCGATCTCGCCGGCCTCGCGCAGCACGTCGGCGGCGATGGTCGGCGCGGCGGCGGCGAGGCTCGCGGCGTCGGGGTAGTGGACGCGCGGGATGACGAGCACGTGCGTGGGCGCCTGCGGGTTGATGTCCCGGAAGGCGAGGGTCGTCTCCGTCTCACGCACGATCGTCGCCGGAACCTCCCCGTCCGCGATCTTGCAGAACAGGCAGTCGCTCTGCGGCTCTCCGGTCATGGCCCGGGCCTCCTCGCCGTCGGTGATCAGCTACGCGGGCATCGTATCGGCCACGTGCCCGCCCACGCCGGACGGCTTCACCGCCCGGGGCGACGAGGCCGGCGGCCTGCTCGTACCGCCCGGCGTCGAAGAGCGCGTCGGCCCTCTCCAGGAGGGGGCCGTTCATCAGACCTTGTTCCGGTCGTGGGTGATGCTGAGCAGGTTCGGTACGAGCCCCAGCCAGAAGAGGACCTGGGGGATCGTGCGGTCGGTCCAGGGCACGAGGACGATCAGCAGGGCGCAGAGCGTGGCGAGGGTGGCCTGGCCGAGGACGATGCGCGCCCAGACCTTCCGCCGTACGAGGTCCCGTACGGTCAGCCGCACGCCGGCACGCATCCGCAGGTAGCGTCGCCAGGCGCCGAAGCCCCACACCGCCGCCATCAGCGCGAGCGCCCAGAGCCGGGTGCCGAGGTGGATCGGGAGCTCCTTCGGCTCCTCGCCGTCGGTGGGGAAGATGTCGGCGGTCACGCCCGCCATGACCAGACAGAGCAGGGCGAGCCAGCGGGTGCCGCGCAGCATCCGGTAGACGGCCTGGTCGAGGTCGCGGCGCAGCCAGTTGGCGTTCGGAGCGGCGGCGAGACCGCCCGCGTACAGGTCGGCGGCCTGGGCGGCGGACGTGCCGGGCTTGGCGGCCTCGCGCTCGGTGGCCTCGGTGACGGCGAGGGTGTTGGTGGGGTCGATCCGCAGGAGCTGCCGGACGGCCTCGTCGCGGAGGTCGGGGCGCTGGTTGAAGAGGGCGAGCTTGTACAGCGCCTCCCACGCGCGGGTCTCGTCCGGCCCGAGCCGGACGGCCTCCTGCGCCTCCGCGAGCCCCTCGGCGATCGCGGCCGCGTCGCCTCCGGGGACCCGGTCCCGTACGAAGGGCATCAGCTCGGCCCGCACGGCGCGCGGCGCCCAGTAGTCCGGGTCGAGGCGGATGGTCTCGCGCATCGCCTCCTCGGCGTCGTGGGCCCGCCCGAGTCTGCGGAGCAGGACGCCGCGGATGTAGTGCCCGAAGGCGAAGTCGGGTGCGTGGGTCAGCGCCTCGTCGGCAGCGGCGAGGCCCTCGTCGAACCGCTCCGCGAGCAGGTGGCAGCGGGCGAGCAGCACAAGGGCGTCGGGGTCGTCGGGGGCCTCGGCGAGGTACTGGGCGACCCGTTCCCGGCTCTGCTCGTACCGGCCCATCCCGTAGAGCAGCTCGGCCTGTTCGAGCTGGGGGTGCGTCACGCTCACAGCTTCCGCTTCTTCTTCAGGTAGGTGACCAGGTCGTCGTAGATCCCGCCGTCGTTGGCGAACATCGCCACATTGCGGGCCGCGGCGAACCAGGATTCGCTGGACGGCCGGATCTGCTTGGCGGCGCCGAGCAGATCCTTCATGTTGATCATGCGTACGGTGCCGGTACGGGCGGAGTCGAGGAGCGCGGACTCGGCGGCCGACTCGCAGACGTGAGCGAGATCGGCACCGGAGAAGTCCTCGGTGGCCTTGACGAGTCTGCCCAGGTCGACCGATTCGATGGGGCGTTCGCGCAGGTGGTAGCGGAGGATCGCCTCGCGCGCCGGGGCGTCGGGCGGCAGGACGAGCAGGGTGCGGTCGAGGCGGCCGGGCCGGCGCAGCGCGAGGTCCACGTCCCAGGGGACGTTGGTGGCGGCGAGGACGAAGACGCCCTCGTTCTCGGCGCCGTCGACGCCGTCGAGCTCGGTGAGGAGCTGGTTGACGACGTTGCGCATTCCGGTGTGGCGCGTGTGGGAACGCTTGGCGCCGAGGGCGTCGAGCTCGTCGAGGAAGATGACGCAGGGAGCCTGGGCGCGGGCCGCCTTGAAGAGGTCGTGGACGTTCTTCTCGGACGTGCCCAGGTACATGTCGAGGATGTCGGAGAGCGAGATCGAGATGAAGCTCGCGTCGAGCTCGCCGGCGACCGCCCGGGCGATGAACGTCTTGCCGCAACCGGGCGGGCCGTAGAGGAGCAGGCCGCCGCGGAGCGACTTCCCGTACAGCTTGCGAAGTTCGGGGTTGCGCATCGGGGCGAGGAAGGCGGCCTCCAGGCGGTCCTTGACCTCCTGCATGCCGCCGACGTCGGCGAGGCGTACGGAGCCGGGCCGTTCGATGTCCAGGTCCGAGGCGTCGTCGGCGTCGCCGCTCCCGTCGGCGGTGAGGGGCTGCTCAAGACCGGCGGTCTCACCGGTGACGAACCGGGGCCCGACGAGATCCCCGACCTCCTGCTCGGCCGCCTTCCAGTCGAAGCCGGGGGCGCCGGTGGGGGTTTCGGCCTTGGCTTCGGCGGGTGCTTCGACCTTGGCTTCGGCCTGGACTTCGGCGGGTGCTTCGGCAGCGACCTCGGCCGGAGCTTCCGCCGGGACTTCGGCCGCGACCTCGGCCGGAGCTTCGGCCGGGACTTGGGCCGGGACTTCGGCGGGAGCCTCCTGGGACGGAATGGAGGCGGCAGGCGCGGCAGGCGCGGGCGCGGCGGGGAGGCCCATCGCGCGGACCATCAGGGCGCGGGCCGCCTCGTCGCCGGGCGCGTGCTGGAGTGCGACGGCCGCCTCCGTGACGGCCTCGTCGCCCCGCCCCTCCGCGAGGAGCAGTTCGGCGAAGTGGAGCCGCAGGGGTACGTCTTCGGGCGCGGCGGCGAGCGCGGCGCGCAGACTACGGATCAGGGGAGACTCGTCGGACATGCGGCCCAGCCTAGGGAGCGGCCCGGCCGCCGCGGCCACCGGGTTCCGGCTGCCCGACGCGCCCGAAAAGAACGGGCGAGGCGCACAGCGCCCCGCCTAGGGTGCCGGGCATGAGACGTGAACGAGTGCCGCGCAGGCTCGTGGTGGACGGGACCGTCTGGCTGTGGTCGGTGGGGCACCAGCACACACCGGGCCGCACACCCCTCGGCCCCGATTACCCGGACTGTCGCGAATTGCTGACCCTGCGTCGGGCGGACGACCGGCACGCCCAGCTGCGCCTTGTGTTCCCGACGGGGCAGGGGCGTTTGGCGTCGAACGGGACGGGGGCGGCCGGCACGGTCGGCACCCCGTCCGGCCCCGACCTGAACCTCCACGAGCCGGGCGCCGTCCGCCGGTTGCTCGACGAGGCCGCGGCCCGCGGCCTGCTGCCGGTCCCGCACGGGATCACGGAGGTGGACGGCTGGCCGCTGTTCGACGCGGTGGTGGCACAGCAGGAGGCGACCGTGTCGCCTCAGGAGGCGGACTAGCTCCAGCGGCCCGTACGGCCCAGGAGCAGCGCGGTCGCCGCCGTACCGGCCGTGGAGGTACGAAGGACGCTGCGGCCCAGCCGGTACGGCTTCGCGCCGGCCGCCTCGAACGCCGCCAACTCCTCGGGGGAGACGCCCCCTTCGGGTCCGACGACGAGCACGATCTCGCCCTCGGCGGGGAGTTCGGCGTCGGCGAGCGCGCCGCTGGGGTGGTCCCGGTCCTCGTGCAGGACGGCGGCGAAGTCGGCGCCCGCGAGGAGCGCGGCGACCTGCTTGGTGGTCATCGCGTCGGCGACCTCGGGGAAGCGGGTGCGGCGCGACTGCTTACCGGCCTCGCGCGCGGTCGCCCGCCACTTCGCGAGGGCCTTCAGGCCCCGGTCGCCCTTCCACTGGGTGATGCAGCGGGACGCGGCCCACGGCACGATCGCGTCGACCCCCGTCTCCGTCATGATCTCGACGGCCAGTTCGCCCCGGTCGCCCTTGGGCAGCGCCTGGACGACGGTGATACGGGGCGCGGGCTCGGCCTCCTCGTACGTGGCCGAGACCTGCACGGTCAGCTGGTCCTTGCCCTCGGCACCGAGCACCACGCAGTCCGCCCAGGTGCCCCGCCCGTCGGTGAGGACGACCTCCTCCCCCGCCCGCAACCGCTTCACGGAGACGGCATGGCGGCCCTCGGGGCCGTCGAGGAGGAAGGTGCCGGTGCCGGGGACGGCCTCGACGACGAAGACGGGTGCGGTCATGAGGCGGTACTCCTGTGGGCCTGCGCGGTCAGTGCGGTGTCGAGTTCGGCGGCCAGCACCTCGACGAGCTGGCCGGCGGGAAGGTCGCGGGCCAGCCGGTGCCCCTGGCCGGCCCACAAGGCCATGCCCTGCGCGTCACCGGCGGTCGCGGCGGCCTTGCGGAGCGGGGCGGTGAGGTGGTGGACCTCGGGATAGGCGGCGGGGGCGTACGGCCCGTGCTCGCGCATGAAGCGGTTGACGAGCCCGCGGGCGGGGCGGCCGGAGAACGCGCGGGTGAGTTCGGTCCGGACGAAGAGCGGGTTGGTCAGGGCCTGCTTGTGCAGCGCGTGGGCGCCCGATTCGGGGCACACCAGGAACGCGGTGCCGAGCTGGGCGGCGTCGGCGCCGGCGGCGAGGGCGGCGGCGATCTGGGCGCCGCGCATGATCCCTCCGGTGGCGACGATCGGCAGCCGCACGGCCTCCCGGACCTGGGTGACGAGCGTGAGCAGCCCGGTCCCTGCGAGGGCGGCGTCCGGGTCGTCGCGGTGCGTGCCCTGATGGCCGCCGGCCTCGACGCCCTGGACGCAGACGGCGTCGGCACCGGCCCGCTGGGCGGCCTGGGCCTCTTCGGCGGAGGTGACGGTGACGATCGTGAACGTACCGGCGCGGGCGAAGGCCTCGACGATGTCCCGGTCCGGGCAGCCGAAGGTGAACGAGACGACGGGGACCGGGTCCTCCAGGAGGATCGCGAGCTTGGCGTCGTAGGCGTCGTCGCGCCCGCTGTCGGCGTCGCCGAGGTCCGTCTCGTACCAGGCGGCCTCTCCGGCGAGCTGGTGCCGGTACACCTCGACGGCGGCGGGGTCGGCGGGCTGTCCGCCCGGCGGCATGAAGAGGTTCACACCGAAGGGCTGCCCGGTCAGCCCGCGCACCTGCTTGATCTCCTGGTACAGCCCGCCCGCGGTCTTGTACCCCCCGGCGAGAAACCCGAGCCCACCGGCCTCGCACACCGCCCCGACGAGCTGCGGGGTGGAGGCGCCACCCGCCATGGGTGCCTGCACGATCGGGTAACGGGAGAGATCGGTCAGCGCGGTGGACATGCAGGCATGGTGCCATGCCGGGAGTCGGCGTCCGAATCCATGGTTCCGGGTACGCCGAAGGGCGACACCCGCACCATGCGGACGCCGCCCCTCCGTAGGCCTACCGCCCCCGTGGACGATCCCCGGCAGGCGCGCCTACCGCCCGTTGAACGCGTCCTTCAACCGCGAGAACAACCCCTGCTGACCCGGCTGGAACTGACCCGTCGGCCGCTCCTCGCCCCGCAGCTTGGCCAGTTCGCGCAGCAGCCGCTCCTGCTCGGCGTCGAGCTTCGACGGGGTCGTCACCTCGACGTGGACGATCAGGTCGCCGCGTCCGCCGCCGCGCAGGTGCGTGATGCCGCGACCGTGCAGCGGGATCGACTGGCCGGACTGGGTGCCCGGGCGGATGTCGACCTCCTCGAGCCCGTCGAGCGTCTGCAGCGGCACCTTCGTGCCGAGCGCGCCCGCCGTCATCGGGATGGTGACCGTGCAGTGCAGGTCGTCGCCGCGCCGCTGGAAGGTCTCGTGCGGGACCTCGTGGATCTCCACGTACAGGTCGCCCGCCGGGCCGCCGCCCGGGCCGACCTCGCCCTCGCCGGCCAGCTGGATACGCGTGCCGTTGTCGACACCTGCCGGGATCTTGACCGTGAGCGTCCGGCGGGACCGGACCCGGCCGTCACCCGCGCACTCGGGGCACGGGGTCGGGACGACGGTGCCGAAGCCCTGGCACTGCGGGCAGGGGCGGGAGGTCATGACCTGGCCAAGGAAGGACCGGGTGACCTGGGAGACCTCACCGCGACCGCGACACATGTCACAGGTCTGGGCGGAGGTGCCGGGCGCGGCGCCCTCACCCGAGCACGTCGTACAGACGACGGCCGTGTCGACCTGGATGTCCTTCGTGGTGCCGAAGGCCGCCTCGTTGAGGTCGATCTCCAGCCGGATCATCGCGTCCTGGCCGCGACGGGTGCGCGAGCGCGGCCCGCGCTGCGACGCCGTACCGAAGAACGCGTCCATGATGTCCGAGAAGTTCCCGAAGCCGCCCTGGCCGAAGCCGCCGGCTCCGCCGCCACCGCCCGAGGCGGACAGCGGGTCGCCGCCGAGGTCGTAGACCTGCTTCTTCTGCGGGTCCGACAACACCTCGTACGCGGCGTTGATCTCCTTGAAGCGCTCCTGCGTCTTCGGATCGGGATTCACATCCGGGTGCAGCTCGCGCGCGAGCCGCCGGAATGCCTTCTTGATCTCGTCCTGGGACGCGTCGCGGCGTACGCCAAGCGTGGCGTAGTAGTCCGTGGCCACTTACGACTCCGCCAGGATCTGTCCGACGTAACGTGCCACTGCGCGTACCGCTCCCATCGTTCCGGGGTAGTCCATGCGGGTCGGTCCGACCACGCCGAGTTTGGCGACTGCCTCGTCGCCCGAACCGTAGCCGACCGCGACGACGGACGTGGAGGTGAGGCCCTCGTGGGCGTTCTCATGCCCGATCCGTACGGTCATGCCCGAGTCCTTGGCCTCGCCGAGCAGCTTGAGGAGCACGACCTGCTCCTCCAGCGCTTCGAGCACAGGCCTGATCGTGAGGGGGAAGTCATGTCCGAAGCGGGTGAGATTGGCGGTACCGCCGATCATCAGCCGCTCCTCGTGCTCTTCCACCAGGGTTTCGAGCAGGGTCGCGAGCACCGTCGAGACCGTCCCGCGGTCCTCCGTCTCCTCGAAGGACTCCGGGAGATCCTGCACCAGCTGCGGCACGTCCGCGAAACGGCGACCGACGACCCGGCTGTTGAGCCGGGCGCGCAGGTCGGCCAGGGAGGTCTCGCCGAACGGCGCCGGGCAGTCGATGACGCGCTGCTCGACCCGGCCGGTGTCCGTGATGAGCACGAGCATCAGCCGGGCGGGGGCGAGGGCGAGCAGCTCCACGTGCCGGACCGTCGAGCGGGTCAGCGACGGGTACTGCACGACGGCGACCTGGCGGGTCAGCTGCGCGAGCAGCCGGACCGTGCGTCCGACGACGTCGTCGAGGTCGACGGCCCCGTCGAGGAAGTTGTGGATCGCGCGCCGCTCGGGCGTCGACAGCGGCTTGACGCCGGCGAGCCGGTCGACGAAGAGGCGGTACCCCTTGTCGGTCGGGATGCGTCCGGCGCTGGTGTGAGGCTGGGCGATGTAGCCCTCGTCCTCCAGGACGGCCATGTCGTTGCGCACGGTGGCCGGCGAGACGCCGAGCTTGTGGCGCTCCGTGAGCGCCTTGGAGCCGACCGGCTCCTCCGTCCCGACGTAGTCCTGGACGATGGCGCGCAGCACCTCGAGTCTGCGTTCGCTGAGCATCGCGCACACCTCCAGCTGTCGTATCGGTTGCTCCCCTTTGGCACTCGCCCTGTCCGAGTGCCAGGAATCCCCCGGCCAGTGTACGGCGGCGGGCATCGCTCCTGGCAAGGAGGCGGGGTGGTAGCCGCTAGCGTCGGGGTATGGACTTCGCTTGGGAAGAGTTCGGCTGGGAGCGGCTCGCGGACGGAGTGGGCCGGCGCCGGCTGCCGGTCTGGGACGCCACGGTGGGCCTGGTGGTGGGGGAACGGGCGGTACTGCTGTACGACACGGGCTCCACGCTCCGGGAGGGGAGGGAGCTGCGCGCTCAGGTGGAGGCGCTGACGGGCGGACGAAGAGTGACGCACATCGCACTGAGCCACCCGCACTTCGATCATGTGCTGGGCACGGCGGCGTTCGCGGAGGCGGAGGTGTACGGGGCCGTGGGCGTGCCGGAGCTGCTGCGGCGGGAGAGGGACGCGCTGCGGGCGGACGCGGTACGGCAGGGGGTCGCCGCGACGGAGGCGGCCGAGGCGGCGGACGTCCTGGTGGCGCCGCGGCACGTGGTCTCCGGGGAGTGGACGCTGGACCTGGGCGGCCGGCAGGTACTGCTCGCGAACGTGGGCCCGGGCCACACGGCCCATGACCTGGTGCTGCTGGTGCCGGACGGGCGGGAGGTGGTCTTCTGCGGCGACCTGGTGGAGGAGTCGGGGGAACCGCAGGCCGGCCCGGACGCGATCCCGTCCCGCTGGCCGGACGCGCTGGACCGGCTGCTGGCCCTGGGCGGGGAGGACGCGCTGTACGTCCCGGGCCACGGGGCGGTGGTGGACGCTGCGTACGTACGACGCCAACGCGCGGAACTGGCACGCCGCTTCTCCGTCGCATAACGTCCCCCAAATGCGCAGCCACAACCCGGACCTGACGCCCCCTTGATTGCGTTACCCGGGGGGCGACCCCCGGACCCCCAGCGGAACCACCACGCCCGGCCCCGGATGGAATCGAGCCCATGCGTAGCTACAACCCCGACCTGACGCCCCCTTGGAAGCGATCCGCCCCGGTGCCGGAGGTGCCGGCGGAGGTGGACCTCGTGGTGGAGGAGGTGTCGACGGGCTTCTGCGGGGCGGTGATCCGCTGCGAGGCGGGCACGGTGACGCTGGAGGACCGCTTCGGCAAGCACCGGGTGTTCCCGATGGAACCGAGGGGCTTCCTGCTGGAGGGCAAGGTGGTGACGCTCGTGCGCCCGTCGACCGGGCCGGCGCGGCCGACGCGCACGGCCTCGGGCTCGGTCGCGGTCCCGGGCGCGCGGGCGCGGGTGGCGCGGGCGGGCCGGATCTACGTGGAGGGCCGGCACGACGCCGAGCTGGTGGAACGGGTCTGGGGCGACGACCTGCGCATCGAGGGCGTCGTGGTGGAGTACCTGGAGGGCATCGACGACCTCCCGGCGATCGTCGCGGACTTCGCTCCGGCGGCGGACGCGCGCCTGGGCATCCTGGTCGACCACCTGGTCCCGGGCTCGAAGGAGTCACGGATCGCGGCGCAGGTCTCCTCCCCCGACGTCCTGATCGTCGGCCACCCGTACATCGATGTCTGGGAGGCGGTGAAGCCGGCGTCGGTAGGCATTCCGGCCTGGCCGTCGGTCCCTCACGGCCAGGACTGGAAGACGGGCGTCTGCCGGGCCCTCGGCTGGCCGGAGAACACCGGCGCGGCCTGGCAGCACATCCTGTCGAAGGTCCACACGTACAAGGACCTGGAACCGTCCCTCCTGGGCCGGGTGGAAGAACTGATCGACTTCGTGACAGCGCCCTAGAGCGTGTCGCGGGCGACGTCCTCCGGGCACGCCGCCGCGTACGGCAGCGTGTTCTGCCCCCTTGCCCCTGCCACGCTGCCCTTCCGTACCTGGTCAGGGTGGCCGGCCACCGCGTAGACAGGGGGAGTTGGATTCCTGCCCGGGGAGGCATTCTCTTGCACGACCGAGACAACGCCACAACCGCCACGGCCGAGAACGGCCGCGTAACGGCCCGCACGCCGGCGGCCGCGTCGCCCGCGCAAGCCCACGTCCCCGCGGCGGAATCGCGCGTGCAGGGCCAGGGCCTCCTCGCCCTGCAGCGCACGGCCGGGAACGCCGCGGTCGTCCAGATGCTGCGCCAGGCGGGCCACGTCACGGGCAACGCCGCAGATCACGTCACGGACCAGGAAGGGCACCGGCACGGGGCAGGGTGCGGCCACGGGGCCGAGCAGCCGGCCGTGCAGCGGTCGGCCGTCCACGACGTCCTGCGCTCCGGTGGTCGGCCGCTGGACGACGCCACCCGCACCGACATGGAGTCCCGCCTCGGCGCGGACTTCTCCGACGTACGCATCCACGACAACGCCGCGGCCAGGGCCTCCGCCGACGAAGTGGGCGCCCGCGCCTACACCTCCGGCAGCCACGTCGTCATCGGCGCCGGCGGCAACGACCGGCACACCCTCGCCCATGAACTCACCCACGTCATTCAGCAGCGGCAGGGGCCCGTCAGCGGCACCGACAACGGTTCCGGACTCAGGGTCTCCGACCCGTCGGACCGGTTCGAACGCGAAGCGGAAGCCAACGCGACCCGGGTCCTTTCCCGGCCTCCCGCGCACGTGAGCGAGGGCGCCTCTGCCCACCCTGAACCGTCCGTGTCCGCCTCGGTGCCGGGCGCCGCGCCGGTCCAGCGGGCAGCGGCCGACTACCGGTCCGAGTTCGACAGCGCCTCGGTGGGTACGGAGCAGGAACTCAGCGGCGTCAGGATGGCCAAGAAGAAGAACGCGAGCTCCCAGATCGCCGAGATCTGGCACGGCAAGGAACTCCTGCTGGAGATCACCACGGACATCGGGGGGCAGGAGGCGTTCGGGGCGGCGGGCTTCTTCGACTACACGCTGGAGATGAAGGCCACGCCGGCCGAGTACGAGAACGCGGCGGCCTGGGGCCTGCGGCAGCGGGCGTTCCGGCATGCGGTGGAAAGGTTCAACGCCCTCGCGCGGGAGCCGGGAGGCGGCGCGCTCGTGGCGGAGAAGTTCGGTGAGGAAGGCGAGTTCGAGCTCAAGGTCAACATCGCGGACCACAAGGTGCACGCCACCTTCGACAGGGGCGGGGTCAGCGGCAGCAGCGACCAGGTGACCCTGGGCATTGCGGCGGAGGACGTGGGGACCGACACCGAGATGGCCAAGCTGGTCGCCACAGGCGCCCGCTGGTACAGGAGCGACGCGGGCGGCCCGCTCACCGCCGAGCTCGGGGAACCCGAGAAGGCCCAGCGGGTCTATTCCTACATCGTTTCCGCGATGACCCATCTGGCGGAGCTGGTCGAGCGCAACAAGCTGTACATGGACGGCTTGGCGCCGGAGGTCTACCGGAACAACCTGTTCGACTCGCCCGTCAAGAACAGTTGGGGCGTCCTGCCCAGGACACCGCCCTGGGACATGCTGAACATTCTCGCCGCGGGCGACCGGGCGGCGGTCCAGCAGGCGATCAGGCAGTACGTACCGCCGGGCATTTCCGAAGCCGTGTGGAACGCGGCGAAGGCTCACATCATCACGAAGCAGTCGCTCGCCGGTCATGATCAGCGCACTCCCAAGATCGGCGGCAAGCAGGGCGCCCTCTTCGAATTCCGATCAGCGGTCCCCTACGAACTGCGGGACGCGATCCACCGTGTCGACGGCAGCGAGTGGCCCTCTTCGGGCGACCGGCAGGCACCCTTGCCGGAGATCCCCGAAGAACTGGCCAAGGCCCTTCGCCGCCGGGCGGGCCATGTCTCGGACTCGGACTCCGAAACGGACGACGACTGGTAGATCGGCGGGAGACGACCGGCACCGCTCGAAGCGGTCCCGCTCGAGGACTGCGCCCTCAAGGGCTCAGAGGTCCTAGTCCACCAGGTCCCGGACGACCGCGTCCGCCAGCAGGCGCCCGCGGAGGGTCAGGACCGCCCGCCCCTCCCCGTACGCCGCGGAGTCGAGCAGCCCGTCCGCCAGCGCCTTGCGCGAGGCGGCCAGTCCGGCGGGACGCAGCAGCTCCAGCTCCACGCCCTCCCGGAGCCGGAGCTCAAGGAGCACCCGCTCCACGCGCCGGTCCTCCGCCGAGAGCACCTCGCGCCCGGCACCCGGCGACCTGCCGGCGCCGAGCGCCGCCGCGTACGCGCCCGGGTGCTTCACGTTCCACCACCGCACACCGCCCACGTGCGAGTGCGCCCCCGGCCCCGCGCCCCACCAGTCCGCGCCGCGCCAGTACAGCTCGTTGTGCAGGCACCGCCCGGCCTCGGACGTGGCCCAGTTCGACACCTCGTACCACTCGAAGCCGGCCTCCGCGAAGACGGAGTCGGCGATCAGATACCGGTCCGCGTGCACGTCGTCGTCCGTCATCGGCACCTCGCCGCGCCGGATCCGCCGCGCCAGCTGCGTCCCCTCCTCCACGATCAGCGCGTACGCGCTGACATGGTCGGGGCCCGCCCCGATCGCGGCCTCCAGCGAGGCCCGCCAGTCGTCGTCGGACTCCCCGGGCGTCCCGTAGATCAGGTCCAGGTTGACGTGGTCGAAGCCCGCCGCCCGCGCCTCCGCGACACACGCCTCGGGCCGCCCGGGGGTGTGCGTCCGGTCGAGGACCTTCAGGACGTGCTGCCGGGCGCTCTGCATGCCGAAGGAGACCCGGTTGAAGCCACCGGCCCGCAGCTCCTCCAGGTACGCCGGGTCCACGGACTCCGGGTTCGCCTCCGTCGTCACCTCGGCGTCGTCCGCGAGCCCGAACTCGTCCCGGATCGCCCCCAGCATCCGTACGAGATCCCCGGCGGCGAGCAGCGTCGGCGTACCGCCGCCGACGAAGACCGTCCGCACCGGGCGCGGGTCGTCACCGAGCACCTTCCGGGCGAGGCGTATCTCCTCGACGACCTGCCCCGCGTAGTTGTCCCGGGAGGCGAGCACGCCTCCGGCACCGCGCAGCTCGCTCGCGGTGTACGTGTTGAAGTCGCAGTAGCCGCACCGCGTGGCGCAGTACGGCACGTGCAGATAGAACCCGAGCGGCCGCTCCCCGGCCCCTTCCAGGGCGTGCGCGGGCAGCGCCCCGTCTTCGGGCATGGGCTCACCATCGGGCAGTACGGAAGGCATGAGCCCATTGTCCCGTACTGCCCGAGGTAACCCTCCGGCCTGTGGAAAACCCAGGTGGCGGGCCGAGGATCAGGCCTCCCGCGCCCCGGCGTACATCTCCTCGATCAGGTCCTTGTACGTCCGCTCCACCACCGGCCGCTTCATCTTCAGCGACGGCGTCAGCTCGCCGTGCTCGACGTCCAGGTCCCTCGGCAGCAGCCGGAACTTCTTGATCGTCTGCCAGCGCTGGACGCCCTCGTTCAGCCGGTCGACGTACCCCTGGACCATCTCCTGGGTCTGCGGGGCGGCGACGACCTCGGCGTACGGCTTGCCGGCGAGGTCGTGGTCGGCCGCCCAGCCGAGGATGGCGGGCTCGTCGAGGGCGATGAGCGCGGAGCAGTAGTTCCGGTCGGCGCCCAGGACGACGATGTTGGAGACGAACGGGCAGACGGCCTTGAACTGGCCCTCGATCTCGGTCGGCGCGATGTACTTGCCGCCGGAGGTCTTGAACAGGTCCTTCTTGCGGTCGGTGATCCGCAGATAGCCGTCGGCGGACAGCTCGCCGATGTCGCCGGTGTGGAACCAGCCGTCCGCCTCCAGGACCTCGGCCGTCTTCTCGGGCAGGCCGTGGTAGCCCTCCATGATGCCGGGGCTGCGCAGCAGGATCTCGCCGTCGTCGGCGATCCGGACCTCGGTGCCGGGCAGCGGCTTGCCGACGGTGCCGGTGCGGTAGGCCTCGCCCGGGTTGACGAAGGACGCGGCGCTGGACTCCGTCAGGCCGTAGCCCTCCAGGATGTGGATGCCCGCGCCGGCGAAGAAGTAGCCGATCTCGGGGGCCAGAGCGACGGAGCCGGAGACGGCGGCGCGCAGCCGGCCGCCGAAGGCCTCGCGGAGCTTCTTGTAGACCAGCGCGTCGGCGACCTTGTGCTTGACCTCCAGGCCGAAGGGCGCGGAGGCGGTGCCGGTGCGGCGGAAGTTGTCCTGGGTGACCTTGGCGTACTCCCGGGCCACGCCGGCCGCCCACTGGAAGATCTTGTACTTGGCGGCGCCGCCCTCGCGCGCCTTGGCGGCGACGCCGTTGTAGACCTTCTCGAAGATGCGGGGCACCGCGGCCATGTAGGTCGGCTGGACCACCGGCAGGTTCACGATGATCTTGTCGATGCGGCCGTCGACGGCGGAGACGTGGCCGACCTCGATCTGGCCGGAGGTGAGCACCTTGCCGAAGACGTGCGCGAGCGGCAGCCAGAGGTACTGGACGTCGTCCTGGGTGATCAGACCGGTCGCGGCGATGGCCTTGGCCATGTACGACCAGTTGTCGTGCGGGAGGCGGACGCCCTTGGGGCGGCCGGTGGTGCCCGAGGTGTAGATGAGGGTGGCGAGCTGTCCGGCGGTGATGGCCGAGACGCGCTCCTTGACGGCGTCGGCGTGCTTCTCCAGGTACGCCTTGCCGCGCGCCTCCAGCTCCGCGAGGGAGAGGACCCAGTCGTCGCTCTCGACGCCCGTCGGGTCGATGACGACGACGTGGTGGAGCTCGGGCAGGTCGGCGCGCGTCTCGCGGGCCTTGACGACCTGCGCCGCGTTCTCCGCGATCAGGACCTTGGACTCGGAGTCGGAGAGGATGAACGCCGACTCCTCGGCGTTGGTCTGCGGATAGATGGTGGTGACGGCGGCGCCCGCGCACATCACGCCGAGGTCGGCGAGGATCCACTCGACCCGGGTGGAGGAGGCCAGGGCGACCCGCTCCTCCGGCTGGACGCCCAGATCCATCAGCCCCGCCGCGATCGCGTAGACCCGCTCGGCGGCCTGCCCCCAGCTGAGCGACTTCCACTCGTCCGGGCCCTGGCCGTCGGCCGCGGGGACCGGGTAGCGGTAGGCCTCCGCGTCCGGAGTCTGCGCCACGCGCTCAAGGAAAAGATTCGCCACCGAGGGCGGCCGGTTCTCGATCTGGGTCTGTGTGTCGCTCACGACGTCCTCCGGGCGGCGGCGGTGCGTTCTGGCGGTGCGTTCCTGCAGTACCTGAGTACGCGGTTCGTGCGTACTAACTCGCGAGTAACCTTCGAGCCGCGATCAGAGTAAGGCGCCGGGGACCGGCGCGTAAGAGGCTGCGGGCCGCCTCTTCATACCCGGTTGATAACAGAACGAACGCCGAACGGGTCCCCGCACTGTCCGTGCGGGGACCCGTTCGATGTATCTGTCAGCTAACCGTTTCGGCTGAACGGCGGACAGCCGGGGGTGGCGGAAACGACTCCTTCCGCCTACTTCTTCCCCTTGCCGCTGGACTCGTCGCTCGACAGGACGGCGATGAAGGCCTCCTGCGGGACCTCCACGGAGCCGACCATCTTCATCCGCTTCTTGCCTTCCTTCTGCTTCTCCAGCAGCTTCCGCTTACGGGAGATGTCACCGCCGTAGCACTTGGCGAGGACGTCCTTGCGGATGGCGCGGATGGTCTCGCGGGCGATGACCCGGGAGCCGATGGCGGCCTGGATCGGCACCTCGAAGGCCTGGCGCGGGATGAGCTCGCGCAGCTTGGCGACGAGCCGCACACCGTACGCGTAGGCGGCGTCCTTGTGGGTGACGGCCGAGAAGGCGTCGACCTTGTCGCCGTGCAGCAGGATGTCGACCTTGACCAGGCTGGAGGCCTGCTCGCCGGTGGGCTCGTAGTCCAGGGACGCGTAACCCCGCGTCTTGGACTTCAGCTGGTCGAAGAAGTCGAAGACGATCTCGGCGAGGGGGAGGGTGTAGCGGATCTCGACGCGGTCCTCGGAGAGGTAGTCCATGCCGAGGAGGGTGCCGCGACGGGTCTGGCAGAGCTCCATGATCGCGCCGATGAACTCGCTGGGGGCGAGGATCGTGGCGCGCACGACGGGCTCGAACACGTCGTTGATCTTGCCCTCGGGGAACTCGCTCGGGTTCGTGACGGTGTGCTCGCTGCCGTCCTCCATCACGACCCGGTAGACCACGTTCGGGGCGGTGGCGATCAGGTCGAGCCCGAACTCGCGCTCGAGCCGCTCGCGGATCACGTCGAGGTGGAGCAGGCCGAGGAAGCCGACGCGGAAGCCGAAGCCGAGGGCGGCGGAGGTCTCCGGCTCGTAGACGAGCGCGGCGTCGTTGAGCTGCAGCTTGTCGAGGGCGTCGCGGAGGTCCGGGTACTCCGAGCCGTCCAGCGGGTAGAGCCCCGAGAACACCATCGGCTTGGGGTCCTTGTAGCCGCCGAGCGCCTCTGTGGCTCCCTTGGCCAGGGAGGTGATCGTGTCACCGACCTTGGACTGGCGGACGTCCTTCACACCGGTGATGAGGTAGCCGACCTCGCCGACGCCGAGACCGTCGGACGGCGTCATCTCCGGAGACGAGACGCCGATCTCGAGGAGCTCGTGGGTGGCGCCGGTCGACATCATCTTGATGCGCTCACGCTTGTTGAGCTGACCGTCGACGACTCGGACGTACGTGACGACACCGCGGTAGGAGTCGTAGACGGAGTCGAAGATCATCGCGCGGGCGGGCGCGTCGGCGACACCGACGGGCGCCGGCACGTTCGCCACGACGCGGTCCAGCAGCGCCTCGACGCCGAGACCGGTCTTGGCGGAGACCTTGAGCACGTCCTCGGGCTGGCAGCCGATGAGGTTGGCGAGCTCCTCGGAGAACTTCTCCGGCTGCGCGGCGGGCAGGTCGATCTTGTTCAGTACGGGAACGATGGTGAGGTCGTTCTCCATCGCGAGGTACAGGTTCGCGAGGGTCTGCGCCTCGATGCCCTGGGCCGCGTCGACGAGCAGGATCGTGCCCTCGCAGGCCGCCAGGGACCGCGAGACCTCGTAGGTGAAGTCGACGTGCCCGGGGGTGTCGATCATGTTGAGGATGTGGGTCTTCCCCTGGCCCTCGCCCTCGGTGGGCGCCCAGGGAAGACGCACCGCCTGGGACTTGATCGTGATGCCGCGCTCGCGCTCGATGTCCATCCGGTCGAGGTACTGGGCGCGCATCTGCCGCTGGTCGACCACACCGGTCAGCTGGAGCATCCGGTCGGCGAGTGTGGACTTGCCGTGGTCGATGTGCGCGATGATGCAGAAGTTACGGATCAGCGCCGGGTCGGTACGGCTCGGCTCAGGCACGTGGGTAGGAGTCGCGGGCACGCAAGATCTCGTCTCGGGGCGATGGTCGGTTGGATACGTAGGCTCCATGGTCCCACGAGTGGGAGACTCCGCTCGGTTTGGGCAGAGGTTACGTGCCCTGATAACGTGGACAGCTGTGTCTCGTACGCCCTCTCAGCGATGGGGCACACCTCAGAAACAACACCGAACCTGAAAAGGCTCTTTTCGTGGCGAACATCAAGTCCCAGATCAAGCGGAACAAGACGAACGAGAAGGCGCGCCTGCGCAACAAGGCCGTCAAGTCCTCGCTCAAGACCGCGATCCGCAAGGCCCGCGAGGCCGTCGCCGCGGGTGACGTCGAGAAGGCCGTCGTGGCTTCTCGCGCCGCCTCCCGCGCGCTCGACAAGGCTGTCTCGAAGGGTGTCATCCACAAGAACGCCGCCGCCAACAAGAAGTCGGCGCTGGCCACCAAGGTTGCCGCTCTGCAGGGCTGAGCCCCTCTGATGTAACGCCGGACGGGACCCAGCGGGCCCTCTCTCCCGCTCCCACCCGGCACCCCGGACTCGTGCGCGACACGCGTTCGCCACGCGTGCACGAGCCCACCATCCACACGCCGAAGGCCCCGGCCCTCCTTCCCCAGGAGCGCCGGGGCCTTCGCCGTCCCCGAACCAGAAGGCGTCGCGAAGTTGCCGCACACCAGGGCTGAGGTCTCAGCCCGACGCGGCGCGCAGCCGCCGCTACCCGCCGGGGCGGGCAGGCACCCACGGGGACACCCTCGCCCCGCAACCGGCGCCGGGCGCCCTCACCGCCCTACCGCCGCAACCTCGCCGCCCTCGCCACCGCGACCACCGCCTTCTCCAGCGCGTACTCCGGGTCGTCCCCCCCGCCCTTCACGCCCGCGTCCGCCTCCGCCACCGCGCGCAGCGCCAGCGACACGCCGTCCGGCGTCCAGCCCCGCATCTGCTGCCGCACCCGGTCGATCTTCCACGGCGGCATCCCCAGCTCCCGCGCCAAGTCCGCCGGCCGCCCGCCCCGCGCCGACGACAGCTTGCCGATCGCCCGGACGCCCTGCGCCAGGGCGCTGGTGATCAGGACCGGCGGGACGCCGGTCGAGAGCGACCAGCGCAGGGCCTCCAGCGCCTCCGCAGCCCGCCCCTCCACCGCCCGGTCGGCCACGTTGAACGACGACGCCTCCGCCCGCCCCGTGTAGTACCGCCCGACGACCGCCTCGTCGATCGTCCCTTCCACGTCCGCCGTCAGCTGCGACACCGCCGACGCCAGCTCCCGCAGGTCGCTGCCGATCGAGTCCACCAGGGCCTGGCACGCCTCGGGCGTGGCCGACCGCCCCAGCGCCCGGAATTCCTGCCGCACGAACGTGAGCCGCTCCGCCGGCTTCGTCGTCTTCGGGCAGGCCACCTCCCGCGCGCCCGCCTTCCGCGCCGCGTCCAGGAGCCCCTTGCCCTTGGCCCCGCCCGCGTGGAGGAGCACGAGCGTGATCTCCTCGATGGGCGCGTCGAGGTACGCCTTGATGTCCTTGATCGTGTCCGCGGACAGGTCCTGCGCGTTCCGCACGACCAGCACCTTGCGCTCGGCGAAGAGTGACGGGCTCGTCAGCTCCGCGAGCGTCCCGGGCTGGAGCTGCTCGGAGGTGAGGTCCCGTACGTCCGTGTCGGCGTCGGCGGCCCGTGCGGCCGCCACCACCTCCTGGACGGCACGGTCGAGGAGCAGGTCCTCCTGGCCCACGGCGAGCGTGACGGGGGCGAGAAGGTCATCGGTCGAATTCTTCCTGGTGGCCATCGCGAACCAGCATCCCACGCCCCACTGACACCCACCCCATGCCCGAGAATGGCGGGGTGAGTGAACGACACGTACTGGTACTGCCCGACCGCGACGCCGCCGAAGAGGTCGCCGAGGAGCTTCCCGCCCGCTTCGGCGTCGCCGAGGCGCCCCAGCTCGTACGGGACGCGCTGGCCGGTGAGGACGACGCCGAGGACGCACAGTGGCTGGTGGTCGTCGAGGATCCGGAGGGCCGGCTCGACTCGTCGGCGCTGGACGAGCTGGCGGCCGAGTACGAGGGCTGGCTGGAAGCCCCGTAGAGGAGCACCACGGGGGAAGGGGACCCCGCGAGGAACCTCCCAAAGGTGCCCCCACGAGCCCCCACCGAGGAGCCCCGCCCCCGTCACCTCCCCTTCGGGACGATCTGCACATCCAGCTCGATCGTGATGCTCGACCCGACGGCCGCGATCCCCTTCGCCAGCAGCGTCTGCCACGTCAGTGTGAAGTCCTCGCGGTGCAGCTCCGTGCTCGCCCGGCACGCGCCGCGCGTCTCGCCCTCCAGGCCGCTGCCGAGGCCGAGGTACTGCGTGTCCAGCGCCACCGTACGGCTGACGCCGTGCAGGGTGAGAGCGCCGGTCACCGACCACCTGCTGCCGCCCTTGTGGACGAAGCGCTCGCTGTAGAACTCGATCGTCGGGTGGCGGCCGACGTCCAGGAAGTCGCTGGAGCGCAGATGGTCGTCGCGCATCTGCACACCGGTGTCGATGGACGCGGCGTCGATGACCACGTGCATCGCCGAGTGCTCCATGCGCTCGGCGATCCGTACCGCGCCCGCGAAGCCGTTGAACCGGCCGTGGATCCGGGCCAGTCCGATGTGCCCCACGGTGAAGCCGACACGGGAGTGCGCGGGGTCGATCTCCCAGTCGCCCGGCTCGGGGAGGTCCGCCTGCGGCGCCACCTGGAGCATCACATCCCCGAGGCCCACATGCGCGCTCTCGGCGACGGTGGCGCCGCCGTGGTACGGCGTGTAGCCCTCGGCCGTCACGGCGAGCCGGTACTCACCGGCCGGAACGGTCGCCAGCACGCTGCCGTACGGATCGGTCTCCCCGCCCACGACCTTCCGGCCCGCGCGGTCGCTCACCACGAACTCGGCCTGCCGGAGAGGCTCGTTGACGGGGTCGAGTACGCGGCAGCTCAGCACTCCGGCCGACGGCGGGACGGAGAGCCCGGCGAAGGGCCCACCCCTGGTGGTTCCGCCCGCGCGCCGGCCGAAGAGACGACTGAACATTCCGTGCACCCCCGTGCAACTGGTTTCCTATGGCAACGAAGACGCATTCGATCACCCATGAGTCGTTCGAGGCAAATGGCCAAGGTGTTACCGGGGGTCCGAATTATGCGCGTGTCAGGCCTTCCGAGACGGCGGTACGGGCGGCAGCTCGGCGAGCTCGATGCCGAACAGGTCCCGGTACGCCGCCTTCACCTCCTCGTCCCCGTCGAGCAGCCGCTCGGTGCGCTCGCCGTTCACATGCGTGACGAGCTTGTGGCCGCTGAGAGTGACCCGCCCCTCGTCGGTGAGCCGGGTGCAGACGAGAGAACGCGGGAAGTGCGAGTCCGGGGAGGTGCGGTGGTACCAGGCGCCCACCGCGAAGTCGGCGAGCGCGCGCGGCCGCGTCTCCAGCCGGTACTGCGGCTTGCCGTTCCGCAGCACGTCCAGGTCGCCGTCCTCGGTCTCCACGACGCGGAACGTGCCTGCGGGATCGGCCTGCTCCCCTCGCTCGTCCAGTGCCAGCGGGAAGTGGCTGTGCTCGCCGAACCCGACGTCCGCGAGCCACCGCCCCTCCGCCTCCGTCTGCACGAGCACCGCCATGTGGTCGTACGGGATGCCCAGCCGGCCTCCCTCACCGAACACCCGCGCCTGAAGGAGCGTGACTCCGAAGCCGAGCGCCCCGAGGAGGGCGGCGAACGTGCCGTTGATCTCGTAGCAGAACCCGCCCCTGCGCTCCCCGACGACCTTGTCGAGCAGTGGCTTCTCCTCCAGGACGATGTCCTCGCCGAGGTGGATCGACAGGTTCTCGAAGGGAACCGCCTTCAGGTGCCGCAGATGCAGTTCGCGCAGCGCTGCCGCGTCGGAGCGGCCCGGTCGCACCGCCCCGATGCGTCGCAGGTACGCCTCGACGGTCACATGATCCGGAGCCTGCTGGGTGTCGTTGGTCATGAACCGAGTCTGCCGCTCCTCCCTTGCGCTCATCCATCAGCCCTTGGACTTAGGCCTGTTCAGGACCAGCGCCACGAACACGGCACGCCGCCGCCGACCTTCCGGGTCGGGTCGTTACAAGGCTTCCTTCACGCACTCGGCACCGCCGCCAGGCCCGGCCCCGCCCCGGTCACCGCGATCGCGCCGTCCCGGTCCGTCCTCAGCACCTCCGCTCCCCCGGCCCGCAGCGCCTCGACCGTCGTCGGCGAGGGGTGGCCGTACGGGTTGTCCCGCCCGGCCGACACCAGCGCCAGCCGTGGCCGGACCGCCCGTATCAGCCCGGGATCCTGGTAGGCGGAGCCGTGGTGGGCGACCTTGAGCACATCCACCGGACCGAGCCCGGGATGGGCCCGCAACAGGCCTCGCTGCGCGGGAGGTTCGAGGTCTCCCAGGAGCAGCAGGCGCAGCCCCTCCCCCGTGCGGACGAGCAACGTGACACTGGCGTCGTTCGGCCCCGACTCTTCCGGCCCCACCACCCCCGGCCGCCCCGCCGGCCACAGCACCTGCCACTCCAGCTGACCCAGCCGTCTCCGCTCCCCCGGCCCCGCGCTGACGACGGGCACCCCCGCCGCCCGAGCTGTGCGCCGCACGAACGCCGCCTGCGCCGGGGGTTCTTCGAGCCCCGTCGTCTGGATCGCCCCGACCGACCGGCCACGCAGGACGCCTGGCAGCCCGGTGACATGGTCCGCGTGGAAGTGCGTCAGCACGAGCAGCGGGATCCGCCTGACCCCGAGGTCGTGGAGGCAGCGGTCCACCAGGGCCGGGTCGGGCCCCGCGTCCACGACGACGGCCGTGCCCCCGCCGGCCGCCAGCACGGTCGCGTCGCCCTGCCCCACCTGACACATCGCGAACGCCCAGCCCGGTGGTGGCCAGCCGCTGACCAGGCGAGTCAGCGGCGCCGGTCGCACCACCGCGACGAACAGCAGGGCGACACAGCCCACCGCGATCCTCCGCCGGTACGGCAGTCTCCACGCCCCGAGCACCACAAGCCCGAAGAGCACGGCAAGGAGCAGCCCGCCCCGCCAGCCCCCGGGCCAGGTGGCCTGCGCGCCGGGCAGCGCGGCACCCGCCCGGGCCACGCCCGCGATCCACTCGGCGGGCCAGCCCGCGACCCCGGCCACCAGCTCCGCCGCCCGCATCGAGACCGGGGCCAGCGCGAGCGCGGCGAACCCCAGGACCGTGGCCGGGGCCACGGCCGCCTCGGCGAGCAGGTTGCTGGGGATCGCGACCAGGCTCACCCGCGCGGCGAAGACCGCCACCACGGGCGCGCACACCGCCTGGGCCGCCAGGGCCGCCGCCAGCGCCTCGGCGAGCCTGCCCGGCACCCCACGCCGCCGCAGCGCGCCGCTCCAACGCGGCGCGATCGTGAGCAGCGCCCCGGTGGCGAGGACAGAGAGCAGGAATCCGTAACTCCGCGCCAGCCACGGGTCGTAGAGCACCAGCAGCAGCACCGCCCCGGCCAGCGCGGGAACCAGCGACCTGCGCCGGCCCGTACCGATGGCGAGCAGGGCGACCGAGCCGCAGGCCGCCGCCCGCAGCACGCTCGGGTCCGGGCGGCACACGATCACGAACGCGAGCGTCAGGCATCCCCCGATCAGAGCGGTGGTCCGCAACGAAAGCCCGAGCCGGGGCGCGAGCCCGCCCCGTTCCGCGCTCAGCGCCGCTCCCGGCCGCCCGATCAGCAGGAGCAGTACGACCGTGAGGTTGGAACCCGACACGGCAAGGAGGTGCGTGAGGTCCGTCGCCTCGAAGGCGTCGCTGAGCTCCGGACCGATCCGTGAGGTGTCGCCGACGACAAGCCCGGGCAGCAACGCCCGCGCGTCACCGTCGAGGTTCTCCGTCGCGTGGCGCAGCCCGGCCCGCAGCTTCCCGGCCGTGCGCTGCGCGCTGCTCGGCGGCCCGGTGATCCGGGGCGGCCCGGCCCCGTCGACGCGCAGCACCGCCGCGAACCTGTCTCCCGGGCGCATCGGGGGCGCGAGCCGTCCGGCGAGCCGCAGCCGGGTCGAGGGCAGCAGCCGTAACCACTCCCCCTGGGTCGCCCCGGCCGGAACGATCACCATGACCGGTGTCCTGGTGCGGTGCACGGCTCCGCCCGCCGCCTCGACCCGAACCGCCTCGCCGTTGAGCACGACGGACACCGGGGCTGTCCTGTCGCCCCGGATCCCGGGCCGGGTGAGCCGGGGATCGGAGGTGACCGTGACCTCGGCCCCCACCCGGGCGTACTCCTCAGCGAGCCCGGGCACCGGCCCCCTCCGCAGGTCCGCGGCGTGCAACCCGCCCGAAGCGGCACCTGCGGCGGCACACAGCAACACGGCCGCCCCAGCGGTCGCCCGAAGCCCCCACCCAGACCAACCAGACCACCCAGCCCCGGACCACCCAGCCCCTGGCCGTCCAGCCCCGGACGCCCCTGGACCGGACGACGCCCGCCCCGAGGACCGCACGCGAACCGCCGCCATCAAGGCCGCCGCCCCCACCAGGCAGACGAGCACCCCCGTGCACACCGACCACCCGGTGGCTCCCACGGCCGACGCCGCCGCTCCCCAGGCCGCCAACGCGGGTGGCACGAGGCGGAGATCGGCGGGCCCCTCCTCGGGCAACCACCCGCCCGTCGATGGTGCGGACTCCTCCGTCACCTGGCCCGCGTTCATGGCCGGACCAGCGGCGCGAGGTCCGCGAACCGGCGCTCTCCGATGCCGTTGACCTCGCGCAGCTCGGCCACCGAGCGAAAGCCGCCGTGCTCCGTGCGGTGGTCGACGATGTGCTGGGCCAAGACCGGCCCCACACCAGGCAGGGTGTCGAGCTGCTCCACCGTCGCCACGTTCAGACTCAACGGTGCGGCCCGCGTACCCGCGGCGGCTCCCGCGCCCGCTCCCCCAGCCGCTCCCGGGCCGCCGCCCACGACGGCCGGTGGCGTCACCCCGACCGCGACCTGCTCGCCGTCGAGCAGGATCCGGGCGCGGTTGAGTCCGGTGAGGTCCGTCCCCGGTCGGGCTCCTCCGGCAGCCCGCAGTGCGTCCGCGACCCGTGACCCGGCCGGCAGCGTCAGCACTCCGGGCCGTCGTACCTTGCCGCTGACGTCGACGACCACGCCCGGCGGCGGCGCTCCGGGTGCCGGGGCCGCCGAGGCACCGGGAGGCACGTCGGTCTCCGGCGGCGGAGCCGCGTGCACGACCTCCGGCGCCTTGACCACCTCGGGCCTTCCCGTCCAGAAGTACCGCCCGGCGAACCCGGCGGCCACGACGAGGACCACGGCCAGCGCGACCAGCGTGCGCGGTTCGAGGCCGCATCGGGACTGCACCCACACCGGCAGCCGATCACCAAGCGCCAGCCGCAGCCGCTCCCACCGCCCAGGAGCCGCCCTCTCCTCCTGAAGACCAGGGGGCGCGAGCACCTCCGAGGCTCCCCAGTCCGTCGCCCCCGTCGGCGGTGGAGGCGCGGCAGGCCGGGCGGCGGCCGGAAAGAGCGCCTCACCCCGGCGTCGTACCGCCGCGCCGTTCACCGCGACCGCGTGCCGTCCGCGGGCCCGCCCCCGAGCCCGCCCGGGAGGCGAACCCCGCCCTCGGACGCGGGCGCGCCCGTCCGATCCGGGCGCCCGCCCGGGACCGCTCGACGCACCCGCCCTCCTCACCGAGGGGGCGGCCACGGTCGCGGTCGCAGGACGAGCGGAGGGACGCGTGGAGTGACGTCCGGAGGAACGGCTTGCGAGATGCGTGCGAAGAGTCATGGAAAGGACGGTAGGCACATCCGTCCGAATCCGCTGAGACGCCTCTATTTCCGTGGAGAGACGCCCAGTTGTGGAAAAACCCGTCACTCACACGGGGGATGAAGGCCTCAGCGCGGTGACACGACGACGGCGAGCAGGCCAGGTCCCGTGTGCGCCCCGATCACCGCGCCCACCTCGCTGACGTGCAACTCCTCGATGGCCGGCAGCCGTTCCCGCAGGCGGTCGGCGAGCACGGCGGCCCGCTCGGGCGCGGAGAGGTGGTGCACGGCGACGTCGACCGGCCCGGCTCCCGCCCGTTCCACCGCGATCTCCTCCAGGCGGGCGATCGCCTTCGACGCCGTCCGTACCTTCTCGCGCAGTTCGATCCGTCCGCCGTCGAGCTGGAGCAGCGGTTTCACGGCGAGCGCGGAACCGAGCAGCGCCTGCGCGGCGCCGATCCGGCCTCCCCTGCGGAGATACTCCAGCGTGTCGACGTAGAAGAAGGCGGAGGTTCCGGCGGCGCGCTTCTCGGCGGCGGCGACGGCCTCGTCGATCGAGCCGCCGGCGTCCACGACCTCGGCCGCCGCCAACGCGCAGAAGCCGAGCGCCATCCCCACCATGCGCGTGTCGACCACCCGGACCGGTACGGGGGCGTCCTTGGCCGCGACGACGGCGGCGTCGTACGTCCCGGAGAACTCGCCGGAAAGGTGCAGCGAGACGATGCCCGTCGCGCCGGCCTCCGCCGCAGCGCGGTAGGTCGCCGCGAAGACGTCGGGGCCGGGGCGCGAGGTGGTCACCGGCCGGCGCTTCTGGAGCGCCTGTGTCAGCGAGCGGGCCGAGATCTCGGTCCCCTCTTCGAGCGCTCTGTCGCCGATGACGACGGTGAGCGGGACCGCGGTGATGCCGTGCCGCTCCATCGTCTGGGGTGGCAGGTAGGCCGTGGAATCGGTGACGATCGCGACATGCCGGGACATGAGCGGGAGGTTACCCGCCAGGGCCGCCCCACGGCAGCCCGGCCCCGCGTTCCACGACGTCAGTTCGAGGTCTCGGGCCGCGGGGACTTCTCCCACGGGTACGTGGTCAGGCGCGGGTCACGCGCCGTGATGGCCTGCGGCGCCTGCCGGTCCGGGGCCTCGGCGTCCGGCCCAGGCCCGGCCTTCACGTCGCCGTCCACGCCGCCTCCGGTGCCCCGCGCGTCCGCCTCGGCGGGCCACACCTGTCCCCGCTCGACGTCCGGAGCCGGGGCGCCGGCGTCGGGCCAGGAGAAGTCGTCCGAGGCCTGGTCCTGGGCGGTCGCCCCCGACCAGTGGCGCAGCGCGCCGGCCTCCAGGTCGATCTGGGCGCTCAAGGAGGTCAGGTCGTCCTCCGCGAACCGGCGCGCGCGGTCCCTGGCCGCCCAGCGCAGCGAGTCCGCCGAGTGCGTGATCCGCTCCGCGCGCTCCCGCAGGTCCTTGAGCTGGGCGGCCACCCTCGCCCGGTCCGGCTCGCGCTCCAGCCGCTTGAGGTCCTCGTCCAGCTCGCGGCCATGGGCGCTCAGCCGCTGGAAGAGTTCGAGGGTCTCCTTCAGCGAGGCGTCCTCGGCCACGCCCGCCTGCAGGGCGTCCTGCGTCGCGCGCATCGAGGTGCGCAGGGAGAGCCGCAGCTGGGCCAGTTCACCGCCGACCCCGATCTGCCCGTAGCTCTTCGCGCGCAGCGTGGTGTCCTCGACGGTGCGCCGAGCCTGGTGGATCGTGCGGTCGACGCCGCGTTTCGCGGCCTTGACCGCCTTCACGGTCGCGTAGACCCCCAGCGCCACGAAGGCGAAGAAGAGCAGCGCCATGATCACAATCGCGGCTTCCATGTCCGCCCCTCCGGCGTGGATCGTCGTCCCTCGGCTGTTGTTCCTCCACGGTAAACGGAACGGGCAGGCCGGAGGTTCCAGTGGAACCCCCAACCTGCCCGTAGGGGAAACCCCCCATGCCTCGGTGCCGGGATCAGCCGAAACTATCCGGCGACGATGTTGACCAGCTTCGGCGCCCGCACGATCACCTTGCGGATCTGCGCGCCGCCCAGCGCCGCGACCACGTTCGCATCGCCCAGGGCCAGCGCCTCCAGCTCCGCGTCCGTGATCGTCGGGGAGACCTCCAGGCGGGCCTTGACCTTGCCCTTGATCTGTACGACGCAGGTCACGGTCTCGTCGACGACGTACGCCGGGTCGGCCACGGGGAAGTCCTGGTGGACGACCGAATCGGTGTGGCCCAGCTTGCGCCACAGCTCCTCGGCGATGTGCGGGGCCAGCGGGGCGACCAGCAGCACCAGCCGCTCGGCGACCGAGCGGGAGACCGGACCGCCCACCTTGGTCAGGTGGTTGTTCAGCTCGGTGACCTTGGCGATGGCGGTGTTGAAGCGCATGGCCGCCATGTCCTGCGAGACACCGTCGATCGCCTTGTGCAGGGCGCGCAGCGTGTCCGCGTCGATGTCGGCGTCCTCGGTGTCGACGACCGTCGCCTCGCCCGTCGACTCGTCGACGATGTTGCGCCACAGCCGCTGCAGCAGCCGGTACTGGCCGACCACCGCGCGCGTGTCCCAGGGGCGGGAGACGTCCAGCGGACCCATGGCCATCTCGTACAGGCGCAGGGTGTCGGCGCCGAACTCGGCGCAGATCTCGTCCGGCGTGACGGCGTTCTTCAGGGACTTGCCCATCTTGCCCAGGACGCGGCTGACCTTCTCGCCCTGGTACCAGTAGCCGCCGTCGCGCTCCTCGACCTCGGCGGCCGGCACGGCGATGCCTCGCGCGTCGCGGTAGACGAAGGCCTGGATCATGCCCTGGTTGTACAGCTTGTGGAACGGCTCCGCGGAGGAGATGTGGCCCAGGTCGAACAGCACCTTGGACCAGAACCGCGCGTACAGCAGGTGCAGTACGGCGTGCTCGGCACCGCCGACGTACAGGTCGACGCCGCCGGTGGGCATCGACTCGCGCGGGCCCATCCAGTACTGCTCGATCGCCGGGTCGACCAGCTTCTCGGAGTTGTGCGGGTCCAGGTAGCGCAGCTCGTACCAGCAGGAACCGGCCCAGTTGGGCATGGTGTTGGTCTCGCGGCGGTACTTCTTCGGCCCGTCGCCCAGGTCCAGGGTCACGTTGACCCAGTCCTCGTTGCGGGACAGCGGCGTCTCGGGCTGGGTGTCGGCGTCGTCCGGCTCGAAGGTGCGCGGCGAGTAGTCCTCGACCTCGGGCAGCTCCAGCGGCAGCATCGACTCGGGCAGCGAGTGCGCGATGCCCTCCTCGTCGTAGACGATCGGGAAGGGCTCGCCCCAGTAGCGCTGGCGGCTGAACAGCCAGTCACGCAGGCGGAAGTTGACGGTGCCCTCGCCGATGCCGCGGTCGGCCAGCCAGGCGGTGATCTTCGCCTTGGCCTCGACGACGCCCAGACCGTCCAGGGAGATCTCGTCGTTCGCCGAGTTGACCAGCTTCGCCTCGTAGGAGGCGAAGGCGTCGTCCCACGTGGACGGGTCGGTGCCGCGCTCGTCGCTCGGCTGCACGACGCAGCGCATCGGCAGCTCGAAGGCGCGCGCGAAGGCGAAGTCGCGGGTGTCGTGGGCGGGAACGGCCATGATCGCGCCGGTGCCGTAGCCCATCAGGACGTAGTCGGCGATGAAGACCGGGACCTGCTCGCCGCTGACCGGGTTGGTGGCGTACGCGCCGGTGAAGACACCGGTCTTGTCCTTGGCCTCGGCCTGCCGCTCGACGTCGGACTTGGAGGCGGCCTGCTTGCGGTAGGCGGCGACGGCGTCGGCCGGCGTGGCGTGCCCGCCCGTCCACACCTCGTGGGTACCGGCCGGCCACGCATCCGGGACGATCTTCTCGACCAGGTCGTGCTCCGGGGCCAGGACCATGTACGTGGCGCCGAACAGGGTGTCCTGGCGGGTGGTGAAGACGGTGATCGCACCGGCGTCGCCGACCTGGAAGTCGACACGGGCGCCCTCGGAGCGGCCGATCCAGTTGCGCTGCTGCAGCTTGATGGCCTCGGGCCAGTCCAGCGCGTCCAGGTCGTCCAGCAGCCGGTCGGCGTAGGCGGTGATGCGCATGTTCCACTGGCGCAGCTTGGCCTTGAAGACGGGGAAGTTGCCGCGCTCGGAACGGCCGTCGGCGGTGACCTCCTCGTTGGCCAGGACGGTGCCCAGGCCGGGGCACCAGTTGACCGGCGCGTCGGAGGCGTAGGCCAGGCGGTACTCGCCCAGCACGTCGGCGCGTTCGGCGGCGCTCAGCTCGCTCCACGCGCGCGTGGCGCCGGAGGCGTCAGAGGTGGCCGGGACCTCGCGGGTGCCGTTCTCGAACTGCTCGACCAGCTCCGCGATCGGACGGGCCTTCTTGGCCTCGTCGTCGTACCAGGAGTTGAAGATCTGCAGGAAGATCCACTGGGTCCACTTGTAGTAGTCCGGGTCGATCGTGGCGAACGACCGGCGCTTGTCGTGGCCCAGGCCCAGCCGACGCAGCTGGACCTTCATGTTCTCCATGTTGGCCTCGGTGGACACGCGCGGGTGCGTGCCCGTCTGCACGGCGTACTGCTCCGCCGGCAGGCCGAAGGCGTCGAAGCCCAGGGTGTGCAGCACGTTGTGGCCGGTCATGCGCTGGTGGCGGGCGAAGACGTCGGTGGCGATGTAGCCCAGCGGGTGACCGACGTGCAGGCCCGCACCCGAGGGGTACGGGAACATGTCCATGATGAACTTCTTGGGGCGGGCGGCGACGGCCGCGTCGCCCGCCAGGTCACCGGTGGGGTTCGGGGCCTCGTAGGTTCCCTCGGCGTCCCAGAAGTCCTGCCAGCGTGCCTCGATGTCGGCGGCCATGGCCGCCGTATAACGATGCGGGGCCGCCGTCTCGGCAGCCGAATTCATCTCGCTCATGATCCTTGAAGCTCCATCGATCGTCTCTGCCCACTGCCCGCGAACTGCACTGCCACGAAATGAAAAATCCCCTCGCACAGGAGGGGACGCCGCGCCGATTCCGACCGGATCTTTCATCCGTCGGGACTGATCAGCGCGGCTCGCTAAGCAGGAGGCGTACGGCACGCATGGCGTCAGGGTACCGCAGGGCCCGCACAGGCCGCACCGACGTTCCACCCGGCGGTCACCCGTCGCCGACGCCGCCCGAGGCGCCCGGGTTACTCCGCGTATCGCCCCTATCCGGGGCAACCCCAAAGTCAGTTCTTCATCCCGTGCCTCCGTAAACGAGCAAACCACCTACCGGTCGGTATGGAGCGACTTAGCATGCCGCAACGGGACCGCTTATCCGCACCATTCGGAGTCGCACCCATGAACCCTCATCGCAAGATCCGTTCCTCCCCCGTCCTGCGAACCGGTTTGAGCCGGCCGGTTCAGGGCGGGATTTCGATCGCGGCACTGGTGATCGTTCCCCTGCTCGTCCTCGGCGGCAGTGACGGATTCCGGGCCGCCCTCGACTTCACCAGCGGTGTGCTGTCGCTGGTGTCCCTCACCGCGTCCGTCGCGTGGGGTCTGATAGCGACGGACCGGCTGCTGCTCTCCACCCGGCACCGGCTGCTCGCCCAGGGGATCCATCGCGCCACAGCGGTAACCGCGCTCGGCTTCCTGCTGCTGCACGGCACCGTGAAGGTCGCCCTCGGCCGTGTCGAGCCGATCGGCGCGCTGATCCCCTTCGGCCTCGGGGTGACCGGGACCTCGGCGCTGATCGGCTTCGGCTCTCTCGCCGGGCTCCTCATGGTCGTCACGGCCGCCACCGGAGCCCTGCGCAGCACCCTGGCAGGCCGGAGCCGGTTCGCCGCCCGCTGGCGTCCGCTGCACATGCTGGCGTACCCGGCCTGGTGCTTCGCCCTTGTCCACGGTCTGTACGCGGGACGGCCCGCCGCCACCTGGGTCCTCGTCCTGTACTGCCTGGCGCTGACCGCGGTCGCGGCGGCCGTCTCGCTCCGGCTGCTGCCCGTCCCCACCCAGCGGGCGCTCGTGGACCGGCTCGTCGGCCTCCTGGCGTCCTTGGAGGGCCGCACCCGAGCCCCGGAGCCGGGCGGCAACGAGAGCGCCGAAGGCGCCGCGAGCATGGCCTCCCCGCCCGTCCCCGACGAACCCGCCACCGTGTCCGCCGAGTGGCTCGACCGCCCCACTCCCGGAGTGCCCGCCGGTTTCTCGGCCGCCTACCGCGCGGTGTCCCGCGCAGCGCCCGAGCCCGCTCCTTACGCCTCAAAACCCACCACCCCCTACGTATCCGAGCCCTCCCCGTACGCCTCGGAACCCACCACCCCGTACGTGTCCGAGCCCGCCCCGTACGCCGCCCACGGCGGCACCGCCCCGCTCGCCGAGCGCGTTCCCCTGACCGAGGAGATACCCGTCGTCCCCGACCCGCCCCTCCGCCCCGGCTTCTGGCCCGCTCCCTCGCCTCCGATGCCGACGTACGCCACCCCGCCCCCGATGCCGACGTACGCGGCCCCTCCCCCGATGCCCACGCACGCCGCTCCTCCCCCGGCGTCGACGTACGCCGCCCCGCCTGCCGCGGGTGAGCCCTGGACCGCGCCCTCAGGAGACCGCCCGTGAACGCACCGCTCCCTGACGTCCCCGAGGTCCGGGTGGTCGGCCTGCCCCAGCTCACCCAGGGTTTCGACCTGGTCGAGCGGCTCGGCCTCGAGATGCATCTGAAGGTGCACGGGCCGCTCGACCCCCTCAGCGGCGAGCAGCTGGCCCGGCTCGCGGAGGAGATGTCCCTCCACGGGCGCGGTGGCGCCGGATTTCCCTTCGGGCGCAAGCTCAGGGCGGTCGGCCAGGCGGCGATCCGCCGTGGGGTGCGGCCGGTGGTCGTGATCAACGGCAGCGAGGGCGAGCCCGCCTGCCGCAAGGACACCGTGCTGCTCAACCGCGCCCCGCACCTGATCCTGGACGGCGCGCTGCTGGCGGCGGAGGCCCTCGGCGCACGGACGCTGATCGTGGCCGTGACGCGTAACTCCACGGAGATCTCCGTCCGGGCCGCGCTCGCCGAGCGCGGCCTCTCCGACCGGCGCGGACAGGCTCTACGCGCGCGTGTCGTCCGTACTCCCGAACGGATGGTCTCCGGGGAGGCCTCGGCGGTGATCCGCGCGGCGGGCGGCGGCCCCGCCCTGCCGCCCGGCCGGCGGGAGCGGGCGGCGGAGTCGGGGGTGGGGGGCGCGCCCACGCTGCTGTCCAACGCCGAGACGTTCGCCCAGCTGGCCGTGGCGGCCCGGATAGGTCCGCGCCGCTACCGCCACACCGGTCTGGACTCGGAACCCGGCACGGTCCTGCTGACGCTGTCCGGGGCGGTCGCGCGCCCCATGGTCGTCGAGGTCCCCACGGGTGTCCCCCTGCGGTACGTGCTTCAGCTGGCGGGGGCCCCGCCGCTGCCCCAGGGCGTCCTCACGGGCGGCTACCACGGCAACTGGATCGACTCGGTGGCGGTCGACGACGCGGTCGTCTCACGTGCGTCCCTGGCGGCCGTCGGCGGTGCGCTCGGGGCCGGGGCGATCCTGCCGATCGGGCCGGAGACCTGCCCGCTCGGGGAGTCGCTACGGGTCGCGAACTGGCTGGCGGCGGAGACGGCCGGCCAGTGCGGGCCCTGCCGGCTCGGGCTGCCCGCGGCGGCCGGCGGTCTCTCCGACCTCCTGAACGGGGGCGGCCCGGCCGCGCTGGAGGCCCTGCGGGCGGTCACCCAGGCGGTCAAGGGCCGAGGCGCGTGCAAGCATCCGGACGGTTCGGCCCGCTTCCTCGCCTCGACGCTCTCGGCCTTCACGGACGATCTGGCCGCCCATGTCCTCGGCTCTGGCTGCGGGCGCCCGACCGTCGGCGTGCTTCCGCTCCCGGGGCCCGGCCACCAGGACGCGGAGGAGTCGATTCCGAGCGGCGAGAAGCTGGCCGTGGACTGGACGCTCTGCCAGGGGCACGGACTGTGCGCGGACATCGTGCCGGAGCTGATCCGGCTCGGCCCGGACGGATATCCGGCGCTCGCCGACGCTTCCGTCCCGACGCATCTGCGCGGGCGCGCACAGCGGGCCGTACGCCGCTGTCCCGCGCTGGCGCTCCGGGTCGAGCCGGCGCCCCAGGAGTGGCCGGCGCTGCCGCCCGGCGGAGGCCGTAAGGCCCTGGGCAGCGGCCGCGATTGACGCCGGGCGCCCCGGGGCCGCCCAACAGCCCCGGGAACCGCCGAACACGAAGAAGCGGACCATCCGATCCGGATGGTCCGCTTCTTCTTCACTGTGGAGCTAAGGAGAATTGAACTCCTGACCTCCTGCATGCCATGCAGGCGCTCTACCAACTGAGCTATAGCCCCTTGCTGTCCGCCCCGTTCCGGGTTTCCCCCGCGGCGACAGACAGAACATTAACCGGCGCCCCGGGGGATCACCAAATCGTTTCCCTGGGCGTTCGAACCCGGCGGGTAGGGTCCCCCTCTGTGACCGTGTCCGTCCTCGCCCGAACCCGCGCCCGTCAGTGGCCCCTCGCCACCGCCGTGGCGGTCTGTCTCGTGTCGTTCGTCGCCTTCTGGGTGGCGCAGCGGCTCGCCCACGTGAACATGCTCGACGTGATGGTCTACCGGGCGGAGGGAGAGACGGTCCGGGCCGGCGGCGACCTGTACGCGATGCGCGCCACTTCGGCGAACCTCGCCATGACCTACCCGCCGTTCGCCGGGCTGATGTTCGTCCCGCTGACGTTCGTCGACGTTCCGCTGATGCGGACGCTGGCCACGGCAGGGAACCTGCTCCTCGTGGTCGCGCTGGCCCACCTCTCGCTGCGGCTGGTCCGGCCGACCCTCTCCGGTGAGCGGCTGTGGCAGGCCACGCTCTGGGTGGCGGCGGTCGTCGTCTGGTGCGAGCCGGTGTGGACGACGCTGCGATACGGGCAGATCAACCTGCTCATCGCGGTGGCGGTGCTGTGGGACTTCACACGCCGCGAGGGCAGCCGCTGGGCGGGCGTGGGTATCGGTCTGGCGACTGCGGTGAAGCTCACACCCGGGCTCTTCGTCGTCCTCCTGCTGGCCGCCGGACTGCTCCAGTGGCGCCGCGAGAAGCACTGGAACGCCTGGCTGCGCACGGCCGCCACGGCGACGGCGGTCTTCCTGGGGGTGACCCTCCTCAGCGCGCTGGCCCTGCCGTACGACTCCCGGCGCTTCTGGACCCACACGCTCTTCGAGACGGGCCGGGTCGGCTTCGCCGAGGAGACGGCCAACCAGTCGCTGCGCGGAGTGCTGGCCCGGCTGATGCACACCGACGACCCCGGTCTCCTGTGGGCGGTGGTCGCGGCCGTGCTCGGCGCCGCGGCGATGGCGCTCGCGGTCCGAGCGGCGCTGCGGGGGGACAAGGCGCTGGCAGTGGTCGTCTGCGCGGTCACGGCGCTGATGATCAGCCCGATCTCCTGGTCCCACCACTGGGTGTGGTGCGTGCCCCTGCTCGTCCTGCTGGTGGACCGCCGCGAGCGGATACGGCCGACCTGGGCGCCCTGGGCGGTGGCGCTGGTCTTCGCCTCGTTCGCGCTCTGGTGGGTCCCGCACGACCCGGGTCGCCCCGAACTCGACCAGAACGGCGGTCAGATGCTGCTCTCGGCGGTCTATCCGCTGACCATGACAGCGCTGTTCGTGGGCTACGCCCTCACGCGCCGGCGTCAGGCCGTGGCGAAGGAGTAGAACCGCTTCAGGGTGCAGTGTTCGTCGAGGAGCCGGCCGTAGATCGGCTCACCTTCGAGCTCTCGGTAGGTCTCGATCGGGTCGCCTTTTATGATCAGCGCCCGCGCGCACTCCTCGCACCAGTACTGGTACTCGCTGTTGACCGGGTCCATGTCCCGCACGATGGGCGTACCACTGCCGCACCAGTCGCATTTCCGCCTGTGTGCACCCATCACTCAGCTCCAGCTGTGCGGTTCCGCGGACCCGACGGCCTCGATGACGGCATGGGCCTCGGCATCCTCGGCACAGCTCGCGGCCAACGCGCACTCCCTCCCGCCCGGACCCTCGTTCCCCTCCGGCCGTCCGATTCTGCCATGGCCCCGCAAGGGGGTCAGCGAGCTCGGCGTACCCCGCGCCCTGGACGAGCCGGAAGGCGAACAACTGGCCCGTGCACGCGGCCGGTCCGCAGGCGAGCGAGGCGGGAGAAACGACGAATCCCGCCCCCAGGTGGGGACGGGATTCGGTGACTGTGGAGCTAAGGAGAATTGAACTCCTGACCTCCTGCATGCCATGCAGGCGCTCTACCAACTGAGCTATAGCCCCTCGTGTTCTTCGCGCTCCGCGCTGCGAACAAGAAGAACTTTAGCCTGTGACCTGCCGGAAAGTGAAATCCGGGTGGGCGGACCGCTCAGTCGTCGTCTCCGAGGACCGGTTCGGGCAGCGTGCCGGCGTTGTGCTCCATGAGCCGCCAGCCCCGGGCGCCCTCACCGAGGACGGACCAGCAGCAGTTGGAGAGCCCGCCGAGGCTCTCCCAGTGGTGCGCCTCCAGGCCGAGGAGCCGGCCGATGGTGGTGCGGATGGTGCCGCCGTGGCTGACGACGACGAGCGTGCCGTTCTCCGGCAGCTTGTCGGCGTACTCCAGGACCAGCGGAGCGGCCCGGTCGGCGACCTCGGTCTCCAGCTCGCCGCCGCCCCGCCGCACGGGCTCGCCGCGCTTCCAGGCGGCGTACTGCTCGCCGTAGCGCGCCACGATCTCGTCGTGGGTCAGCCCCTGCCACTCCCCCGCGTACGTCTCGCGCAGGGCGGAGTCGTGCGTGACGAGGTGACCGGTGATCGCGGACAGCTCGGCCGCGGTGGCCGCCGCCCGCTTCAGGTCGGAGGCGATGATCGCGTCCGGCCTCAGCGAGGCGAGCAGCCGCGCGGACCGGCGCGCCTGGGCGACACCGGTCTCGGTCAGTTCGATGTCCGTGGAGCCCTGGAAGCGGCGCTCCAGGTTCCAGGAGGTCTGGCCGTGCCGCCACAGGACGATGCGGCGGCCGCTGCCGCCCTTGGTGGTGCTCAGCTCAGCTCACCGTCCGTCTCCTCGCCGACACCGGTCAGCGCGGCGTGCTCGGCGGCCTTGCCGCGGGTCTTCAGGGCGTCCTCGGGGAGGGGCAGCTCGGGGCAGTCCTTCCAGAGCCGCTCCAGGGCGTAGAAGACCCGCTCCTCGCTGTGCTGGACGTGGACGACGATGTCGACGTAGTCCAGGAGGATCCAGCGGGCGTCGCGGTCGCCCTCACGGCGGACCGGCTTGGCGCCGAGGTCCTTGTTGAGCCGCTCCTCGATCTCGTCGACGATCGACTTGACCTGGCGGTCGTTGGGGGCGGAGGCGAGCAGGAAGGCGTCGGTGATCGACAGCACATCGCTGACGTCGTACGCGATGATGTCGTGCGCGAGCCGGTCGGCCGCCGCCTGGGCGGCGGCGTTGACGAGCTCGATGGAGCGATCCGTGGCGGTCACAAGCAGGCTTTCGTCGGCGGTCAGAGACACATCAAGGGTCTCACGTGCCGCCGACCTCCCCGCAAACGATTACGAACGGGTCACTTCTTGCTCCCGGGGATCTTGTAGTCCTGGCCCAGAACCACCGTGACATCGGCGTTTCCGGCGGGCTTGCCCTTCTTGACCGCGCCGGCCGGGAGGCCGAGCGTCGTGGCGACCTCGGCGGCGGTCGTCTTCTGGGCGTCGTCGCCGTACAGGACCTGGGAGGTCGCCTGGGTGTCCGCCTCGGCGCCGCCCACGAAGGAGAAGCCTCCGTTGACCAGGACGACCCTGGCCGCCTCGGTGGCGTCCTTACCGGTGGCGTCACGGACCGAGACCCGGACCGCCTCACCCTGCTCGGGGGCGCTGACCTTGCCGCCGAGGATGTCCTTGACCACACTGTCGGCCGCGGTCTCGCTGAGCGAGCCGTCCTGCTCCACCGGGAGCACGGCCGTCTTGTAGTCGCCGCCCTTGGCGTGCTTGGCGAGGCCGGCGAGCGAGGCGCCGAGGTCCTTCTCGGGCAGGGACGGGTCCAGGATCATGACCAGCGTCGCGATGGTGTCGGCGTTGGCCTTGGGGTCGTCGGACATCTTCCGCAGCACTCCGTAGAGAACCTGGCCGAAGCGCTGGAGCTGCTTGGCCTCGGCCTCGCCGGGCGCGCGGTAGGTCGCGTAGGCGACGGCGGCGCGGCCGTTGAGCGTCTGGTTCTCGCCCTTGGTGACGAGCGGGTCCTCGCCCTTCTTGTCGCTGGGCACGGTGACGTCGGTGGTGAGGTCGATGTTGCTGACGAGCTCGACGAGGTTCTCCAGGAACGGGCTGTCCAGGCGCCACGTGCCGGTGATCTTCGTTCCGAGGAGGTTGCCGACCGCCTCGCGCGTGCCGCTGGAACCGTCGTCCTCGACGGACTTGGCGAGCGTGGTCGCGGAGCCCTCCGAGTTGGACACGGAGAGGCTGTTGGGGAGCAGGACGGTGGTGCCCTGACCGGTCGTGGTGTTGTCGACGAGGAGGGCGGTGGAGGTGTTGCCGCTCTTGATGTCGTGGAGGTGGACGACGATCGTGTCGCGCTTCTGCGGGCCGGTCGCGGTGTTCTTCTTCTGCTCCTCGCCCGACATGCCGGGGAGCTTGCCCTCGGACCACAGGTAGCCGACCCCGCCGACGACGGCGAGGGCCAGGGCGACGACCAGGGCGACGACCCGGTTGCGGCCGCGCCGCCTGGCCTCCTCGCGCCGCTCGGAGCGGCTCTCGGTGAACTTCAGCCAGTCGATGACGTCTTCGGAGTCCTCGTCGGGCTCCTCGATGAACGAGAACTGCTCGGTGCGGTAGTCGCGGTCGCCGCCGCCCTCCGGCGCGGGGCGCTGGCCCGGCACACCGGGCGGCGCGGCCACCGGTGCGGCCGGAGGGGGGGTCGGCGCGGCGGCGGGAGTCGTGTCGGCCTGGACGGCCCACTGCTGGCCGGTGTCGTACGAGGAGTAGCCGTAGCCCTGCTGCTGCGACTGCCCGTACGGGTCGTACTGCGGCTGCTGCTGCGGGGCCGCCTGGGGCCGCTGGGGCTGGACGGGCTGCCCGTAGGCGTCGTAGCCGTACCCCTGCTGTTGCCCCTGCTGGGGAGCAGGGCCCTGCTGGGCGTACGGGTCGTACGCGTCGTACGGCTGCTGCGACTGCGGTGGGACCTGCTGGTACACCGGCTGCCCGTACTCGTCGTAGCCGATGATCTGCGGCTGCGGGTAGTACGGGTCGTACGGGTTCTGATCGTTCACCGGTGCCCCTCTCCGAGGCTCACTCGCCGCGGTACAACTGGCGCTTGTCGATGTAGCGCACCACACCGTCCGGCACCAAATACCAGACGGGATCGCCCTGTGCGACCCTCGCCCGGCAGTCGGTGGAGGAGATGGCGAGCGCGGGAACCTCGACGAGCGAGACGCCCCCCTTGGGCAGGCCGTCGTCCGTGAGGTCGTGGCCCGGCCGGGTGACGCCGATGAAGTGGGCGAGCGAGAACAGCTCCTCGGCGTCGCGCCACGTGAGGATCTGCGACAGCGCGTCGGCACCCGTGATGAAGAAGAGGTCCGAGTCGCTGTTGAGGGAGCGCAGGTCCCGCAGGGTGTCGATGGTGTACGTCGGCCCGCCCCGGTCGATCTCGATACGGCTGACCGAGAACTGGGGGTTGGACGCCGTGGCGATGACCGTCATCAGATAGCGGTCCTCGGCCGGCGAGACGGCCTTGTGGCTCTTCTGCCACGGCTCCCCGGTCGGCACGAACACCACCTCGTCGAGGTGGAACAGGGCGGCCACCTCACTGGCGGCCACCAGGTGTCCGTGGTGGATCGGGTCGAACGTTCCGCCCATCACGCCGAGGCGGCGCTTGCCGCGGCCGCCAGTAGGCACTTCCTGCTCTCCCATGCGTGCAGAGCCTACTGGCACGGCAGCGGGCGCCTTCGGTCCGGTCTGCGGCTCAGCGGTCGCGGTTGAAGCGGGTGGTGATCCACAGCAGCAGGAGCAGGGCGCCGAGCGCGCCGAAACCGGTGAGGTAGGGGTTGAGGCTGTCGTGGTTGCCGCCGTGCTCGGCGCCCTCGGCGAGCATGACCAGGTTCGCGGCGGTGCTGTGGAGGCTCATCTTCGGCAGGACCTATCGATCGGGGGTGGGAGCGGAGACTTCGCGCACATCGTATGCGGGCCGTCCGGGCACGCTCACGCCGACTCAGTCGTTGTCCGGGCTGTCGTACCCCGCCGTCCTCCCCGAACCCGAGTTATCCACAGGCTCCGGTGCTTCGGGACCCCAGCACCTAGGCTGGGACGCGTCAGGGGGACGAGCAAGGTCTCGTACGAACAGGGGGCATCCATGACAGAGAACGCCGACAACGATCAGGGGAACGTGCCGAGCAGGCAGCGCAAGCGCTTCCCCGGCATCTCCTCACGCGCCTACGAGCACCCGGCGGACCGTTCGGCGCTCGTGGCCCTGCGCAAGCTCACCGGCTTCGACACGGTCTTCAAGGCGCTCAGCGGCCTGCTGCCCGAGCGCAGCCTGCGACTGCTCTTCCTCTCCGACTCCGTGCGGGTGAGTGACGCCCAGTTCGCCCACCTCAACGACATGCTGAGGGACGCGTGTTACATCCTGGACCTGGAGAAGGTCCCGCCGATGTACGTCACGCAGGACCCGAAGCCGAACGCGATGTGCATCGGCCTGGACGAGCCGATCATCGTGGTCACCACCGGCCTCGTGGAGCTGCTCGACGAGGAGGAGATGCGGGCGGTCGTCGGCCACGAGGTGGGCCACGCCCTCTCCGGTCACTCCGTGTACCGCACGATTCTGATGTTCCTCACCAGCCTGGCGGTCAAGGTCGCCTGGATCCCCCTCGGGAACGTGGCGATCATGGCGATCGTGACGGCGCTGCGGGAGTGGTTCCGCAAGTCCGAGCTGTCGGCGGACCGGGCGGGTCTCCTGGTCGGCCAGGACCTGCAGGCGTCGATGCGCGGTCTGATGAAGATCGCCGGTGGCAACCATCTGCACGAGATGAACGTGGACGCGTTCCTCGCCCAGGCCGACGAGTACGAGAAGGGCGGGGACCTGCGCGACTCCGTCCTGAAGATCCTCAACGTGCTCCCGCGCTCGCACCCGTTCACCACGGTCCGGGCGGCCGAGCTGAAGAAGTGGTCGGAGACCCGGGACTACCAGCGGATCATGGACGGGCACTACCCGCGGCGCGCGGAGGACAAGGACGCCTCGGTGACCGACTCCTTCCGGGAGTCTGCCGGGCACTACGCCGAATCGGTGCGCACCAGCAAGGACCCGCTGATGAAGCTGGTCGGCGACATCGCCGGTGGCGCGGGCGACCTGGCGGGCGACCTGGGCGGAAAGCTGCGCAGCCGGTTCGGCGGCGGCACGGGCAGCAGCGCGAAGGGCGACACCGGCGGCGAGAGCGGCAGAAACAGCGGCGGCCAGACGGAGGCCTGAGCACGCGAGCCGGGGCCAGACCGTGGGCGAGCGCGGCGCCGGTCAGGCCGAGGGTTGTGCTCGCGGGGCGAGGGTGCCGCAGAGGGCGGGGGCGGCGGGGCGGCCCGTGGCGTAGGGGTCGGTGACGACCGGGCCGCCCGAGGCGGAGGTGCGTTCGCCCGCGAGCAGCGGGCGGAGGGCTCCGCCGGCGTCGGGGCCGCAGGCCTGCGGCCCCGCCTGGACGATGCTGGCCAGCAGCTCCGCCCGGTGCATCCGCAGGTCCTCGCGGTCGAAGCGGAAGTGCATCGCGCGGTGGACGGTGAAGAGGGAGGCGGCGGCCACCGGCCCGGCTCCGTCGGACGCCGGGCGCAGCGCGTAGGTGAAGGTGTGGTCCGAGGTGACCTCCAGCATGTCGGCGGCCGTCTCCGCGAAGCGGAGAGTGCCCTGGACGCGGACGGTCGGGTCGGCCAGGGCGACCTCGGCCGGGTCGAACCGCACCAGCCAGCCGGCCTCGGCGTGGCGGCCGTCGTCGAGCGAGGACTCGACGCTCCGGTCGAACTGCGCGAGCTGGTCGGGGTCGAGCAGCAGGCGGGCGGGGCGGACCGTCTCCCCCCTCAGCACGTCGGCCTCCAGGGAGGAGGCCACGAGGTAGTCCTTGGCGATGGACAGGGCCGTCACCACCTGGCCCTCCGAGAAGTGGGTGGTGCGCCCGGTGGCCGGGAAGTTGATGCCGGCGGCGCCCGTGCGGTACTCGGCTGCGGGGCTGGTCGCGAACAGCTGGGCGGGCCGGCCGCCCGGGACCGGGCTCTGCGGCGCGAGCGGGACCAGGGTGATCCGTAGGGGTTCGGCCCGCTGGTCGACGGGGGGCTGGTAGGGGTTGCGGACGCCGAGATAGATGGCCGTGCCGAAGGCGAGGAGGATCAGCAGCACCAGCAGGAAGGCCTGGCGGGAGCCGCTTCTGGGCTCCCACGTGGAGCGGGAGCGTACGGCCTGGGAGGGCTCGCCCATCCGCTCTTCCGCCGAGAACTCCTGAAGGCGGGCAGCGCGGACGAACGACTCGTCGAAGACGACGGATCGGTACTCGTCCTCACCACCGCCGGGGTCGGGAACCGGCCCCTCAGGCGGGTCGCCACGCCCTGCCATATCTTCAGAGTAGGTCGGACGCGGCTTCGGTAAACGCCCAGGTACACGACAAGTTCCGAAGATTTCCGACGCGCGGCGCGCGGGGCTCAGGGCGTGCGCGGGACGGCGTGGACGGGCGCCGGGGAGTACTCGGCGGAGGCCGAGGGCGCGGTGGCCGCCGGCGGGTTGCCGCGAGGCTCGTCGATGCCGGTGGTGGCGGGGGCGGGGACCTGGTCCTGTCGGTTGGCGGAGGCGCCCCGGTAGACCGCGGTGAAGGCGAGGGCGACCATGCCGACGCCCATCACCAGGGCGAGCACCCAGGCGACCGGCCGGTGCCAACGGGCGCTGCCCCGGTAGGGGCGCAGGGCGCCGCCGTGCGGGCCGTAGGGGCTGGAGTCGCCGTCGGGGTCGTTCGGGTCGTACGCGTCGCCGTAGCGGCCGCCGAAGGGGTCCGACGGGTCGTAACCGTCCCCGTAGGGGTCGTCGTCGCCGGGTCTGCCGCCGGCCCTTGCGCGGGCGGCCTCCGCCTCGGCGCGCGCCTGGGCGGCCGCCAGGAGGCGTTCCACGGCGGTGGGCTCATGGACCGCGGCGGCCCGTACGAAGTCCTCGTCGAACACCACGGTGGCGAAGTCGTCCTTCGCGCCCCCGCGGTCGTCCGAGTTCTCAGGGTCCCTGCCGTCCTGGAACGGCCTGCCCCCCACGTCGTCCGGCACGTTTTTCAGAGTAGACCTGGGAGGGGGTTTTGGGCAGGGAGAGTGCGGAACATCCCCGCCCGTCCGGTCCCCCCGTGGCCCCGTGGGAGCGGGGCCGAACGGGGGAAACCGGGATCACCGAGTGTGACCGTCGCCGGTGACGATGTACTTCGTCGAGGTCAGTTCGGGCAGGCCCATGGGCCCGCGGGCGTGCAGTTTCTGGGTCGAGATGCCGATCTCGGCGCCGAAGCCGAACTGGCCTCCGTCGGTGAACCGGGTGGACGCGTTGACAGCGACCGTCGTGGAGTCGACCAGCTGGGTGAAGCGGCGGGCGGCGCCCTGCGAAGTGGTGACGATCGCCTCGGTGTGGCCCGAGGACCAGAGCCGGATGTGCTCGACGGCCTTGTCGAGGGAGTCCACGACGGCGGCGGCGATGTCGTAGGAGAGGTACTCGGTCTCCCAGTCCTCGGGGGTCGCCGGGACGACGGTGGCCTTGGAGCCCTCGGCGTGGGCGAGGACCCGCTCGTCGGCGTGGACGGTGACGCCGGCGTCGGCCAGCGCGGCCAGGGCGCGCGGCAGGAAGACCTCAGCGATGTCCTGGTGCACCAGGAGCGTCTCGGCGGAGTTGCAGACGCTGGGCCGCTGGGCCTTGGAGTTGACGAGGATGTCGACGGCCATGTCGAGGTCGGCCTGGGCGTCCACGTAGACGTGGCAGTTCCCGGTGCCGGTCTCGATGACGGGGACGGTGGACTCCTCGACGACGGTACGGATCAGGGAGGCGCCGCCGCGCGGGATGAGGACGTCGACCAGGCCGCGGGCGCGCATCAGCTCGCGGACCGAGTCGCGGGACTCGCCGGGCACGAGCTGGACGGCGTCGGCGGGCAGCCCGGCGCCCCCGACGGCGTCGCGCAGGACCTTCACCAGGGCGGTGTTGGAGGAGTACGCGGAGGACGAGCCACGCAGCAGGACGGCGTTGCCGGACTTGAGGCAGAGGGCGGCCGCGTCGACGGTCACGTTCGGGCGGGCCTCGTAGATGATGCCGACGACGCCGAGGGGGACGCGGACCTGGCGCAGGTCGATCCCGTTGGGCAGGGTCTTTCCGCGGACGACCTCGCCGACGGGGTCCGGCAGGGCGGCCACGTCACGGACGTCGGCGGCGATGGCGCGGACGCGCTCGGGGGTGAGGGTGAGCCGGTCGATGACGGTCTCGCTGGTCCCCGCCTCGCGGGCCCGGGCGACGTCCTCCGCGTTGGCCTCGACGATCTCGGCGGTACGGACCTCAAGAGCGTCCGCGATCGCCAACAGGGCGTCGTCCTTGGCCGCGCGCGGAAGTGGCGCGATTTCGGCGGCGGCGGCGCGGGCTCGGTAGGCGGCCCGGGCGACCGGGGACAGATTGTCGAGGGGCGTGAGCGAGGTCATGTCCGCAGGGTACTGGCACCGCTGCGGACATCCCTCACACTTGCCGTCCGTATCCCGCACTCCGAGACGGCGATCTCGGGTACCGCGATGACAGCGGTTTCAGTACGGGTGCACCCCCACCGGGGCGGCCGGTGGGGGGCCGTAGCCCTCGGCGATCCGCAGGTGGTAGGTCTCGCGGTCGATGACCTCCAGGCCGACGATCTCCCATGGCGGCAGCTTGGCGCTCTGCCGGTGCTCACCCCAGAGCCGGAGCGCAACCGCCGCGGCATCGTGCAGGTCACGGGCCTCTTCCCAGTAGCGGATCTCCGCGTGATCATTGGCGTAGCGGCTGGTCAGCAGGAAGGGATGGTCGTGGGCCAGCTGCTCGAGGCCGCGCCTGACCTCCTTCAGCGGGGCCTCGGCGCCCGAGACGCTGAGGGTGATGTGCCAGAGCTTCGAGGCGACCACCGGCCGCTCCTCACCGCGTGCCTGAGCTGTCTCGGTGCCCTGTCCCTCGTCGAAGTCGGCTCCGGCCTCGACACTGGTCAGGGCGCGTTCGGCTGTCCCGCGGGGCGGTGCCCCAGGGCGCGCTCGTCTCACCGGCGGCCTCCTGTTTGATGCGTGTGGTGCTGTACCCCGCCCTTGTCTTGTCCCCGAGACAAAGTTGACCAGTCCGAGGCGGCACGTGGGGCGGTTTTGGTAAAGGTCCCTACCGGATGGCCGGTCTTTCAGCCGTTTCTCCACACACCGCTCATACGCCGCCCCCCACGCCGCTCCCACGCCCCGCTCAAAGGGACCGATCAGGCGCGGACGACCACCAGGTCGTCGCGGTGGACGACCTCCCGCTCGTACTCCGGGCCGAGCTCGCGGGCGAGCTCGGGCGTGGAGCGGCCGAGCATCCGGGGGATCTCCTTGGCGTCGAAGTTGACGAGGCCGCGGGCGACGGCCCGGCCGTCGGTGTCGCGCAGTTCGACCGGGTCGCCCGCCACGAACTCCCCCTCGACGGCGGCGATTCCGGCGGCGAGCAGCGACTTCTTGCCCTCGACCACGGCCCGTACGGCGCCCTCGTCCAGGGTGAGGCTGCCCTGCGGGGTGGAGGCGTGGGCGAGCCAGAGGAGCCGGTCGGCGGAGCGGCGGCCGGTGCGGTGGAAGTACGTACCGGTGTCGCGGCCCGCCAGGGCGTCGGCGGCGCGGATCGCGGAGGTGAGGACGACGGGGATGCCGGCGGCCGCGGCGATCCGGGCCGCCTCGACCTTGGTGACCATGCCGCCGGTGCCGACCCCGGCCTTGCCGGCGGAGCCGATCTCGACGTGGGCGATGTCCTCGGGACCCGCCACCTCGGCGATCCGCGAGGTGCCCGGCTTGGCGGGGTCGCCGTCATAGAGCCCGTCGACGTCGGAGAGCAGCACGAGCAGGTCGGCGCGGACGAGGTGGGCGACGAGGGCGGCGAGCCGGTCGTTGTCGCCGAAGCGGATCTCGTCCGTGGCGACGGTGTCGTTCTCGTTGACGACCGGCAGGGCGCCCATGGCGAGCAGCTGGTCGAGGGTCCGGTAGGCGTTGCGGTAGTGGGCGCGGCGGCTGGTGTCGTCGGTGGTGAGCAGCACCTGTCCGACGCGTACGCCGTAGCGGGCGAAGGAGGCGGTGTAGCGGGCGACGAGGAGGCCCTGGCCGACGCTGGCGGCGGCCTGCTGACGGGCGAGGTCCTTGGGGCGGCGGGTGAGGCCGAGCGGGGCGAGTCCGGCGGCGATGGCGCCGGAGGAGACGAGCACGATCTCCTTCTCGCCGCCGCTACGGACCTTGGCGAGGACGTCGACCAGGGCGTCGACCCGGTCGGCGTCGAGGCCGCCGGACGCGGTGGTGAGGGAGGACGAGCCGACCTTGACGACGATCCTGCGGGCTTCCGTCACGAACTGCCTTGCCACTGTCACCTTTACCGCCGCCACCTGTACCGCCGTCACCGGCGTCGTCGCCCCACTCTGATGTCACGCGGCAATCTACGCGAGGCGGGACGGACGGCGCCCGTCCATTCCACCCAGCGGAACCCACAGCGGCCTGGTGCCCTCCCATTCCAGGCAGCGGAAGGGACGGGCACCAGGCCGTGTGAGGGAAGCTCAGCGGCTGGCGACGGTGTCCGACTCGACCTCCGTCGGGCCGGTCGGGCCCGTGGAGCCGGTCGGGCCGGCCGGTCCCGCAGGACCGGTCTGTGCCTGCTTGCCGCCCGGCACAAGGATCTTCTTCGACAGCAGGTAGGTGAACGGGATGGCGACGACGGCCGCGACCAGCGGTGCGATCCGGTCGTCCATCCCGGCCCAGGTCACCAGCGCGTACAGGCCGACGCTCTGCACCAGGTAGTTGGTGACGTTGGTGAGCGGGAAGAGCGCGAACTTCTTCCAGCTGGGCTTCGTGCGGTACGTGAAGTACGTGTTGAGGAAGAACGAGCCGATCATGCTGAGCACGAAGGCGATCGAGTACGCCGCGAAGTACGGCATCCACGGGTGCAGCAGCAGGTAGCACCCGTAGAACGTGGCCGTGTTGACGCCGCCGACGAGGCCGAAGCGGACGATCTGCCCGAGCTGTCCGCCCATCAGCTTCCGCATCAGCTGTCCCGGTCGCCGGTCGCGACGCGCACGCGCTCGTCGTTGCCGCGCGGGACCGTGCGGTGGGTCTCCTTGACCAGGAAGTGCGGCCGGCGCTTGGTCTCGTAGTAGATGCGGCCGATGTACTCGCCGATGAGCCCCAGCATGATCATCTGGACGCCGCCGAGGCCGACGATGATCGCGACGAGCGTGACGTAACCAGGCGCGGAGACGCCCTGCGTGATCGCCGAGACGGTGATCCAGATGGCGTACAGCGCGGCCAGCGCCGAGAGCCCCAGACCCATCCAGATGGCGATGCGCAGCGGACGGTTGTTGAAGGAGATCAGCCCGTCCATGCCGTAGTTGACCAGGGAGCTGAACTTCCACTTCGTCTCGCCGGCCTCGCGGGCGGCGTTCTGGTAGTCGAAGGTGACCGTGTCGAAGCCGATCCAGGAGAACAGGCCCTTGGAGAAACGGTTGTACTCGGGCAGCGACAGCAGGGCGTCCACGGCGGGTCTCGACAGCAGCCGGAAGTCACCGACGCCGTCGGTCAGCTCGACGTCGACCCAGCGGTTGACCGCCCGGTAGTAGAGCCGGCTGAGGGCTGAGCGGACCTTCTTGTCGCCCTCGCGGGTACGCCGCGCGATGACCTGGTCGTGGCCGAGGTGGTAGAGGTCGAGCATGGGCTCGATGAGCTCCGGCGGGTGCTGGAGGTCGGCGTCCATGATCACGACCGCGTCGCCGGTGGCCTTGCGCAGACCGGCGAGCATGCCGGCCTCCTTGCCGAAGTTACGGCTGAAGGAGACGTACTGGGTGCCCTCGGGGTGACGTGCCGCTATGCCGCGGAGCTTGCCGAGAGTGCCGTCGGCGCTGCCGTCGTCCACGTAGCAGATCTCGTAGTCGAGGGAGAGGCCGTCGAGGACCTCTCGGATGCGGTTGTCGAAGTGCTCGACGACCTCTTCCTCGTTGTAGCAAGGAACAACGACCGAAAGCCTGGTCATGAAACGGTCACTCCTGGTTGATGAGCGAGAAAGTACGGCGCGAAGGCGGACCGGACAGGAGTCCGGGGCGGTCGCCGGGACCCTCCTCGGGCAGCCCTCTCAGAGTACGGGTCGGAAAGGCCACATCGCGCGCTCAAACCGTGATCCGGGTCACGCGACAAAATGGTCTTTCCTGGCCGGGAGAGGGTTCCGCGGAGACGTTGCGAAAAATCTCACCAGCCACCCGGGGGATACCCGAGGCGGTCGGCACCAGAGGTGACGGATGAACCGCCGAGAAGGTTGTAGTTCAGCGGGGAGCGGTCCCGTAACGATCGTGAAACGGCTCCTCGCCACTGGAGCGCCCGTGCGGCGGGGGCGGGGGCGAACACCAGGTAGCTTGGGTCTGTCTAAAGGAAGAAAGTGGATCGAGGTGCAAGTGCCTGACGTCTCCGTGGTCGTCATCGCGTACAACGACGCAGAGCGTCTCCCGACGGCCGTCCGATCAGTCCTGGACCAGACCCTGCACAGTGTCGAGGTCCTCATCGTCGACGACTGCAGCAAGGACGACACCTTCGAGGTCGCCCAGGGACTGGCCGCCGCGCACCCCGACCGGGTCCGCGCGTACCAGCTCCCCGAGAACAGCGGCGGTTGTGGCGCGCCCCGGAACTACGGCGTGCAGCGTGCCAAGGGCGCGTACGTCATGTTCCTGGACAGCGACGACGTGCTGGAGCGCAACGCCTGCCGGAACATGCTGGACGCCGCCGAGCGGACCGGTTCCGACATCGTCTCCGGTCTCTGCGTCCGCGTGCACCTCGACAGCCGTCACCGCAAGACCACCGAGTGGTACCCCTGGATCTACTCGGGCACCCGGACGATCGAGTCGATCACCGAGCTGCCCGACCTGATGGTCTTCGACACCCTCTCGACGAACAAGTGCTACCGGCGCGAGTTCCTGCTGGAGCAGCAGCTCGAATTCCCGGTCGGCATCCACTACGAGGACCTGCTCTTCTCGGCGCAGGCCTACGTGGCCGCGCGCCGGATCACGCTCATCCCGAACCAGGTCTACTACTGGAACGTCCAGGAGAGCGCGGCGTCGAAGTCCATCAGCAACCGGCGCCACGAGATCGCCAACTTCGTCCACCGGATGGAAATACACCGCCGGGTGGACGCCCTGCTGAAGAGCAAGGGCTACGACGAGCTGCGGTACCGCAAGGACATCAAGTTCCTCAAGCACGACCTGGTCCTGCATCTGCGTGACCTGCCGCGGATGGGTGAGGAGTACCGGCGCGAGTTCGCGGAGCTGGCCAACGGCTATCTCTCCGGGATCGACCCGAACGCCTACACCGAGGTCCAGCCGCTCCACGCCATCTGCGCCTACCTGCTGGGCAAGGAGGACTGGGACAACCTGCTCCCGGCGTCCGACGCGCTCGCGAACAAGGGCCGGCTGACGGCCCCGCTCATCGAGCACGACGGCCACATCTTCTGGTGCGACGGCCACCTGGACGACCCCGAGGGCCGTCGCATCCTGGACGTCACGGCTGCGGGCTACCACACCAAGCCGCTGACCTCCATGGTCCTCGGCAACCGGCTCACCTCGTACGCGGGCACCGACGGCGCCGTGCGCCTGTCCGGCGCGGTCGTGAACCCGCTGGGCCGCATCGGGGCCGACGCCGAGCTGAAGGCGTACCTGGAGTTCCAGCCGCGCCGCAAGATCGGTGTGCGCGCCTTCCGGTTCCCCGTGACCGCGCTGCGCCGCACGGACACCGCCATCGAGTGGGACGCCACGGCCGACATCACCCGCAAGGTGCGGCCGCTGGGCATCATCGACGCGGTCTGGGACGTCCGGCTGATCCTCGTGGTCGACGGCGACGAGCTGCGCACCCGGGTCTCCGCCGGCAGCGTCGAGCTCAGCGAGACCCGCACGGTCCGGGTCCGGCCCCGGCTGACCCGGCTGGTCTCCGACCGGTTCGCACCCGAGGTCACGAAGAAGGGCAACCTGTCGTACGTCCTCACGGCCGAGGGCCGCGCGGCCGTCCGCGCGTCCGCGCTGATCGAGGGCGCCATGCACGGCCGCACCGCCGGCCTGGCCAAGACGGGTCTGCGCAGGATCCTCAAGGCCCGTCGCGACCTCAACGCGGGCGAGACCAAGCTGCGCGTCTACCACGACGTGTACAGCAAGCTCCCGATCCGCAAGGGTCTGGTCGTCTTCGAGAGCCACCTCGGCAAGCAGTACAGCGACAGCCCGAAGGCGATCTACGAGGAGATGCGCCGCCAGGGCGTCGAGTTCGAGGCGGTGTGGTCCTACGCGGGCGCCCGTCCCACCGGGTTCCCCAAGGACGCCACGCTCGTCCAGCGGTGGAGCTGGCAGTACCTGCGGGCGCTGGCCCAGGCGGAGTTCTGGATCGACAACCAGGGCTTCCCGCTGAAGCTGACCAAGCGTCCCGGCACCACGTACATCCAGACCTGGCACGGTTCGGCGCTCAAGCGGATGGGCTTCCACGAGCCGGGCACGAAGAAGCAGGGCCTGGCGGCGCAGAACGCGTTCCAGCGTTCGCTGGACCGGTTCGACCACTTCCTGATCCGCTCCGAGCACGACATCCGTACGCTCGCGGCCGCCTTCCGGCTCAAGGAGGAGAAGCTCCTGCCGGCCGGCTACCCGCGCAACGACGCCCTGGTGGCGGCGCGGCAGCAGGAGGCCGCGAGCGGCACCCGTGAGCGCGGTGCGCTCGCCGACGAGCTGGGCATCGCGCCGGACAAGACGGTGCTGCTGTACGCGCCGACCTTCCGGGCCGCGCCGGGCGGAGGCGTACGCCGCTTCGAGCTGCCCTTCGACGTGGTGGAGTTCGCGGAGCGCTTCGGCGACACGCACACCCTGCTGATCCGCTCGCACTACCTCAACAACCTGACGCTCCCGCCGTCGGTCCGCGGCCGGGTCATCGATGTCACGCACCACCACGACATCACCCCGCTGCTGGAGCTGGCCGACGGTCTGATCACCGACTATTCCTCGGTGATGTTCGACTACGGGCTGCTCGACCGGCCGATGATCTTCTTCACGTACGACTACGAGGAGTACTCGACGGAGAGCCGCGGCACGTACTTCGATCTGAAGGCGAAGGCGCCCGGACCCGTGGTGGCCACCGAGGACGAGCTGTTCTCGGCGGTCGCCAACCTCAAGGACGAGGCGGACGCCAAGTACTCGGCGGCGCGGGAGCGATTCAACGCCGAGTTCAGCGCCTACGACCGGGGCGACGCGGCCCGGCAGATCGTCGAGAAGTTCTTCACCAGGAGCGGTAAGTGACCGAGCAGACCGCCGTGTCCGGCGGCCGTGACATCTTCTTCGTGTCCAACAGCGTCGACGAGATGGGCGGGGTGACCACCTGGTCGCACCAGATGGCCCGTCAGTTCGCCGACCGCGGCCACCGGGTGCATGTCATCGGCATCACCCCGGCACCGGCGGGACGCGCCCACGAGTTCCCCGCCGACCTGCCGTACGCCACGACCACGCTGTACGACGCGCACCCTCCGTCGGTGCGGTCGCTGCGCGGCCTCAAGGGCAAGCTCAATGCGGCCGAGCGGATGCGGCATCGGGCCCGCGCGGCCGGGATGCGGGAGAAGGCGGACAAGCTGACGGCGCTGTTCGCCGCGGCCCGCCCCGGAGCGGTCGTCATCGTCACCCAGGTCTGGGCGATGGAGTGGGTCGCGCTCGCCGACACCAAGGGCCTCACGGTCATCGGCATGAGCCACGAGTCGTACCAGGCGAGCGCCGCCTCCTCCCGGCTCGCCCGGGTGAAGCGGTACTACAAGGACGTCGACCGGCTGCTCGTGCTCACGCCAGGCGACGCCGATCTGTGGATCCGCAACGGCATGGACAACGTCGGCCACCTGCCGAACCCGCTGCCGTTCATGCCCGACGCGCCCGCCCCCCGTACCGAGAAGGTCGTCGCCTGCATCGGCCGCCTCTCGCACGAGAAGGGCGTCGACATGCTGCTCGACGCCTGGGCCGAGGTCGCCCCCCGGCACCCCGACTGGAAGCTGCGGATCTACGGCGCCGGCGACGAGGAGGAAACGCTCCGCCGGCACGCCACGTCGATGGATCTGGACGACTCCGTCGAGTGGATGGGACGCACCAACGACGTGCTCGGCGCGCTGCGCGGCGCGTCCGTCTTCGCCCAGGCGTCCCGCGCCGAGGGCTTCCCGATCACCCTCCTCGAGGCCATGGCCGCCGGCGTGCCCTGTGCCGCGTTCGACTGCGCGCCGGGTGTCCGTGAGATCATCCGCGACGGCGAGGACGGTCTGCTCGCCCGGCTCGGCAACACGATCGAGCTCGGCACGCACATCACGACGCTGATCGCCGACTCCGAGCTGCGCAACCAGATGGGCGACGCGGCTTGGCGCAACGTCCAGCGGTACGCCGCCGAGGAGATCACCGACCGCTGGGAAGAACTCTTCCTTTTCCTGGAGAGATAGAACGATGAGCAGTACGACAGCGTCGCGGCGCGACGTGCGGCCCGCGGAGGGCGACGGCAGAGACTCCGCACCGGCCGGAATCGGGCGCCTCGTGCGTTGGGCCGGGCTGATATCGGTCGCCGTGACCGGGGCCCTGCTGTCCGTCGGTGCCTTCCTCGGCCTGTACGTGCGCCCCACGTCGGACGACTGGTGCGCCGTCTGGAAGACCCGTGACATGGGAGTCTTCGGCATCGCCTCGGACTTCTACATGACCCAGAACGGGCGGGTCACCAACGCGCTCCTGAGCGGTGTGGTGTACGCGGACGGCCTGCTGGGCCCGAAGGTGCTGCCCCTCGTGCTGATCCTCACGCTCGGCGTGGGCCTGGTCCTGCTGGGCCGCGAGGTGCTGCGCGCCCTCGGACTGCGGGCACCGCTGATCAGCCTGGTCGCCGCGGCGATGCTGCTGGAGACGCTGCTGTTCTTCGCCGGCACCCGTTCGTACCAGGTGCTGCTGTGGGCCCCGGCCACCATCTCGCACACGCTGCCCAGCATCATCGGCATCTGGGCGGTCCTCTCGGCGATCTGGGCCGCCCGCAGCGGGCGTCGCGCGGCGCGCGTCACCGCCGTCGTCGGCGTGGTGCTCCTCGGCGTCGCCATCGGCACGCTCAGCGAGCCGTTCACCGCCGTCGCCGGCCTGTTCGCCGGCACCGCCGGGCTGCTGTCGCTGCCCCGGCTGAAGCTCGCGAAGGACTGGTTCCCGTTCACCTGGTGCGCCGCCGCCTGCTTCGGCCTGGTGTCCGGCCTGGTGCTGCTCTACACCTCCCCCGGTGCCCGCTGGCGCCGCTCCCAGCAGCCGCCGCGCGACACCCTCGCGCCGGAGGAGCTGAAGGCGACGGTCCGCGACTGGGTGCGGATCTGGCAGGTGCTGTCGGACCAGTGGGCGTACCTGGGGGCCATCGCCGCCGGTGTGCTGCTCGGCCTCGCCGTGGCGTTCTACTCGCGCCGCGTCGCGCGTACGGGGATCGCCGACCTTGAGGACGTGGCCACCGCCGAGGCCACCGGCCCGTCGCGTGGTGTGCTGCGGCTCGTCATGCTGCTTCCCGTGCCGCTGATCCTGGTCGCCACGCTCGCCGTGACCTACGGCCTGCGCAGCGGTTACGGCCCCTCGGGCTGGACGTACGCCCGCACCTGGACGAGCTTCATGGTCCCGCTGCTCATGGCGCTGTGTCTGTACGGCGTGTGGCTCGGCCGGCTGCTCGGGACGCGCCTTGCGAACAACGGCGGCCGTTCGTCGCGGCTCTCGGCCGTGGCCGTGGTGGTCACCGCCGCCGCTGTCCTCGGCAGCGCGGCGGCCCTGCTGCCGGAGATGCAGACGCTCACCTCCGGCACGGTCTCGCGCGGTCTCGCCTGGGACAAGCAGGACGCGCGTATCCGGGCGCAGGCAGCGCGCGGGGCGACGGACGTCGAGTACCGGCCGCTGCACATCGGCTGGCTGGCCGAGCCGTACTACACCCGGAACTACAAGAAGGACTGGGTCGCCCAGTGCGTGTCGACGTACTACGGCGTGGAGCGCATCCACCGTCCGTGACGGACCGCGAAGAGTGATACGGCGAAGGGCCGGGGAGCATGCTCCCCGGCCCTTCGCCGTATCGGTCTCCCGACGGGTGGTGCGTGTCGGATCAGCTGGTGACGGAGCGGCGGGCGACCCAGCCGGCCCACGCCGAGCTGATCATGTCGCGGACGTCGTGGCGGGCCTTCCAGCCCAGCTCGGCGGCGATACGGTCCGCGGAGGCGACGACACGGGCCGGGTCGCCGGGGCGGCGCGGGGTGACGACCGGGGCGACGGAGTGGCCGGTGATCTCGTTGATCAGGTCGATCATCTCGGTGACGGAGACGCCCTCGCCGCGGCCGATGTTGACCGTCAGGTCGCGCGGCTCACCGGCGGCGGCCCACTCGGCGAGCTTGCGCGCGGCGACGAGGTGGGCGTCGGCGAGGTCCTCGACGTGGATGTAGTCGCGGACGCAGGTGCCGTCCGGGGTGGCGTAGTCGTCGCCGAAGATCCGCGGGGCCTCACCGGCGTCGAGCCGCTCGAAGACCATCGGGACCAGGTTGAAGACGCCGGTGTCGGCCAGCTCGGGGGTCGCGGCGCCCGCCACGTTGAAGTAGCGCAGGCAGGCGGTGGAGATGCCGTGGGCCTTGCCGGCGGCGCGGACGATCCACTCGCCGGCCAGCTTCGTCTCGCCGTACGGGCTCAGCGGCAGGCAGGGCGTCTCCTCGGTGACGAGGTCGACGTCCGGCATGCCGTAGACGGCGGCGGAGGACGAGAAGAGGAAGTTACGGACTCCGGCGGCCGCCACGGCCTCCAGGAGGACGGTGAGGCCCTGCACGTTCTCGCGGTAGTAGTGCAGCGGCATCTCGACGGACTCGCCGACCTGCTTCTTCGCCGCGAGGTGGACGACGCCCGTGACACCGTGCTCGGCGATGGTGCGGTCCAGGACATCGCGGTCCAGGGTCGAACCGACCACCAGGGGTACGCCCTCCGGGACCCGCTCCGCGTAGCCCGTGGACAGGTCGTCGAGGACGACGACCCGCTCCCCCGCCTGCGTCATGGCCCGGACCACGTGCGAGCCGATGTAGCCGGCGCCACCGGTGATCAGATAAGTCATTACGCCCCAATTCCTTTCGCTATGAACGGCGCGAGAGCCGCCGAAGCCTGGCCCTGACCGCCCCGAGCCCGTCGCGGGCACCGGGTGCGATCCGCACCGCGAGCGAGCCGTTCGCCGTGGTGTACTGCTGCACCAGCAGTACACCGTACCGGCTGCTCGGCAGCACCGATCGCCGCTGGCAGCCCTCCGGCAGCCGGAGCGCCGTCGAGAAGGTCTCCCCGTCGGCGCACGTCACCGTGATCCTGATGTCCCAGAACTGGATCCCCGTGTTGCCGCGGCCACGGCCCGCCCGGGCCAGGCCGGTGAGCCCGGCCGGGACGCGGGTGGTCCAGCCACCGTCCACCTCGGTCAGCTCGGCCCGCTCGGTACGGGCCGGCGTGTCGGCGCCCCGGGGGACGAACGCGACCTCGGCGGTACGCGGGCCCGCCGCGCCCACCCGCCCGTACAGATCGCGGACCGTGAGGCGCAGCTCGGCCCCCGCGCCGGTCCGCAGGGCCGCGTCGACCACCAGCGGGAGGTCGGCAAGCGGCAGGGTGTCCATGCCGTCGAGCTCCACGTCGGGCAGGTCCTCGGACCAGACGGCGGAGGTGCCCTTACGGGCGTACGGCGGAAGGAGACGGGCGGGGTCGGCGGCCAGCCGGGACAGCCGCAGCAGGTCCCTGGGCTCCTCGGCGGCCAGCAGGAAGCGGGCCGTCCAGCGGGCGGGCGCGGTCGCCGCGGCGAGCTCGCCCTCCTCGAACGCCGTGAGGTGCTCGCGGGTCAGCCGCCACCAGGCGCTCTGGTACGCGGTGTCGCGCAGCCGCAGCTCGCGGGCGTACATGCGCAGGTCGTGTTCGAGGAACTTGGTGCGGCAGGCGGCGGCGAGCTCGGCGCGCCCGGCCTCCCGCAGGGTCTCGACGGCCTGGCGGTGGGCGGCGATCCGGGCCTGCCAGTTGGTGACGTCCTCGCGGGCGAGGGAGATCGAGAGCTGGGCGGCGGCGCGGCGCACGTGCCAGACGTACACGGTGTCGGGGATCACCGCGATGCGGGGTGCGGCGGCCAGCACGCGGGCGGTGAAGAGGAAGTCCTCGTAGACGAACCGGCCGTCGGGGAACCTGATGGCGTGCTCGGTGAGGAAGGAGCGCCGGTAGATCTTGTTGACGCAGAGCGTGTCGTGGACGAGCGGGGCGAGGTCGTCCGCGGTCTCCAGGAGGGCCGGCTCCTGGTAGAGGGCGGGCTGCCAGCGCACGTCGCGGCCCTCGGGCAGCTCACGGCGTACGCAGGCGCCGACGGCCACGGGGGTGCTGTGCCGCTCGGCGGCCGTGACCAGGGCCTCGGCCGCGCCCTCGGGCAGGATGTCGTCGCTGTCCAGGAACATCACGTACGGCGCGGTGGCCGCCTGGATGCCGTCGTTGCGGGGGGTGCCGCAGCCACCGCTGTTCTCGGTGCGGTGGACGACGCGGACCCGGGAGTGGAGAGCGGCCAGCTCGTCCAGGACCTTCCCGGTGGCGTCGCTGGAGCAGTCGTCGACGGCGACGACCTCGGCGACGACGGGTCCCTGGGCGAGCGCCGAGCGGATCGCCTCGCCGACCAGCTCCGCGTCGTTGTAGGCGATGACGACGACGCCGAGCTTGCCTTCTGTACTGACGGGGTGGGGGGCGCTACTCACACCGAGATCCTACGGGAGCGGGGGGGGGGGGCGGCCCGCCCCCCCCCCCCCCCCCGGGGGGCCGCCCCCCCCCCCCGGCGCCCACGGCCAGCAGGTGCAGGAGATCGACGGGCATCGCGATCTGAGGCTGGATGCC
>NZ_JBSGWV010000005.1:0-33656 GCF_053609105.1 Streptomyces sp. NPDC054975
GACTTCCGTACCGATGTACGGAAGTCCGGCCCGCTCCTTCTCCTCGGCAGGCGCCCTCAGCCGCGCAGGGCCTGGACCGCGGCCTCCAGCCGCTTGCCGAAGTCACCGTCCGCCTTGCGGAAGTTGTCGATCGCCCGCTCGGCGATGTCGTCGCGCGAGACCTTGGCGATGAAGCCCGCCAGGTTCTCGACCAGACGGCCCTTCTCGTCCTCCGCCATCAGGCGGTAGAGGTTGCCCGCCTGGACGAAGTCGTCGTCCTCGGCGTGGGACGGGGCCGCGTGGTTGCCCGTACCGCCGGTGACGGCGCTCGACCGCCACAGCGGGCGGTCGGTCTGGAACGGGCCGCCGAAGCTGTTCGGCTCGTAGTTCTTCGCGCCGCCGTGCCGGCCGTCGTAGAGGCGGCCGTCACGGGAGTGCGTGCGCGCCTCGGTGGCGTGCGGGCGGTTCACCGGCAGGTGGTCGGCGTTGATGCCGACGCGGTAGCGGTGGGCGTCGCCGTACGCGAAGAGCCGGCCCTGGAGCATCTTGTCCGGGGACGGGCCGATGCCGGGCACGAAGTGCGCCGGGCTGAAGATCGACTGCTCGACCTCGGCGAAGATGTTCTCGGGGTTGCGGTTGAGCTCCAGCGTGCCGATCTCGATCGGCGGGTAGTCCGCGTGCGGCCACACCTTGGTGAGGTCGAACGGGTTGAAGCGGTAGGTCGCCGCGTCCGCCGCCGGCATGATCTGGACCTGCACGGTCCAGCTCGGGAAGGCGCCGCGCTCGATGGACTCCCGCAGATCGCGCTGGTGGCTGTCCGGGTCCTCACCGGCGAGCCTGTTGGCCTCGGCCTGGGTGAGGTTCTTGATGCCCTGGTCGGTCTTGAAGTGGTACTTGACCCAGAAGACCTCGCCGGCCTCGTTGTTCCACTGGTAGGTGTGCGAGCCGTAGCCGTTCATGTGGCGGTACGAGGCGGGGATGCCCCGGTCGCCGAAGAGCCAGGTCACCTGGTGGGTCGACTCGGGCGACAGGCCCCAGAAGTCCCAGACGTTGTCGGCCTCCTGGCTGCCCGTGTAGGGGTCGCGCTTCTGGGTGTGGATGAAGTCCGGGAACTTGATGGCGTCCTTGATGAAGAACACCGGGGTGTTGTTGCCGACGAGGTCGTAGTTGCCCTCCTCGGTGTAGAACTTCAGCGCCCAGCCCCGCGGGTCGCGCACCGCGTCGGCCGCACCGAGGTTGCCCGCGACGGTGGAGAAGCGCAGGAACGTCTCGGTCTGCTTGCCGACCTCGGAGAGGAACGCCGCCCGGGTGTACCGCGTGACGTCCCTTGTCACCGTGAAGGTGCCGTACGCACCGGCACCGCGCGCGTGGACCACGCGCTCCGGGATGCGCTCGCGGTTGAAGTGGGCGAGCTTCTCCAGGAGCAGCTGGTCCTGGACGAGCACCGGACCGCCGACGCCGGCCGTCTCGCTGTTCTGGTTGTCGGCGACCGGCGCGCCGGCCTCCGTGGTGAGCGGTCCCTGCGTCGTCATGTGCGCCTCCTGTGGTGCGTGCCGCACGCCCCGTCCATGGCCTGTGCTGGACTCGACCCTACAATAGACATTGTCTAAGTCAAGGCCTCATCCAAAGTCACACCCGTTCGGGACCTCGGCCCCCTCGCTGTTAGGCTGTTCCTATGAGTGACCTGTTGGAACGACTGCGCGGCCGCGGCTGGCGAATGACCGCGCAGCGTCGCGTCGTGGCCGAGGTGCTCGACGGAGACCATGTCCACCTGACCGCCGACGAGGTCCACGCGCGCGCGGTGGAGCGACTGCCCGAGATCTCCCGGGCGACGGTGTACAACACGCTGGGCGAGATGGTCACCCTCGGTGAGGTGATGGAGGTCGCGACGGACGGCCGCGCCAAGCGGTACGACCCGAACGCCCACCGACCCCACCAGCACCTGGTCTGCGGTCGCTGCGGAACGATCCGCGACGTCCACCCGGCCGGAAACCCGCTGTCGGACCTCCCGGACTCGGAGCGCTTCGGCTTCACGATCTCCGACGTCGAGGTCACGTACCGAGGCATCTGCCCGAACTGCGCCACGTAGCGCGCGGGGGTCGGTTGTGGGCATGCGTTCCGCCGGGGCGGAACGGGTGGGCACAACCGACCACCGGGCCGCACACGGAAACGAAACAGGGCCCGGATCCATTCGGATCCAGGCCCTGATCATTTGGTAGCGGGGACAGGATTTGAACCTGCGACCTCTGGGTTATGAGCCCAGCGAGCTACCGAGCTGCTCCACCCCGCGTCGGTGAACCCAACCTTACGGGACGCCCACGACCAGCGCAAATCCGTTCCCCGCCACCCACCAGGGCTACGCGGTCAGCTCCTGGTGGAGCGCCTCGCTCAGCCGCGCGGCCCGCTCGGCCACCTCGGCCGGGCCGAGCTCCACGGCCCGCGCGCACCAGCGCCGCCCCTCGGTCAGCTCACCGCGCCGGGCCGCGAGCAGCGCGAGCCGCAGCGCGGCGCGGCCGTGCCCGGCCCGGGCGGCGCGGGTCCACCAGAGGGCGGCCTCGCGCTCGCTGCCCTCCCGGGCGAGCAGCAGCCCGAGGTTGAAGGCGCCGTTGCGGCTGCCGGCCTCCGCGGCCTCGCGGTACCAGCGGGCCGCCTCCGCCACGTCGCCGCGCGCGGCGGCCAGCATGCCCACCCGTACCTGGGCGCGCCGGTGCCCCTGCTCGGCGGCGCGCTCGTACCACTCCTCGCACTCGGACTTCTCCTCGCGCGAGGCGCCCAGCGCCGGCGGTCCGGGCTCGGGGCGGCGCGCGTCGAGGACGGTCGCCAACCGGAACGCGGCCTCGGCGCTGCCGCCGCCCGCCGCGCACCGCAGGTGGCGCTCGGCGGCCTGCTCGTCGCCGTCACGGAGGCTGGCGATGCCGACCTGGAGGGCGGCCTCGGTGTGCCCGGCCGCCGCCGCGCGCTCGTACCAGGTCAGCGCCGAGCGGTCGTCGTCGCGACCCGCGTAGAGGATGCCGAGATTGAAGGCGGCGTCGACGCTGCCGGCCTCGGCGGCCTTGGAGAACCAGGGCTCGGCGCCGTTGGCGTCGCCGGCCTGGAGGAGGAGGACGGCGAGCGCGTTGGCGGCCTCGCGGTGCCCGGCGTAGGCGGCGCGGCGGTACCACTGCTCGGCCTGCTGGTTGCGGTCCTGGGCGGCGCAGAGCAGCCCGAGGTTGTACGCGCCGTTGACGTCGCCCGCGTCCATGGCGGCGCGGTACCAGCGCTCGGCGGTCTGCTGCTCGCCGCGGGCGGCGTGCAGGGCGCCGAGCGCGTTGGCGGCGTTGCCGTCGCCGTCCTGGGCGGCGCGCAGCCACCACACGGCGGCGCTCTCCTCGTCCCCGGCGTCGCGCAGCAGGAAGCCGAGCGCGCAGGCGGCCTTGGCCTCGCCCTCCTTGGCCGAGCTCAGGTACCAGCGGCCGGCCTCCTTGAGGTCTCCGCGCTTCTCCAGGATCGCGCCGAGGTGCAGCGCGGCCCGGCGGTGGCCCCGTGCCGCGGCCTGCCGGAACCACTGCTCGGCCTCGGCGAGCTCCCCGTCGGTCTCCGTGGCCCGCCGCTCCAGGGCCAGGGCCAGGCGGTACGCGGCCTCGCGGTGGCCCTGCTCGGCGGCGGCGCGCAGCCAGCGCTCCGCGCCGACGTCGCTGCGGTGCTCCAGAAGGTCGGCGAGGGCGTACGCGCCCAGGGCGTGGCCCTGCTCGGCGGACTGGCGCAGCCAGTACTCGGCGGCAGGCTCGTCGCCCCGCTCGCGGTGGTATCGGCCGAGCGCGTGCGCGGCGGGCGCGGAACCCGCGACGGCGGCGACCCGCCACCAGCCGGCGGCCTCGTCCGCGTACCCCCGCTGGTGCAGCAGGACGCCCAGGTTGTTGGCGGCGGCCCGGTCGCCCTCGGCGGTGGCACCGCGCAGGTACGGCTCGGCGCCGTCCAGGTCGCCCCGGCGCAGCAGCAGCGCGCCGAGCACGCTCATCGACGCGGCGTCGCCGTTCTCGGCGGCGCGCCGGTGGCGTGCCTCGGTCTCCGTCTCCGTCTCACTCTCGGCGGTGGTGGTGTCGACGGCCGCATCGACGACCTCCGCGGCCTCGATGATGTCGTCCGCGGCCCGTCGGGCGTGCCGCTGCACAAACCGCCCTGTCTCCAACAGAGTTGCCCTGTCCCCCATAAAAACCATCGTCGCACCACCCGCAACGCGCGTACACCTGGTATACCGCAGCCAGTGAGGTCACTTCAGCGTTTTGTCGACATGCCCACAGAGAGACAAGTCAAACACGTTCCGCCCCAACTCGCCCCATCCCCACCGCTCTTCGGGGCGTCGCCCGCCTCCCCCACGCACAACGACAAGGGCCCGGATCCTGAAGGATCCGGGCCCTTGTCTTCAGTAGCGGGGACAGGATTTGAACCTGCGACCTCTGGGTTATGAGCCCAGCGAGCTACCGAGCTGCTCCACCCCGCGTCGTTGTTCCGTAAAGGTATCACGACGCGAGGGGGGTTCCTGACCAGACGGTCAGCCGCTGCTCGGTGGGCTCGTGGACGGGGTCGCTCCCGGCTTCTGGTCCGCAGGCTTTCCGTCGGCCGGCTTGTCACCCGGCTTCTGGTCGGCCGGCGGCGTCAGCTTCGCGCCCGCGTCCGCCGCCCGCTGGAGGGCGTTCTGCAGGGCTTCCTGGGCCTTGCCGTAGGCGGTCCAGTCACCCTTCTGCAGCGCGGCCTCACCGTCGTCGTACGCCTTCTGCGCGTCCGCGATGGCCTGCTTGAGCAGGGCGTCGTTCGTCGTCGGCGTGGTCGGCGTCGTCGGCGGCTTGGTGCCCGGCTGCTCCGGCTGGGGCGGCGTGGTGCCCTCCACCCCGAAGACCGCGTTCAGCGCGTCGGTGAGGTTGTCCTTGAACACCGTGGTGTCCTTGGTCGTGTCACCGTCCGGCTGGTCCGCGTCCACATAGGACACCGCGACCTTCTTCAGCAGCGGGTAGAGCGCGTTACGGCCCTGGGCGTAGACCGGCTCGACGTAGAGGAAGCCGCCGTCGAGCGGGACCGTGAGCAGGTTTCCGTACTGGATGTCGGAGTCCGCGCCCTTCATGTCCCGGACGAACTGGGCCACGTCCGGGAGGCCGTTGAGCTTGCTCTGCACCTGCGCGGGACCTGGGACGTCCGAGGTCACGCGCAGCAGCTCTATCCGGCCGTAGTCCTTGCTCTTGGCGTCGGCGTCGACCGCCATGAAGCCGCCCAGGTTGGGCCGGCCGTTCGGCGTGAACGTCGTCGTCAGCGAGAACCGCTGCTGCGCGTCCCCGGGCATCTTCAGGCTCAGGTAGTACGGCGGAACGGCGTTGCCGTCCTTGTTGGTCGGGTCGTCCGGCACCTGCCAGGCGTCCGAACCGCTGTAGAACTGCGCCGGGTTGGTCACGTGGTACCGGGTCAGCAGCTCCCGCTGGACCTTGAACATGTCCTGCGGGTACCGCAGGTGCTGCATCAGGCTGTCCTTGATCGCCTCACGCGGCTCCACGGTGTCCGGGAACGCCTTCATCCAGGTCTTGAGGACCGGGTCCTTGGTGTCCCACTCGTAGAGCTTCACCGTGCCGTCGTAGGCGTCGACGGTGGCCTTCACGGAGTTGCGGATGTAGTTGACCTGGTTCTGCTGGGCGACCACCGCGCGCTGCTGGTTGCCGACCGTCAGCGCGTCGGCCGTGGTCTCCCCCAGCGTCGTACGCGAGGCGTAGGGGTAGCCGTTGGTCGTCGTGTACGCGTCCACGATCCACTGGATCCGGCCGTCGACGACCGCCGGGTAGGCGTCTCCGTCGATGGTCAGCCACGGCGCGACCGCCTCGACGCGCTCCTTGGGCGTGCGGTTGTAGAGGATCCGCGAGCCCTCGCCGATGGCCCCCGAGTAGAGGATCTGCGGCTCGCTGAACGCGACCGCGTAGGCGGCGCGGTTGAAGGTGTTGGAGAGGTTGACCCCGCTCTTGCCCTCGTAGCTGGTGGTCTTCTCGCCGTTCTCCTCGTAGTCCAGCTCCTTCTGCGGCCCGCCGACGATCGAGTACTGGTCGGTCTTCTCGCCGTAGTAGATCCGCTGCTGGTACGGGCCGAGCTGGCCCGTGGTCGGCAGGCCGGCCTCGGTGAAGATCGGCGAGCCGTTGGCGTCCGTCTGCGTGCCCGTGGCCATGATCGCGCCGAAGCCGTGGGTGTACGTGAAGTGGTCGTTGATCCAGTTCCGCTTCGGGATGCCCTTGATGTTGAGCTCACGCAGACCGACGACGGTGTCCTTGCCGCTGTAGCGGTCGACATCCAGGGTGGTCGGGAACTGGTAGTACTTCCGCTTCTGCTCCAGCTGCTGGAACGTCGGCGACACGATGTTCGGGTCGAGCAGGCGGTAGCTGGCCGCCGTGTCCGAGTCGTTGCGCAGCGTGTCCTTGTTCTTCGTCGTCGACTTGCCGGAGTAGTTCTCCGGCTTGGTCGCGTCGATGGCGTACGCCTTGCGGGTCGCGTCGATGTTCTTCTGGATGTACGGCGCTTCCTTGGCCTGCTCGTTCGGCTGGACCTGGAACTTCTGCACGATGGCCGGGTACAGGCCGCCGATCAGGATCGCCGACAGGACCATGAGGCCGAAGCCGATCACCGGCAGCTGCCAGGTGCGGCGCCAGAGCGTCGCGAAGAACAGCACGGCGCAGATCGCGGCGATGCAGAACAGGATCGTCTTCGCCGGCAGGTAGGCGTTGGCGTCGACGTACCGCAGACCCGTCCAGTTCCCGGCCGCCTTGAAGTCGCTGGACTTCACGGCGAGGCCGTACCGGTCGAGCCAGTACGCCACGGCCTTCAGGGAGACGAAGACGCCGAGGAGCACCGAGAGGTGGCCGGTCGCGGCGGCGGTGGCGCGGGCACCGGGGCTGGTGACGCGCAGTCCGCCGTACAGGTAGTGCGTCAGGGCGGCGGCCACCAGCGACAGGACCGTGGCGGCGAAGCCGAAGGCGAGCAGGAAGCGGTACCAGGGGAGGTCGAAGGCGTAGAACGCCACGTCCAGCTGGAACTGGGGGTCCTTCTGGCCGAACGACACGCCGTTGACCCACATGAGCCACGTCCGCCACTGGCCGGAGGCCGAGGCGCCCGCGATCAGGCCCACCAGGGCGGTGATCGCGAGGAGCACCCACTTCTTGTACGGCGCCAGGCCCATCCGGTACCGGTCGAGGCTCTGCTGCTCCAGCGACATCGCGCTCAGCGGCGGCCGCAGCCGGTGCGCGAGCCAGATGTTCAGCCCGACGGCGAGCCCCATCAGCAGACCGAAGACCGCGAAGAGGCCGATCTTGGTCCACAGGGTGGTGGTGAACACGGACGAGTAGTGGACCGAGCGGTACCAGAGCCAGTCCGTCCAGAACCCGGCGAACATGACGAACACCATGGCCAGGACGGCCAGCACACCCAGGGTCATGAGCAGCGTGCGGGCCCGCCGGGACGGCCGGCCGACTCTGATCCTTGGCCCGGACGGACCTCCGCCGCCTCCGCGGTCCGGCATCTGGAAAGCCAACGTGCGCCCCTCGAGGTTGATGCGTCGATAAAGCAGGCCCCGCGATCGTAGAGCCCACTGATGCAACTTACTGAGGCTTTACCTAGTTCCCGTCTTCGGGGGGAGAGGAGGCAGGATGTTGTCCATGTCCAACGTTTCCCCCTCCGGCACCCCCATGGCCGCAAGCCCCCTCACCCGCGCGGTGCTCGAGATCGACGAGTACGCCTCCGGCCTCGGCTGGGACCGCCCGGCCCGGCTCTTCGCCCTGGTCGACACCGCCCGACTGCGTGCCCAGGAGCCGGGACTGGCCTCCCAGCTCGGCCTCGAAGGCGACGAGGCGGCCGCCTACACCCCCATCGAGCAGGAGGAACTGCCGAAGGGGAAGCCCCTCGACGAGTTCCTCGGCACCATCGCCTGGCCCGACGCGGTGGCCGGCTGCGCGCTGACCGTGGAGCGGCTGATGCTCCCGCCGTCGGCCGAGGCCTCCGTGCCCGAGGGCCTGAACGAGGCCGCTCTGGCGAAGTGGGTGGCCCGCCACCCCGACCGGCAGGAGGTCCGGATGACCGTGGCCGTGCTCCGTAACGGCGCGCGGGAGGCGGCGATCCGGCTGCGCGAGAAGGACTCGCCGAACGAGGTGCTCACCGGGGCGGACCTGGTGCCGGGCCTCGCGGAGGCCCTGGCGGCGACCTTCGAGTCCTGAGGATCCTGCGGAGTACGGCGAAGGGGGCGCCCCGGTCTCGGTGACCGGGGCGCCCCCTTCTTTAGGTGTCCTGGCGGTGCGGCCTAGCTCTTCGAGCAGCTGGGCAGGTTCTTCGTGTCGCCCTTGCGGAGCTTCTCCAGCGACTTCGTCGCGTCGTCGATGGTGTTCACCTTGATGAGGGTGAGGCCGTCGGGGATGTCGGAGGCGGCGGTCTCGCAGTTGTCGGCCGGGGTGAGGAAGTACCGGGCTCCGGCGTTGCGCGCGCCGACCAGCTTCATCTCGATACCGCCGATCGGGCCGACCTGGCCCTTCTCGTCGATCGTTCCGGTACCGGCGATGAACTTGCCGTCGGTGAGGCTCTCCGGGGTCAGCTTGTCGACGATGCCGAGCGCGAACATCAGCCCGGCGCTGGGGCCGCCGACGTCGGCGAGCTTGATGTCGATGGTGAACGGGAAGACGTGGTCGGTGCCGGCCTGGATGCCGACGATCGCCCGGTCGCCCTCCGAGGACTTCACGGTCGTGACGGTGACCTTCTTGGTGGCGGTGGGCTCCTTGCCGGCCTTCTCGGCCGCGGCCGCCTCCTTGGTGGGGACGATCGTGAACTCGACCTTCTCGCCCGGCTTGTGCGTGGTGACCTGCTTGGCGACGTCGCCGGGCTCCTTGACGGGCACGCCGTCCACGGCCTTGATGACGTCGCCCGCGTGCAGCGTGCCCTGGGCGGGGCTGTCCTTGACGACGGAGGCGACGACGACCCGGGTGGTCACCGGGATGCCCAGCTCGCCGAGGGCGGCGACCTTGGCGCTCTCCTGGGACTGGCTGAACTCCTCGGCGTTCTCCTGGCTCGACTCCTCCTCGGTCTTGCCGTCCGGGTAGAGGGTCTCCTTGGGGACGACCACGTTGTCGTGCGCGAGCCAGCCGTAGACGGCCTCGACCACGTTCATCCGGTAGTCCGCGCTGGTGACGCGGACGGTCGTCATGTTGAGGTGCCCGTCGGTCGGGTAGGTCTTGTGGCCGGAGATCTGGAGCACCGGCTCGCCCCTGGCCTCCCCGAGGGTGTTCACCGTCGGTCCGGGGCTCATCTCCGCGTACGGGACCGGGACCAGGACGCCCACACAGAGCAGGGTGATCAGGACCAGGGTGGAGGCGAGCATCGTCGCGGTGCGGCGTGGCATGGAACGACAGTACGGGACCGGTCTGTGAGTGCACCCGTGGGGCGGGTCCGTACGAGGCGGTCGGCGGGGAGGAGTCAGCCGGAGACGTGGCTACTGCGTACGGGGGACGAGGGCGCCGCCTGGGCCATCTCGGGGGCGGCGGCGTCGATGCCGCCATGGGACCGCTCCATGGCGTCCCTGAAGCGTGCGTAGCCGGCGAGCTCGGCCACGTCCCCGATGGTCTTGTTCCGCTGGACCCAGCTTCCCCATATCGCCGCGCCGACGACAGCGAAAAGCGGAATCAGCAACCACGCGAGCGCTGCCATCCCGACCTCCCAACCCCAATGAGCGACCGCAACCGGCCGGAACCCGGCCGATCAGCAGACTAACGATCTGCAGCATCAACGCTGCTGCCAGGGGGCTGGTTACGCAAATCGGGGCGTTCGACTACAAGCCGTCGGCGCGGCGTCTTGCCTGGGACCGGTCCGGCGCCTAGGGGAGGCCTCGGGGCCACTTGGGGGACGCCAGGGCGATACCCCTAGCAGGCCCCGACCCACTCCTCCGTGCCGTCGGAGAACTTCTGGTGCTTCCAGATCGGGACCTCGTGCTTGAGGTCGTCGATCAGCTTGCGGCAGGCCTCGAAGGCCTCGCCGCGGTGCGGGCAGGAGACCGCGACGACGACCGCGAGGTCGCCGACCTGGAGGTCGCCCACGCGGTGGACGGCGGCCAGGGCGCGGACCGGGTAGTCGGCGACGACCTTCTCGGCGACCTTGCGCAGCTCGTCCAGGGCGGAGGGGTGGCAGGAGTACCCCAGCTCGTCGACGTCCGCGCCGCCGTCGTGGTTGCGCACCGTGCCCACGAAGAGGGTCGTGCCGCCCGCCGCGTCGTCGCCGACGGCCCGGAAGACCTCGTCGAGGGAGAGCGGGGCGTCACGGATCGCCAGCAGCTTGATCGGGTCGGCCGCCGTCTGCTCGCCGGGGTGGTCATGGGTACGTGCCATGAAGCCCATGGTGCCGTACCGCACGGACATCGCGGAATAGCGGTTTCGACCGGTGGACCCGACCCTCCGTAGGAGGGTCCTACAGTCCCGGTCCCCCGTCTGCCGGTCCGCAGGCCTCCGGCCTCCGGTCCACCGGCTCCCGGCCCGCAGGCTTCCGGGGCTACATGCCGCGCCGCTTGCGCATCTGGCGTACCAGCGCCGCCGTGCCGAGCAGTGCCACCGTCGCACCGGCCGCTCCCGCCGCCGTCGCGTCCTTGCGGCCGAGCCTGCGGCCCGCGACGGTGTGCCGGCCCTCGACCTCCTCCAGGAGCGCGGCGAGCACCTCCTCGTTGGTCCACTTCGGCCGCCAGCCCGCGTCGTGCAGCCGGCCGACGCTGACCACCCAGGGGTGCATCGTGTACGCCAGGTCGCCGGCCGGGGACGGCGTGAGCCCGATCCGGTGGAGCCGGGCCGCCGCGCCGAGGGCGACGGCCGAGGGCAGCTCCATGCGCCGGATCCCGGAGAGCTCCTCGACCTCCTCCTGCTCCAGCCAGCCGTCGCAGCCGACCGCGAACTCCCCCTCGACCTTCTCCAGGGCCGCGTACTCCAGCGCGCTGACGAGGTCCTCGACGTGACAGAACTGCCAGGTGGGGCGGGACCCCGCCACGACGAGCAGCCGAGGCGACTCGAAGTAGCGGGTCAGGGCCGTGTCCGTACCGCCCACCAGGACCGCCGGGCGGACGACGGTGACGTGCAGGCCCGGGTGGGCGCGGGGCGCGCGGCGGCCGAGCCGCTCGATCTCCAGCATGTCGCCGACACCGGTGGCCTCGGCGGTCGCCCGCAGCTCGGCGTCCTCGGAGAGCGGGATGTCGTTGTCGGGCAGCGCGCCGTAGACCATCGCGGAGGTGCACAGCACCACGCGGTGCACGCCCGCGGCCGCGGCGGCCGTCAGGACGGTCTGCGCGCCGCGCACGTTGTAGGCCGTCCGGGCGGCGGCGTCCGATTCCAGGTCGAGGTCGACGGCGAGGTGCACGACCACGTCGGCGCCGCGCAGCTTCTCGGCGATGGCCGGGTCGCGGACGTCGAGGATGTGCCACTGCGCCTCGGAGACCTCGCCCCGGCGCTCGTCGATGGCGATGACCTGCTTGATCTCGTCGGACGCGGCCAGGCGCCTGGTCAGCAGGTCGCCGACCCCGGAGGCGGCACCGGTGACCGCGACCACGGGGCCGCGCCCGGTGGACCGGGTCGAGATGTTTCGCGCTGCGCGAACCTGAGGATCTGGGGAACTCACCGGGCGTCTCCAGCGGTTGTCTTCAGTACGTACCCGAATGACGCGTACGTACCAGGTGGCGTCCATCCTGCCGCAGGCCACGGCCCGGCGGAGCACCGAGCCCACATCCGGCCCGGATGTCTACGCTGGTGGTGTGGAGTCGGGCATCGAGCCGCGCCAGGAAAGCCGCCGTCGGCAGGAAGCCGGCGGCCCTACGAGCCGAGGAAACCTGTGAGTGACACCCCATTCGGATTCGGCCTTCCGCCTGAGGAGCCGGAGAGCGGCGACGAGGGCAAGAAGAAGGACCCCGCCGGAGGTGGCCAGGGGTCCGGTGGCGAGGGTGGCAACCCCTTCGGGGCCAATCCGTTCGGCTTCGGCGGTCTGCCGGGCATGGGCGGCCCCGGTGGCGCGGACAATCCCTTCGCCGCGATGTTCGGCTCGCTGAACCCCAACGACCTGGGCGCCGCCTTCCAGCAGCTCGGCCAGATGCTCTCGTACGAGGGCGGCCCGGTGAACTGGGACATGGCCAAGCAGATCGCCCGCCAGGTGGTCGCCCAGGGCACGTCCGACGGCACCAAGGACGCCAGCGTGGGTCCGGCGGAGAAGTCCGCGGTCGAGGAGGCCGTGCGCCTGGCCGACCTGTGGCTGGACGGCGTGACGTCGCTGCCGTCGGGGGCGAGCACGGCCGTGGCGTGGAGCCGCGCGGAGTGGGTCGAGGCGACGCTGCCGGCCTGGCAGCAGCTGGTCGACCCGGTCGCCGAGCGGGTCGGCACGGCGATGGGCGATGTGCTGCCCGAGGAGATGCAGGCCATGGCGGGCCCGCTGATCGGCATGATGCGGTCGATGGGCGGCGCCATGTTCGGCCAGCAGATCGGTCAGGCCGTCGGCGCGCTCGCGGGTGAGGTCGTCGGTTCGACGGACGTCGGTCTGCCGCTGGGCCCGGCCGGCAAGGCGGCGCTGCTGCCGCTGAACATCGAGACGTTCGGCAAGGACCTCGGCGTCCCCAAGGACGAGGTGCGGCTCTACCTGGCCCTGCGCGAGGCCGCGCACCAGCGGCTCTTCGCCCATGTGCCGTGGCTGCGCTCGCATCTGTTCGGCGCGGTCGAGGGGTACGCGCGCGGGATCAAGGTCGACACCTCGAAGCTGGAGGAGGCGGTCGGTCAGCTGGACCCGGCGCAGCCGGAGCAGCTTCAGGAGGCGCTCCAGCAGGGCATGTTCCAGCCCGAGGACACGCCGGAGCAGAAGGCCGCCCTCGCCCGTCTGGAGACGGCGCTCGCGCTGGTCGAGGGCTGGGTGGACGCGGTGGTCCACGAGGCCGCGAAGTCCCGGCTGACCTCGGCGGACGCGCTGCGCGAGACGCTGCGGCGTCGGCGGGCGAGCGGCGGTCCCGCCGAGCAGACCTTCGCCACGCTGATCGGGCTCGAACTGCGTCCGCGCCGGCTGCGGGATGCCTCGCGGCTGTGGGCCTCGCTCACGGACGCGCGCGGTGTCGACGGCCGCGACCACCTGTGGGAGCACCCGGACATGCTGCCGACGGCGTCCGACCTGGACGACCCGGACGGCTTCGTCCACCGCGAGCAGCTGGACTTCTCGGAGATCGACAAGATGCTCGGCGAGGCGGCCGGCGGCACGAAGCCGGACGGCGACGACGGCGACCGCGACGACGACAAGGGCGACGGCGAGAAGTGAGTCTGCACGACGACGCGGTCCTCGTACTGAAGGGGTACGAGGACCAGGACGAGCTGCGCGGGATCTATCTGGACCACCTCGCCGCGCACGCCGACGGGATGTGGAAGGCGTGCGAGGCCGGGCATCTGACGGCCAGCGCGCTGGTGGTGGACCCGGAGCGCGGGCGGGTGCTGCTGACGCTGCACAAGAAGCTCGGCATGTGGCTGCAGATGGGCGGGCACTGCGAGCCGGGTGACGCGACGGTCGCCGGGGCGGCGCTGCGCGAGGCGACGGAGGAGTCCGGGATCCCGGGTCTGACGCTGCTTCCGGGCGGCCCGGTGCGGCTGGACCGGCATCCGATTCCCGCGCCGTGCCACTGGCACCTGGACGTGCAGTACGCGGCGCTGGCGCCGGCCGGCGCGGTGGAGGCGATCAGCGACGAGTCGCTGGACCTGCGCTGGTACGCGTACGACGAGGTGGCCGCGGTGGCCGACGTGTCGGTCGTACGGCTGCTGGAGGCGACTCGCGCGCGGCTGTAGACCAGGGGACATGGGTAAGGGGCGGCCTCCTAGGAGGCCGCCCCTTACGTCTGCTCAGTTCCAGGCGTTGTTCTGGTTCTGGGCGTGCGAGCCGTGCTGGCCGGCGCCGAACTGGGCGGCGAGGCCCTGTCCGATGGCGGCGTTCTGCGGCGGCATGACCTCGCTGGGCTGGACGAGGGCGAAGCCCTGTCCGAGGAAGCTGAGTTCCCAGCCCTCGCCCGTGTTGCCGCGCCGGCGGCGGATGCTGGAGTTCGTCGTCTGCGCCTGCATCTGCACCCGCAGCCCGGTGGACCAGGCGACGATGGCGTCCGCGTCGACGTTGACGTACTTCTCCGGCGTGACGTGCATCATCAGCGGCTGCCCCGAGGTCATCAGGGCGACCTTGCCGCGGCCGGAGATGTTGAGCTGGTACTTGCCGGTGCCGGAGACGCCGTACTGGCTGTCCACGGCGATGACCTCGGTGTGCAGGGTCGAGTCGAGCGCCAGGACGTAGGCGCTGTCGACGGTCATGCCTTCCTGCTCGACGTCCACGACGTGGATGTACTGGGCGAGGTTGGCCAGGTAGACCGTGCCCTGCCCGGAGCAGCGCATGAGGTCGAGGCCCTCACCGGTGCGGGCCTGGGCGCGGCGCTGGTTGGGCGTCTTGTACTCGCCGTCGAAGTCCATGAGTCCCTGGTAGGCGACCATGGCGCCCTTGCGGGCGAGGACGTCGTCCGACCCTGTCAGGGCCACCCGCAGCATCTGCGGGTTCTGGATGACGTACCGTTCCTGGCTCTGCTGCTCGGCGTAGTTGAAAAGCGGGCTCTGCATGATGTGTTCTCGCTCCCCCTCAGCCCCGGATCCGCAGGCGGTCGGTGCTGTCCTCGCTCGGCTGTACGACGACGATGCCCTGGCCCGAGAAGGCCATCTGGTACGCCTCGCCGCTGCCCCGTCCGATCAGGGAGGAGGCCTTGAAGCTGCGCTTGCCCTTGACCTTGAGAGCCGGCGACCAGGCGACGAGCGCGTCGGGGTCGACGTACGTCTCGTCCTCGCCGCGGCCGCAGTCGACGACGATCGGCGTGCCGCGCGAGGTCAGGGCGACCCAGCCGGTGCCCGCGATCTCGACGTTGAACAGGCCCTGTCCGGCGAACTTGGCGAGGCCCTTGACCTTCTCGACGCCCCACTGGAGGTGGGCGTCGAAGGCCAGCAGGTTGGTGCCGTTCACGGACAGCGAGTCGTTCTGGAGGTTGATCACGACGACGTCCGCGCCGTAGTCGGCGAGGTAGAGCAGGCCGTCGCCGGAGCACTTCATGATGGGCGCGCCCTCGCCGGTGACCCACTGCTGGGCGACCTGACGGGCGGCGGGCGGGTTGGGCTCGTAGGTGACGAAACCCTCGTAGGAGACCATCGAGCCGGTGCGTGCGTAGAGGTCCTGGCCGGAGGCCATGGCGACCTTGAGCATCGCGCGGCCGTGGTTCTCCATCCGGGCCGCCATCGGGGTCGGGGCGAAGCCCGCGAGTTGCTGGTTCATTCTTCGGGCTCCCTCAGACCTCGTACGGCTGGACGACGATGAAGTTGCCGGGGGCGCCCCGGAACTGGAGGTTGACGGTCTCTCCGCTGTGTCCCGGGTACGCGTTGCGGCGCAGCCGGACCTGGCTGGAGAGGATCACCTGGGACGCGGACGACCAGGCGACGACCGCGTTGCAGTCGGCGAAGGTGGTCGGCGTGACCGGCAGGACGACCGGGACGCCGTGCGTCTTGACGACGACGGTGCCGGTGCCCTGGAACTGCATCGTGAACAGGGCGCCGCCGGGGATGCCGTGGCCCTCGATCCTCCGTACTTCGTACTGGAGAGACTCGTCGAAGGCGAGCACGTTCTCGGCGGAGACGCAGATGCCGTCGCCCTGGAGCTCGATCGGGTGCAGGTGGGCGCCGTCCTCGGCGAGGAAGACCTGGCCTCGGCCGCTGCAGCGCATCAGCTGCATCTCCTGGCCGGTGGCGTTGCCGACGATCCGGCCGGTGAACCCGGCGCCCTTGTGGCTGAAGTCGACCTTGCCCTGATACATGACCATGCTGCCCTGGCGGGCGAGGACGGGGTTGCCACCCATCTGCAGGTCGACCCGCATGAGCTGCTGGTTCTGCGGGGTCCAACGGGAGCCGGTCGGGGTCTCCTTGTACGGCTGGAGCGCGGCGGCGAGTCCGGCTCCGGTGGCGGGCACGCCCTGGGGCACGCCCTGCGGGACTCCGCCCGGCTGACCGAACTGCCCCGGGACCTGGCCCGGCATCTGGCCGGGGACCTGGCCCGGCATCTGGCCGAACTGGGGCTGCTGCGGCTGGCCGTACGGCGCCTGACCGGGCACCTGACCCGGTACCTGGCCGTACTGCGGGGCCGGCGGCTGCTGACCGTACGGCGCGGGCGCCGGGGCGGGCGGGGCCATCGGGGCGGCCATGGTGGGCGCCGCGTGCACCGGCTGGACCGGGGCCTGCGGTGCGGGCTGGGGCGCCTGGGGTGCGGGCTGCGGCGCGTGGGGTGCGGCGGGCGCGCCGAACGCGGGCGGTGCGGCGGCCTGCGCCGGCGGCGCGAAGCCGGGCGCTGCCTGCGGGGCCTGCGCGGCGGGCTGCTCCTCGGCGACCTCGCCGCCGAAGTTCTTCAGCAGCGCGTCCAGGCCGCCGTCGAAGCCCTGGCCGATGGCGGCGAACCGCCAGACGTCCTTGAGGTAGAAGTCGCCGAGCATGACGGCGCGCTCGGTGGAGAACTCCGCGCCCGTGAACGGATAGCGGACGACCTCTTCGCCGCCCGCCACGATCCGGATGTAGCCGGGGCCGATCTGCGACATCTGGCCCGCGCCGTCGATGGTCGCGGTGAACGACAGCTTGTGGATGTTCGCCGGGATGCGGTCCAGCGTGACCCGGAAGGACTCCGTGTCGCCCGACTGCGCCCCGAGCAGCTGGATGGACTCCTCCGGCGACTTCGGCTGGTTGAAGAAGATGAAGTACCGGTCGTCGGAGAGCTGCTCGTTCGCGTCGAGGCCGAAGCAGCTGATGTCGAAGGTCAGTCCGGGCGCGTTGATCTGCACGCCCACGTACAGATCGGTCCCCGGTGTCAGATCACTGATCTTGGCCTTGTGGCCGCGTTGGAATTCCCTGGCCATGCGTAACGACCGTCCCCCATCCCGAAGGTGAATACGTCGCGTCAGGCTAACGGCTGTGTGCGACATTGAGCCAAGCCGGTACGAATTCGGTACAGGATCGGGGCGGGTGTCGTTACTCTCCGCGTGCGGCCGGGAGGTGGGGCAGACGCTCCGCGGCGACGACTCCTTCGAGATAGCCGCGGGCGCGCTCGGTGCGCGGGTAGGCCTCCAGGAGCCGCCAGAAGCGCGGGCCGTGGCCGGGGACCAGGAGATGGGCCAACTCGTGGACGAGGACGTAGTCGACGACGTACTCGGGCATGCCCTGGAGCCGGTGCGAGAGGCGGATGCTGCCCTCGGAGGGGGTGCAGGAGCCCCAGCGGGTGTTCTGGTTCGTCACCCAGCGCACGGACGTCGGCCGTGCCCGGCCGCCGAAGTACTGGTCCGACAACCGCGTCGCGCGCTCGGTGAGTTCGCTGTCCCCGAGGACCCGCTTGCTCTCCTGGGCGGCGAGCTTGTCGAGCATGACCGTCACCCAGCGTTGCTCCTCCGCCTCGGACATCCGGGCCGGGATGAGCACGATGGTCCGGTCGCCCTCGCGGTAGGCGGAGACGGTTCTGCTCCGCCGGGAGCTTCTGCGGACCTCGACCGCACTCGTCCCCGAACCGCGGGGCGGCTTCCTTGTCACGCTGCGCTGTGGGTCGGCGGGCACGGGGCCGACGTTACCCGCTGTCAGCGGGGGAAGTCCTGCCTCCGGGACGGTTCGGCGGGGATCCGGTCACACCCTGCACCATTTGAATGATTAATACCCCGCCCCTGTGGACAACTTTCTCCGGCCGCTTCGACTCCCGGGCAATCTGACGATCGGGCGAAAGAGTCGACGATCAAGATCACGGGGGCGGAAATGCATCCGATGCTGAAACCGGCACTGCGCAGGGCATGGCGCGATCTGCGGAGCGTGCAGTTCGGGGCCACCTCCGCGCACGCGGTCGTGGTGGGGCCGCTCGACACGACCACCGGCAGTCTCCTCGGCCTGCTCGACGGCACGCGTGGCGTCACGCTGCTACGGGGCGAGGCCAGAGCTCTCGGGCTGCGGGACGGCCTGCTGGAGGACTTGCTCGGGCGGCTCGCGAGGGCGGGGCTGCTCGCGGACGCCTCGGCGGGGAGGCCCGGCAAGCCGGGCGGGGCGGCGTCCACCGACGACGCGCTCGATCCCCTCCGCGCGGATCTGGCCTCACTCTCCGTGGCCCACCCGGAGTCCGACGGGGCGTTACGGCGCGTGTCCGCGCGGCGGGCGGCGCGGGTCCAGGTGCGGGGCGCGGGGCGGGTCGGCGCCATGGTCGCCGCGCTGCTCTCGGCCTCGGGCGTGGGCCGGGTGGACGTCCTGGACTCCGGATCGGTCCGGCCCTGGGAGGTCGCGCCGGGAGGGCTGCCGGCCGAGGCGGTGGGTGAGCGGCGGGCCGCGGCGGCGCATCGGCTCGTCGCGCGGTCGGCGCCCGGTGGCCGCCCGCCCCGGCCGCCCCGGCGGGTGACGGGTGAACTCGGCAGGGAGCCCGGCCTCTCACTCGTCGTGGTGACTCCTCGGGACGGCCTCTCCGCCTATCTCCCCGACCCGCTGCCCGCCGAGGGCTGGATCGCGACGGGCACGCCGCATCTGTACGCGGGGGTGCTGGAGGCCACCGGTGTGGTCGGACCGCTGGTGCTGCCGGGCGGGACGGCCTGCGCGCGCTGCGCGCAGGAGGAGCGGACGGACCGCGAGCCAGCGTGGCCCCGCATGCTGGCGCAGTGGCGCTCGGGCCCGCCTCCGGAGGTCCCGGCGTGCGACCTGGGTCTCGCGGCGGCGGTCGCCGGGCTCGCGGCGGCCCATGCGCTGGCCTTCCTGGACGGCGGGTTGCCGACCAGCACGGGGGCCCGCTGGGAGGTGTCGCTGCCGCTGCTGGAGTGGCGCGTGGAGCGGACGAGACCGCACCCGGCGTGTCCGTGCGGCGCGGGAAGCCACGGAGAGGGGGAGCGCACCTCGGCGGTCGGAACGCCGCAGGACACAATGGCGGGGTAACGGTCGTGTGTGGCACGGCAGTCTGGGAACTGGAGGGGCACATGTCTGATCTTCCCCGGAAGGCGGTCACCCGGACCGCCCGGTTGGCCGCGTTGCCCCTCGGCTTCGCCGGACGCGCCACCTGGGGTCTGGGCAAGCGGATCGGCGGCAAGTCCGCCGAGCTCGTCGCTCGTGAGCTGCAACAGCGCACGGCCGACCAGCTGTTCAAGGTGCTAGGGGAACTCAAGGGCGGGGCGATGAAGTTCGGGCAGGCGATGTCCGTCTTCGAGTCGGCCCTCCCCGAGGAGGTGGCCGGGCCGTACCGGGCGGCGCTGACCAAGCTTCAGGACGCGGCTCCCCCGATGCCGACGCGCACGGTCCACGCGATCCTGGAGGAGCGGCTCGGCGAGGAGTGGCGAGAGCTGTTCCTGGAGTTCGAGGACAAGCCGGCGGCGGCCGCCTCCATCGGGCAGGTGCACCGGGCGGTGTGGCACGACGGCCGCGAGGTCGCGGTGAAGGTCCAGTACCCGGGCGCGGGCGAGGCGCTCCTGTCGGACCTGGCGCAGCTCAGCCGGTTCGCCCGGCTCCTCGGTCCGCTGATCCCCGGCATGGACATCAAGCCCCTGATCGCGGAGATGCGTGACCGGGTCTCCGAGGAGCTGGACTACGCCTTGGAGGCGCACGCCCAGCAGGCGCACGCGGAGGTGTTCGCGGACGATCCCGATGTCGTGGTGCCGCGGGTGGTGCACCAGAGCGATCAGGTGCTCGTGACGGAGTGGATCGACGGGATCCCGCTGTCGGAGGTGATCGCGGACGGGACGGAGGAGCAGCGGGACCGGGCCGGTCAGCTCCTGGCCCGCTTCCTCTTCTCCGGCCCGGCCCGCACCGGACTGCTGCACGCCGATCCGCACCCGGGTAACTTCCGGCTGCTGCCGGGCGCCGGTGACGAGGAGGACGGTCCGGAGACCTGGCGTCTCGGGGTGCTGGACTTCGGCACGGTGGACCGGCTGCCGGGCGGACTGCCGGAGACGATCGGCACGTGCCTGCGGCTGACCCTGGAGGGCGACGCCGAGACGGTGTACGAGCTGCTGCGCGAGGAGGGCTTCGTCAAGGACTCGATCGACCTCGACCCGGAGGCGGTCCTGGAGTATCTGCTGCCGATCATCGAGCCGGCCGAGGTCGACGCGTTCGGCTTCACGCGCGGCTGGATGCGGACGCAGGCCGCCCGGATCGCCGACCCGCGCTCCCCCGCGCACCAGCTGGGCAGGCAGCTGAACCTGCCGCCCTCGTACCTGCTGATACACCGTGTGACCCTGAGCACGATCGGGGTGCTCTGTCAGCTCGACGCGACGGTGCGGCTCCGCGACGAGCTGGAGGAGTGGCTGCCGGGCTTCGCCGAAGCGGAGTGAGGGAGGGGCCGGCCGGCCGTCACCGCCGCCGGGTTCACCACCAGGTGGAGTCGAGCCGGCCCTCGATGGAGCGGATGTTCTCGCGCGCGCAGCGATCGCAGATGTACTCGCGCCTGCCGTTCTCCACCGAGCAGGTCCAGGTCACCGGAAGCGTCTCGGCGGTCGTGCCGCAGCGGGCGCAGACGATGGGCTCCTCGGGATGCCGGGCGTCGTTCACGCCTCTGACGATAGTCCGACAAGGGCCGGGGCGCGCCGCAACGCACCGCGGGGGCCGGTCCGTTCGGACCGGCCCCCGCGGGGTTCTGTCAGCTTGGCGCGTGACAGGTCAGTGCATGACGGCCATGGCCAGCGCGCGGCGGGCGCGCAGGGACACGCGCTCGGCGCGCCGCTGCATCCGCCGAGCGGCGACCAGGCGCACAGCCTGGCGTTCCGCGTCGGCTTCCCGCCGGAGGTCGTGCATATGCGCACGTGCCAGGGCTTCTGGAATGAGTTGCATCTCTCGGGTCCTGTTCTGACGCGAGGCGTTCGCGCCGGTGATGGTGACGTCTGGGGTCGCGGAGCCGGACGGCTCGCTGGTGGAAGAGGTCATCGGGGCCAGCTTCTGGGGATCGTGCGTGAGGGGTCGGTCGATGGTGCCGGTGACGTTCATGCCGCGACCGGGTTCTTGCGCGGGCGACCACGCGGCCGCTTGCGGGCGACGACCACGCCCTGGACGAACAGCTCGCCGCCCCAGACGCCCCACGGCTCACGCCGCTCCTGCGCACCCGCGAGGCAGGCCTCCATCAGCGGGCAGGTACGGCAGAGGGACTTGGCGTACTCGACGTCGGCCGGGGACTCGGCGAAGAAGACCTCCGGGTCGTACGAGCGGCAGGGGACGGGTACGCCGAGGTTCTCGATGGCGTCGTCGAGCGCGGTGAGCGCGGTGAGGGGGGTCAAGGTGGAGTCCTCCGTGAGGCCGGGCGGCGGGATCGTTTCGGAAGGCGGTACGGACGGGGCGTGCGCTTCGAGTTGCACGGTTTTTGTTCCTCGTCTGGTCGTTCCGGCCTGTGGGCCGGGGTTTCGGCTGGTACCGGGTGGTGCTGGTTCCGAGGCCCCTTCGCTCCGTCGCCCCCGTTCGGGGACAAACAGAAGGGCCGCGGATCCCGGGTGGGGTTCCGCGGCCCTGAAGGCGCCGGCCTGATCAGGTCAGGCTGGATCACTCCAGGGTTCGAGCCCACGGAAGGCCCACATCATGTGGTGCTGCTGCGTCTGCTTCGTCTGGTTTCCGGCACCGGTCGCCGCGAAGGCATAGGCCGAGGCCTTGCCAGCCGCTACTCCTGCTTCCAGTGCCTTGGTCGGTCGCTCGATGCGCTCCATGACGGGGAGACCCGCCAGATCGGCCGCCGGCCGCAGGGAAGCGGCGGGGGCCAGACCGGCGCCGGACAGACCGGTGCCCGGAAGGCCATGGCCAAGGAACGCCGAGCCGGAGAGGCCGAGCGAGCAGGCGGAGACGACCGAGCGATCGGTCATTTTGTCGATGCTGACGAAGCTGACGGCGGTGTTGTTGATGTTGCTGATCACTGGAATCGCCTCCTCTCGGCGTCTCGGAGGGCTCGGTGTGAGCCGGACCCTCATGTTTACTTGGACAAGTACAGCACGAACACAGGGCTTCGTAGAAGCCGCTGTTTCCGTGGTTAAGAACCTATGGGGCTTGACGGGGCGGGCGCAAACTATTTTTCCGACGAGTTTTCCTCAGCTCTCCTCGTCGTCTCCTCCACCCGTCCCACCTGGCACTTCCCCCGCGCAGACGGCGAGAACGTCGGCGCCGAAGCGGTCCAGCTTGCGCGCGCCGACTCCGGAGATTCCGACGAGTTCGCCGTCGGTGGTGGGCACCCGCTCGGCGATCGCCATCAGCGTCTTGTCGGTGAAGACGCAGTACGCCGGCTGACCGAGCTGCCTGGCCTGCTCGGCGCGCCAGTCACGGAGCCGCTCGTACAGCGCCTCGTCCATGTCGGAGGGGCAGTCCTCGCAGCGCATCAGCTTCATCTCGCCGGCCTCGGTGAGCGTCGCGCCGCAGACGCGGCAGCGCACCGGGCCCCGCTGCTTGCGCCGGGCGCCGCCGCCCACCCCGCCGATGCCGCGCTCGACCGAGCCGCCGCCCACGGAGCCGCCGCTCGCGCCGAGGCCGCCGGAGCCGGGGCGCAGCCCCTTGAGGAAGCGGGTCGGGCGCCGGGAGGCACGACCGCCGGGCGAGCGGGAGAGCGCCCAGGACAGGGAGAGGTGGAGCCGGGCGCGGGTGACGCCGACGTACAGCAGGCGGCGTTCCTCCTCGACCTGCTCGTCGGTCTTGGCGTACGTGATCGGCATCATGCCCTCGGTGAGGCCGACCAGGAAGACGGCGTCCCACTCCAGGCCCTTGGCCGCGTGCAGGGAGGCCAGGGTGACGCCCTGGACCGTCGGGGCGTGCTGCGCGGCGGCCCGCTCGTCGAGCTCGGCGACCAGGTCGGAGAGGGTGGCGCCGGACTTGGCGCGGGCGAAGTCCTCGGCGAGACGGACCAGCGCGGCGAGCGACTCCCAGCGGTCGCGGACGGCGCCGGAACCGGCGGGCGGCTCGGTGGTCCAGCCCTTGGTGGAGAGCACCGCGCGGACCTGGGCGGGCAGGTCCTCGGCGCCGTCGAGCAGCGAGTCGTTCCCTCCCGCGCGGGCGGCGCCGCGCAGGGCGATGCCGGCCTCCCGTACCTCCTGACGTTCGAAGAAGCGCTCGGCGCCGCGCAGCTGGTAGGGCACGCCGGCGTCGGCGAGGGCCTGTTCGTAGACCTCGGACTGGGCGTTGATCCGGTAGAGCACGGCGATCTCGCCGGCCGGGACTCCGGCGGCGATCAGGTCGCGGATGCGGCGGGCGGTGCCCTCGGCCTCGGCTGGCTCGTCCCCGTACTCCGTGTAGGCGGGCTCGGGGCCCGGGTCGCGCTGGGAGATCAGCTCCAGGCGGTGCTCGGCGGCCCGGCCACGGGCCTGGCTGAGGAGTCCGTTGGCGAGGTGGACGACCTGGGGGGTGGAGCGGTAGTCGCGGACCAGCTTGACCACCGTGGCCTCGGCGTACCGGGTGCGGAAGTTCAGCAGGTGGTCGGGGGTGGCGCCGGTGAAGGAGTAGATCGTCTGGCTGGCGTCGCCGACGACACAGAGGCTGTCGCGGTCCCCGAGCCACAGGTCCAGGAGGCGCTGCTGGAGCGGGGAGACGTCCTGGTACTCGTCGACCACGAAGTGGTGGTACTGGCGTCGGATCTGGTCGGCGATGTCGTGCCGGTCCTGGAGGATGCCGACCGTGAGCAGCAGCACGTCCTCGAAGTCGATCACCGAGCGGTCGCGCTTGAGCTGCTCGTACATCCCGTAGATCTGGCCGATCTCGGCCGGGTCGCGCGGCGCCTCGCGGACGGACTTGGCGACGGCCGCCGGGTAGTCGGCGGGGACGGTCTGGGTGACCTTGGCCCACTCGATCTCGCTGGTGACGTCCCGCAGCTCGTTCCGGTCGAGCCGGACGCGGCAGCGCGCGGCGGCCTCGGCGACGAGCTGGACCTTGCGCTCCAGGAGCCGCGGAAGATCGCCACCGACTGCTTTCGGCCAGAAGTACTGGAGCTGGCGGAGGGCGGCGGAGTGGAACGTACGCGCCTGGACGCCGCCCGCGCCGAGCTGCCGGAGTCGGCCGCGCATCTCTCCGGCGGCCCGGTTGGTGAACGTGACGGCCAGCACACTGCCGGGCTGCAGGATGCCCGCCCGCACGCCATAGGCGATGCGGTGCGTGATGGCCCGCGTCTTGCCCGTGCCGGCTCCGGCCAGCACGCACACCGGGCCGTGCAGGGCGAGGGCTACCTCGCGCTGCTCCGGGTCGAGCCCGTCGAGCACCGCGTCGGCCGACTCGGGGACCTGCGGGAAGAGAGTGGAGTGCGTTGCTGCTGTCACTCCGCCATGCTGCCAGGTCCGCGGGGGTCGGTGCGGCGCGTTGTCCACAGGCCCGGGTCGCCGGTCATACGAATTCGGGAATGGTGGTGTGGGCGCGTACGTTCTTCTCCTCGGCACCCACCCCGCGAACAGAGGAGCGCCAGGCATGCAGGGCACTGTGACGATGTACAGCACCACGTGGTGCGGATACTGCCGTCGGCTGAAGAGCCAGATGGACCGCGAGGGCATCGCGTACACCGAGATCAACATCGAGCAGGACCCCGAGTCGGCCGCGTTCGTGGAGAAGGCCAACGGGGGCAACCAGACCGTCCCGACCGTCCTCTTCGCCGACGGCTCGACGCTGACGAACCCGTCGCTCGCGCAGGTCAAGCAGAAGGTCGGCGTCTGAGCACCCGAGCCCGCCTGGCTGAAAACAGCCCCCGTCCGGTGACCCCGGACGGGGGCTGTTTCGGTACCTGCCGAGGATCAGACGACGTCGCCCGGCTTCGGGAGCGGCTTGCCGTACCAGAGCTCGATCAGCCGGGAGGCGATCGAGATGCCGTACGGGGGCAGCACCTCGCCCGACTCGAAGCCGGCGGCCAGCTCCTCGCGGGAGAACCAGCGGGCCTCGTGGATCTCCTCCCCGTCCACGTTTATCTCCGAGGAGGTGGCGTGCGCGACGAAGCCCAGCATCAGGCTGGACGGGAACGGCCAGGGCTGGCTGGCGACGTACTCGACCTCGCCGACCGTGACACCGGCCTCCTCGAAGACCTCGCGCACCACCGACTGCTCGATCGACTCGCCGGGCTCGACGAAACCGGCGAGGGTCGAGAACCGTCCCTCCGGCCAGTGCACCTGGCGGCCGAGGAGGATCCGGTCCTCCGTGTCCACCACGGCCATGATCACGGCCGGGTCGGTCCGCGGGTAGTGCTCGGCGCCACAGGCCTGGCAGCGGCGGATGTGCCCGGCGGCCGCGATGACCGTGCGCTCGCCGCAGCGGGAGCAGAAGCGGTGCAGACGCTGCCAGTTCTCCAGGGCGACCGCGTGCACCATGAGACCGGCGTCACGCGGCGAGAGCAGCAGACCCGCCTCGCGCAGCCCCGCCGGCCGGGCGGACTGGTCCATGCGGCCGGGCAGGGAGTCCTTCTGGAGGGCGAAGTACGAGACGCCGTCGGCGTCCGTGCCCAGGAAGTAGCGGTGCGTCTCGGTGACCGGGGCCTCGAAGGCCGGGGTCATGACGAGTTCGGTCCGCCCGTCGGGGGCGTCGTCGATCAGCACCTGACCGCCCGACACCACGAAGACGCGGGTCGTGGGGTGGCTCCACGCCGCCGCGAGCCAGGCCTCGTCGAGACGGTGGTGGGCGGCGCGGTCGATGCCGCTCGGAGCGGTGAGCGAGATCGGCCGGTCCGCGAACTGGCTGTTCAAGGTGGACACAGGTACTTCCAACTCCCCCGGATCGTTGTGTGGGTTCATCGCGCGGCGGCGCTCAGGGCGGTGGGCAGGTCGCCCCAGAGATGGGCGGCGGTCTCGACGCCCTTGACGAGGAGGTCCAGCTCGATCTTCTCGTTGGGAGCGTGCCAGCCGTCGGACGGCACCGAGATGCCGAGGAACAGCACCGGTGCGCCCAGGACGTCCTGGAGGTCGGCGGCGGGGCCCGAGCCGCCCTCGCGGGTGTAGCGGACCTTGGCGCCGTCGAAGGCCCGGCTCATCGCGCCCGCGACCGCCTGGAGGGCCGGGTGGTCGAGTGGGGTGAGGCAGGGCCGGGTCGGGGCGCCGAAGACGATCTCGTACCGGACGCCGGCCGGGACCTGGGCGGCGAGCCACTCCCGTACGGCCAGCTCGATCTTGTCCGGGTCCTGGCCCGCGACCAGCCGGAAGGAGAGCTTCAGCTGGGCGGAGGCGGGGACGATCGTCTTGCCGCCGGGGCCCTGGTAGCCACCGCCGATGCCGTTGACCTCGGCGGTCGGGCGCGCCCAGACGCGCTCCAGGGTGGAGTACCCGGCCTCGCCGAGGGTGCCGTGGGACTTCGCGGTGGTCAGCCACGCCGCCTCGTCGAAGGGCAGCTCGGCGACGAGGGCCCGCTCGGCGTCGGAGAGCTCGGTGACGCCGTCGTAGAAGCCGGGGATGGCGACCCGCTCGTTCCCGTCGTGCAGGGCGGCGACCAGACGGCCTGCGACGGTGGCCGGGTTGGGCACGGCGCCGCCGAAGGAACCGGAGTGGATGTCCTGGTCGGGGCCGTACAGCTCGATCTCGCAGTCCGCGACGCCGCGCATTCCGGTGCAGACCGTCGGGGTGTCCTCGGACCACATGCCGGTGTCGGAGACGATCACCGCGTCGGCGGCGAGCCGGTCCGCGTGGGCCTCCACGAGGGCGCGGAAGTGCGGCGAGCCGGACTCCTCCTCGCCCTCGACGATCAGCTTCAGGTTGACGGCGGGCGCGGTGCGTCCGGTCGCCGCGAGGTGGGCGCGGACGCCGAGGGTGTGGAAGAAGACCTGGCCCTTGTCGTCGGCGGCACCGCGCGCGTACATCCGCCCGTCCGTGACATGCGGCTCGAACGGGTCCGTGTGCCAGCCGTCCTCGCGGGCGGCGGGCTGGACGTCGTGGTGGCCGTAGACGAGGACGGTCGGAGCGTCCGGATCGTCGGAGGGCCACTCGGCGAAGACGGCGGGCGCGCCGGCCGTCTCCCAGACCTCGACCGTCGTGAACCCCGTCTCCGACAGCTTGTCCGCGAGCCACCGGGCACTGCGCCGTACGTCCTCGGCGTGGGCGGGCTGCGCCGACACGGAGGGGATGCGCAGCCAGGCGACGAGATCGTCGAGGAAGGCGGCGCGGTGCTGCTCGATGTACGTGCGCACTGCCTGGGTTCGTACGGTCTGGACGACGCTGTCCGGGGTCTCGCTCATGCTCCTGAGCCTATCCGGCGTCCGGAGTACGCCGACCCAGCAGGATCCCCTCCAGCTCGGTGCGGCCGGGGAGCGCCCTGGGCCGCACGACCTCGCCCGTCCGGACGTACACGAAGGCGGCGGCGACGTCGTCGGGATCGAGGCCGTGCTGCTCGGCCCAGGCGAGGCGGTAGATCGCCAGCTGGAGGGGGTCGGCCGTGCGGAGGTGGCTGGTCTTCCAGTCGACGATCTCGTACGCGCCGGTGTCCGGGTCGCGGTAGACGGCGTCGATCCTGCCCCGGACGACCCGGCCCGCGAGGGAGAGGTGGACGGGGACCTCGACGCGGTACGGGGTGCGGTGGGCGTACGGGGTGAGGGCGAAGGCGTCCTTGAGGGTGTCGAGGTCGCGCTCGTCCACGATCTCCGGCTCCCCGGCGAACTCCTCGCCGCCGGGGAGCTCGTCCGGGCCGAGCATGGGGAGCGGCAGCTCCTCGAACCGCGACTCCACCCACGCGTGGAACCGCGTCCCGCGCCGAGCCGCGGGCTGCGGGGGCCGGGGCATGGGCCGGGCCAGGTCCTGGGCGAAGCCGTCGGGGTCGGCGGCGAGGCGGAGGACCTGGGAGGCGGAGAGGTACGCGGGGAGGGGGACCTCTCGGGTGGTGGCGCGGGCGCGGCGTAGTTCTGTGGTGAGGGCGGTGAGGTCCCGGTCCCAGGAGGCGATGGTTCTCTGGTCCTCGAGGGTCGCGGCGGTCTCCGGTGCCCGGGGGGCCGGGATGCCGTCGGCTTCGGGCCCCTCGTCCAGGACGGGCTCCTCGTCCAGGGCAGGCTCCTCGTCCCAGAACGGGTCCTCGTCCCACGGGGGTTCCCCGTCGGGCCAGAGGTCCTCGGGGTCCTGGGGGGCGGGCCCTTGCGCGGGCAGCACGTTGGTGGCGTTGTGCCCGCCCTCCCCCGGACTTCGTCCGGCGGGACCCCCGTCGCCCTGCGGAACGATGGCCCACAACCGGGACCTGACCATCTCCGCTGCCTTGCGGCGGCGCGTGAATGACTCCGGGTCCAGGGGGAGCGGCCAGGCCGCGTCCTGGTGGGTTTCGGTGAGGGTCGGGTTCTCGGCGTCCTTCTCCGGTTCGTCGGCCCAGGCCTCGATCTCGCCGTGGCCCGCCGCGCAGTGGTCGTACAGGGCGTGGAGGAACTCCGACGGGCCTCGGGGCTTCTTCTGGGACGGGCCCCACCAGTGGGCGGAGGCGAGGAGGAGGGTGCGGGGGCGGGTGAAGGTGACGTAGCCGAGGCGGAGCTCCTCGGTGTGCTGGTGGTCGCGCATCGCCTCCTTGAAGGCCTTCAAGGAGCCCGCGTCCCAGGTGGTGATCTCCGGCAGTGTGGGCGCGTCGCCGCGCAGGGCGTGCGGCAGGACCTGGGGCTGGGAGGTCCACGACTCGCGGGACCTGGTGCTCGGGAACTGGGAGGTGACGAGGCCCGGCACGGCGACGACGTCCCACTCCAGGCCCTTGGACTTGTGCGCGGTGAGGACCTTGACCGTGTTCTCGCCGCCCGGGAGGGCGTTGTCGAGGCCCTTCTCGTACTGCGCGGCGGTGCGCAGGAAGCCGAGGAAGGCCAGCAGGGTCGCCTCGCCGTCGAGGGAGGCGAAACCGGCCGCTATGTCCAGGAAGTTGGACAGGGTCTCGCGGCGCCGGGCGGCGAGCGCGTGCGGGGAGGCGGAGAGTTCGACCTCAAGGCCCGTGGTGTTGAGCACCCGGTGCAGGACGTCCATGAGGGGGTCGGCGAGCGAGGAACGCAGGGCGCGGAGTTCTGCGGCGAGCCGGGCGAAGCGGACCCGGGCCTCGGCCGAGAACGGCAGGCCGTCGTCCTCGCCGCCGGAGTCCAGGAAGGTGTCCAGGGCGTCGGCGAGGGAGATGACCTCGGCCGGGTCGACGCCCTCGACGGCCGCCGCGAGCCGCTCGTCCGCGTCCGCCTCGTCGTCCCCGGCACGCGCGCGGTGGACGAGCATGCGGGCCCGGCGGCCCAGGAGCGCGAGGTCGCGGGGGCCGATGCGCCAGCGCGGGCCGGTCAGGAGGCGGACCAGGGAGGCGTTGGCGCCTGGGTCCTGGAGGACCTCGCAGACGGCGACCAGGTCGGCGATCTCGGGAAGGTGGAGCAGCCCGGAGAGGCCGACGACCTCGACGGGCACGTCACGTGCGACCAGGGCGGCCTGGATGGCGGGGAAGTCGGTCGCCGTCCGGCACAGGACCGCGATCTCGCCGGGCTCCTTGTCCGTACGGACCAGGTGGGCGAGGGAGTCGGCGAGCCAGTCGATCTCCTCGGCGTGGGTCGGCAGGAGCGCGATCCGTACCGAGCCGTCCCGCTCCGCGCCCGGCGCCGGGCGCAGCGCCTCCACGCCCGCGTGCATGGCCCGCAGGGGCGTGGCGAGCCCGTTGGCGAGGTCGAGGAGTCGGCCGCCGCTGCGCCGGTTCTCGGAGAGCGCGTACCGGGTGGCGGGCGTGCCGTCCTCGTACGGGAAGTGGGCGGGGAAGTCGTCCAGGTTGGCGACGGAGGCGCCACGCCAGCCGTAGATCGCCTGGCAGGGGTCGCCGACGGCGGTGACGGCGTGTCCCGTACCCCCGCCGAACAGGCCGGAGAGCAGGAGCCGCTGGGCGACGGAGGTGTCCTGGTACTCGTCCAGGAGCACCACCCGGAACTCGTCGCGCAGGATCGCGCCGACCTCCGCGCGCGTGGTGGCGAGTTCGGCGGAGAGGGCGATCTGGTCGCCGAAGTCGAGGAGGTCGCGGGAGCGCTTGGCGGCGCGGTAGCGGACGACGAGGTCGAGCAGTTCGCGGCGGGCGGCGGCCGCCTCGGGGACCTTGCGCAGGTCGGCGTTGGTGAGCTTGGCGCGGGCGAGCGTGTCGAGGAGCGCGGAGTCGTACGCCCTCAGCTCCTCGGGCCGTACGAGGTGTTCGGCGAGCTCGGCGTCGAGGGCGAGGAGGTCGCTGACGAGGGTCGGGAAGGACTTGGTGAGCGCCGGGTACGGTCCGGGGGCCTCGCGCAGCACGCGGGCGGCGAGCTGGTAGCGGGTGGCGTCGGCGAGGAGACGGGAGGTGGGCTCCAGGCCGATGCGCAGGCCGTGGTCGGTGAGGAGCTGCCCGGCGAAGGCGTGGTACGTGGAGATGCGGGGCTCGCCCGGCGGGTAGGAGGGGTCGGCGGGAACCGCCGTCGTCGAGGGGTGGTGGCCGGGTGACGGGTGGGACGGGTCGAAGGCGTCGGGGTCCGTCACCCCGGCCCGGACGAGGGCGGTGCGGACGCGTTCGGCGAGTTCGCCGGCGGCCTTGTTGGTGAAGGTCAGGCCGAGGACCTGTTCGGGCGCGACCTGGCCCGTGCCGACCAGCCAGACCACCCGGGCGGCCATCACCGTCGTCTTGCCGGATCCGGCTCCGGCCACGATGACCTGCGGGGCGGGCGGCGCGATGATGCAGGCCGTCTGCTCCGGGGTGAACGGGATGCCGAGGAGCTCCTTGAGCTGCTCGGGGTCGGTGATGCGTGCGGTCACCTCAGAGAGGCTAACCGGCACCACCGACAGCGCCGGACGCCCCCTGGCCGCGCGGTCTCACGCGCGCGTGCCCGGGTCCAGCTTGGTGAGGTCCACCGTCTCGTCCGCCGGCGGGACGACGACCCGTACCGGCTTGTCGAAGTCGGAGAGCGTGACGGTCCCCGGTTCCTCGCCGCCCGTCTTGACCATCTTGAGGATGTACGGCTTGCCCTTCTGGGCGACGGACACCGTGGTCGTCTCGCCGCCGTCCTTCTTCTTCACGAGGGTGGCGACGGGTGTGCCCTCGACCTCGGCGTCGGGTCCTCGGGTCAGGCCCCTCCGCTCGTCCTTGTCGTCGCCGAGGTCGTCCAGGAGCGCGTCGAGGTCGCAGACGCCGCTCAGGTCGCTGCTGCCCGCCTGTCCTGGCGTGATCTTCAGCCAGCGTCCCTTGACGAGTTCGATCGTGGCGTCGATCTGGGGCGGGGGGACGCCCTGGGAGGTCATGGAGGCCCGCCAGAACTTCTCGTCGCCCTTCAGGTACGTGATCCGGTCGGCCTGGCGCAGTTCGGCGGTGCCGCCCTCGACCTTCATCCGCCCGGTGCAGTTGTTCTTGTTGTCGAGGGCGAGGTCGATGTCCAGGGGCTGGTCGTCCGACACGACCCGCCCGGCCATGCGCAGGGACGTCGCGGACTGGGTGGCCTCGACGGCGCGGTCGGCGATCTGGTCGGCGGTCAGGTTCTCGAAGGGGTCGGGGGTGGGGGCCGCGACCGCCACCTGGGGAGCCGGGGCGCCCGCGTGGGCCCCGGCCGCGGGGGTGAGAAACCCGGCGGTGGCGAGCGTGGCCGCCGCGCAGACGGCCGCCGCCGCGGTACGGACCCTGCGGTGGGGGGTGGACGACGGCGCCATGGCGAGCCTCCTCGCGGATTCCCCGTTCACCCACCAGGGTGACGCCGGGGGCGGGCGTCCGCGACTTCGGGCCGGTGCCGGGAACGTCACTCCACGATGTGGCGGCCCTCCGGCTGGGCGCTGCACGCGGAGCGGAAGGTGCAGTGGGTGCAGTGCTGGCCGGTGCTGGGGGTGAAGCGCTCGTCGAGGACCCGGCCCGCGGCGGTGGCGAGGAGGTCGCCGACCCACTCCCCCGCGAGGGGCTCCTGGGCCTGGACCTTCGGGAGCGTCTCCCCGCCCTCCTTCTTGGGGGCCGGCTGGCGCAGCTGGACGAGTTCGGCGCCACCGGGGTCGGGACGGCGGCCGTCGAAGACCTCGTCCAGGGCCCCTTCCCGTACCGCGAGCTGGTAGACGGCGAGCTGGGGGTGGTGGGCGACCTCGTCCTTGGTGGGGGCGGACTTCCCGGTCTTGAAGTCGACGACGTACGCGCGGCCCTGCTCGTCGGTCTCGACGCGGTCCATGGAGCCGCGGATCCGGACCTCGTACGCCCCCGCTTCGAGGGTCACGTCGAAGTCGTGCTCGGTGGCGGCGGGGGTGCGGCCGCCACGGTCCATGACGTGCCAGCGAAGGAACCGTTCCAGCGCCACGCGCGCGTGCTCCTTCTCCTGGGAGGACTTCCAGGGGGCGTCGAAGGCGAGCGCGTCCCAGACCGAGTCGAGCCGGGCCATGAGGACGTCGAGGTCGGCCGGCGTACGGCCGGAGGCGACCTCGTCGGCGAGGACGTGGACGACGTTGCCGAAGCCCTGGGCGGCGGTGGAGGGGGCGGCGGCCTTGACCTCGCGGCCGAGGAACCACTGGAGGGCGCAGGTGTTGGCCAGCTGGTCGAGGGCCGAGCCGGAGAGGGCGACGGGGTGGTCGCGGTCGCGCAGCGGCACCTGGCTGCGGGTGGGCTCGAACAGGCCCCACCAGCGGTCCGGGTGGGCGGCCGGGACGAGCGGCTGGCCCTCGTCGTCGGTGAGCGCGGCGAGCTGGGCGAGGCGCTGCGCGGCGGCGTCGCGCAGGGCGTCGGAGGCGGCCGGGTCGACGGTCGTGGCGCGCAGTTCGGCGACGAGCGCGGCGACGGCGAGGGGGCGGCGGGGGCGGCCGGTGACGTCCTTGGGTTCGGCTCCGAGTTCGGTGAGGAAGCGGGACGGCTGGTCGCCGTCGTCGGCGGGGGTCTTGACGGCGGTGACGACGAGCCGGTCGCGGGCGCGGGTGGCGGCGACGTAGAAGAGGCGGCGTTCCTCGGCGAGGAGGGCGCCGGGGGTGAGGGGTTCGGCGAGGCCGTCGCGGCCGATGCGGTCGGCCTCCAGGAGGGAGCCGCGGCGGCGCAGGTCGGGCCAGAGGCCCTCCTGGACCCCGGCCACGACGACGAGGCTCCATTCGAGGCCCTTGGCGCGGTGGGCGGTCATGAGGCGGACGGCGTCGGGGCGGGCCTGGCGCTTGGAGAGGGTGTCGGCGGCGATGTCCTGGGCGTCGAGTTCCTCGAGGAAGTTCAGGGCGCCGCGGCCGCCGACGCGGTCCTCCGCGCGCGCGGCGGTCTCGAAGAGCGCGCACACGGCGTCGAGGTCGCGGTCGGCGTTGCGCCCGGCCGCGCCGCCCCGGAGCGCGGCGCGCTCCAGGCGGCCGGGCCAGGGGGTGCCGTTCCACAGCAGCCAGAGGGCCTCTTCCGCGGTGCCGCCGGCGGCGAGGCGGTTACGGGCCTGCCGGAGCAGCTCGCCGAGGCGCTTGGCGCCCCGGGCGTAGGACTGGTCGTGGGCGACGAGCCGCTCCGGCTCGGCGAGCGCGCGGGCGAGCAGGACGTCGGAGGGCGGCGGCACCTTGTTCCCCCCGGCCCGCTCCTCGTCCCGCAGGGCCCGCCCGAGCCGCCGCAGGTCGGCGGGGTCCATCCCGGCGAGCGGCGAGGCGAGCAGCGAGAGCGCGGTCTCGGTGTCGAGCCACGGGTGCGCTTCGGCTCGGGGCGCGTCGGAGGCGGGTCCGTCGACGAGGGCCGCGTCGGGAGCGGCGGCATCGACGGGAGGCCCGTCGGAGGCGGGTCCGTCGACGAGGGGCGCGTCGGGAGCGGGGGCGT
>NZ_JBSGWV010000005.1:33753-166835 GCF_053609105.1 Streptomyces sp. NPDC054975
CGTCGACGGGAGGCGCGTCGGAGGCGGGTCCGTCGACAAGAGGCGCGTCGAGGGCGGGGGCGTCGACGGGAGGCGCGTCGGAGGCGGGTCCGTCGACAAGAGGCGCGTCGAGGGCGGGGGCGTCGACGGGAGGCGCGTCGGAGGCGGGTCCGTCGACGAGGGGCGCGTCGGGAGCGGCAGCATCGACGGGAGGCGCGGCGGAGGCGGGTCCGTCGACGAGGGGCGCGTCGAGGGCGGGGGCGTCGACGGGAGGCGCGGCGCCGGCGTCTCCGGGCGCCGTGTCCTCGGGGGCGGCCGCTTCGCCGGTCGGCACGTCGTCGGAAGCGGCCGTGTCCCCGACCGGCATGTCGTGGGGAGCCCCGTCACCGGCGGGCCCCGGTGGGGTGGCCGCCGCGCGCAGGGCCAGGAGGAGGGGGGCGACGGCGGGCTCGTGACGTAGGGGCGTGTCGGCGGTGTCCGTCTCCAGGGGGACGCCGGCGGAGGTGAGGGCGCGGCGCAGGGCCGGGACGGTGGCGGTCGCCCGCACCAGGACCGCCATGTCGTGCCAGGGGACGCCGTCCTCCAGGTGGGCGCGGCGCAGAAGGTCGGCGATGTTCTCGGACTCCGTGGACGCCGTCGGGTACGTGAAGACCTCCAGCCGGCCGCCGTCGCGGACCGCCGCGAGGTCGCGGTGCGCGCGGACCTTGTCGGCGGGCAGCCGGGGCATCGGCATACGCCGGGTGAGCTCCCGGGTCGCGGTGAGCAGCCGCGCGCCCGAGCGCCGGGAACGCGTGAGGACCCGGACCTGCGCCGGGCGCCCGTCGGGGCCCGCGAAGGTGTCGGGGAAGTCGAGGATGCCGTTCACGTCCGCGCCCCGGAAGGCGTAGATCGACTGGTCCGGGTCACCGAAGGCGACCACCGTCCTGCCGCCCCCCGCCAGCGCGCGCAGCAGCCGCACCTGCGCCGGGTCCGTGTCCTGGTACTCGTCCACGAAGACCGCGTCGTAGTCCGGCAGCGTGACCCGCTCCGCCAGCAGGACCGCCCGGTGCACCAGCTCCGTGTAGTCGAGGACCCCCTGGAGGTCCAGGACGTCCAGGTACTCCGCCAGGAATCCGGCCGCCGCCTTCCAGTCGGGCCGTCCCACCCGCTGGGCGAACTCCGCGAGCGCCCGCGGCCCGAGCCCCAGCTCGCGGGAGCGCGCGAGGACCGCCCGTACCTCGTCGGCGAAGCCCCGGGTCGTCAGGCAGGCCCGCAGTTCGTCGGGCCACCGGATCGCGGACGCGAGACCCGCCCTCTCCAGATCGATCTGGCCGGCGAGGAGTTCACGTACGGCGAGGTCCTGCTCCGGTCCCGACAGCAGCCGCAGCGGCTCCGCGAACAGCTCCGCGTCCTGGTGCGCGCGGATCAGGGCGTAACAGTACGAGTGGAAGGTGGTCGCCTGCGGCGGCCGTCTCCCGCCCAGCCGCGCCGCCATCCGGTCGCGCAGTTCGACCGCCGCCTTGCGGCTGAAGGTGAGGACGAGGAGCCGCTCCGGATCCGCGCCCTTGTCGATCCGGGCGGCGACCGCCTCCACCAGCGTCGTCGTCTTTCCGGTGCCCGGTCCGGCCAGGACGAGCAGAGGTCCGCCCGCGTGGTCAACCACTTCCCGCTGCGTTGCGTCAAGGACAGGGGGATCCACCCGCTCCAGGGCGGTACGCACCAGTCGGTACGCGCCCGTGGTCCGCCCCTGGTACGGCGTACGCCGGGTGGTGGAGGAGGAACTCACGTGGATCGACCGGTCCTGAGCGCAGTGGTGGAGAGGTGTACAGGGGTGAACGATGACGTTACGGGATGCGGGGGGCGCCCATGCCGTACTCCGTACGGGCCTCGCTGCCGTCCTTGGGGCGCCCGGCCCTACGCGCCATGGGCAAAGCTGTCCCGTGTGAGTTCCCGCACGCCCCGGACGCCCCGCCCTCGCGCCCTACCCGTCGCCCTCCCCGCCGTCCCACCGCGCCCGCCGCATGTCGAGCTTCGGCATGTGCCCGTCGGCCGAGGCCGCCCGCCCGGCCGCGCGCAGCGGGGTGCCCTCGTCGCGGTAGTGGCCGAGGGCCCGGAGCTCGTGGCCCGGCAGGAGCGCGCCGTCCGCGCGCACCACGCGCCACCACGGCACCGCCCCGCCGTAGAGGGCCATCACCCGCCCGACCTGGCGCGGACCGCCCTCGCCGAGCCATTCGGCCACGTCTCCGTACGTCATCACGCGTCCGGGCGGGATCAGCTCCGCGACCTCCAGGACCCGTTCCGCGTACTCCGGAAGCTCCTCCACGCTCATCCGCCCCATCCTGCCTCACCCCACCGACAGCGCCCTGTTGCCTCCGTCGGGCCCCGCTTCATGCCACCATCGTGCGGGCGGTGACTGGTGATACGAGATCAAGAGCGACAAGACGAACAAGAAGAACAACAATTCGAACAAGGCGACAAACAGTCGGTACACGCGGTACGTACGACACAGGCAGAGACGGACATGGTGATGGGGCACGACGCTCAGCCTCCTGAGGAGGAGGCGCGCCCCGGCACGCCCGCCCCCGGTACGCCCGCCCCCGGCGCACGGACGCACGGCCTCGGTCACGGACTCGGGCACGGCTTCGGACTCGGACACGTCCACGGCCCCTCCCCCGAGCTCGTCCCGGAATCCGCCCCCGAGGGCGAGCCCAGCGAGCGCGTGTCGCAGGACGAACCACTGCTCGCCGCCCGCGTGCACCGCCCCTCCGACCTGATGCGGCTGCTCATCGGCGTCCTCGCCATCGCCCTGGTCATCGCCATCGCCGCGTTCGCCCACGGCACCACCTCCGGCCTGGAGGAGGACATCAACAAGGGCGCGGGCGGCGCCCCCGACGTCTTCGTCAAGATCGCCGGACTCGTCTCCAGCATCGCCGTCCTCCTCGTCCCCGTCGCCTTCGCCATCGAGCGGCTGATCAAACGCGACGGCCTGCGGATCGCCGACGGCGTCCTCGCCGCCGTCCTCGCGCACGGCGTCACCCTCGCCACCGACCTCTGGGTCGCCAAGGCCGCGCCCGGCACGATCCAGGACGCGCTGACCCAGGCCGCGACCGGGGGCGGCCTCACCGACCCGGTGCACAACTACCTCGCGCCCGTCATCGCGTACATGACGGCCGTCGGCATGGCCCGCCGACCGCGCTGGCGGGTGAGCCTGTGGGCCGTGCTGCTGCTCGACGCGTTCACGATGCTGGTCGCCGGGTACACCACCGCGTTCTCGGTCATCCTGACCGTGCTGATCGGCTGGACCGTCGCGTACGGAACGCTGTACGCCGTCGGCTCCCCCAACGTCCGCCCCACCGGGCAGACCCTCCTCGCCGGTCTGCGCCGGGTCGGCTTCAAGCCGGTCACGGCGCTGCGCGCCGAGGGCGCCGGCGTGCCGGACTCCGCCGACAGCGGGGACCGGGGCCGCCGGTACATCGTCACGCTGGAGGAGGGGCCTCCGCTCGACGTCACGGTCGTGGACCGCGAGCAGCAGGCCCACGGCTTCTTCTACCGCGCGTGGCGCCGGCTGACCCTGCGGGCGATCACCACCCGCCGCTCGATCGTCTCGCTGCGCCAGGCCCTGGAGCAGGAGGCGCTGCTCGCGTACGCGGCGATCGCCGCCGGAGCGAACGCGCCCAAGCTGATCGCCACGTCCGAGCTCGGTCCGGACGCCGTGATGCTCGTCTACGAGCACCTGGGCGGCCGGACCCTGGACTCGCTGGACGACGCGGAGATCACCGACGAGCTGGTGCGGAGCTCCTGGCGTCAGGTACGGGCGCTCCAGTCGCGCCGGATCGCGCACCGGAGGCTCACGGGGGACGCCATTCTGGTGGATCGTTCCGGCAAGGTCATCCTGACGGATCTGCGCGGCGGCGAGATCGCCGCGGGCGACCTGGTCCTGCGGATGGACATCGCCCAGCTGCTCACCACCCTCGGTCTGCGGGTGGGCGCCGAGCGCGCGGTGGCCGGGGCCGTGGAGGTCCTCGGCCCGGACGCCATCGCCGACTGTCTCCCCCTCCTCCAGCCGATCGCGCTGAGCCGCTCCACGCGCGCGACGCTCAGGAGACTGGCCCGCGAGCGGTCGAAGCGCGAGCGCGAGGCCGTCATCGAGGCGTCGGAGGCGGCGAAGCGGGCCCGGGTGGAGGCCGCCGCGGCCGAACCGGGGGCCGGCACGGCCGACGCCAAGATCGACCGCAAGTCCGACCGGAAGCTGGAGAAGGCGGAGAAGCAGGCCGAGAAGCGGGCCATCGACGAGGCGCTCGACGACGCCCGCGAGGAGGATCTGCTGGCGCAGATCCGCCGGCAGGTCCTGCTCATCCGGCCGCAGGCGCCGGTCGAACCGGTCCGTCTGGAGCGGATCAAGCCGCGCACGCTCATCAGTCTCATCGCGGGCGCCGTCGCCGCGTACTTCCTGCTCTCGCAGATCGCCCGGACGCCGCTGTCGACGATCAGCTCGGCCGACTGGCGCTGGGTGGCGGCCGCGGTGCTGTTCTCGGCGCTGAGCTACGTCGCCGCCGCGATGAGCCTGCTGGGCTTCGTACCGGAGCGCGTCGGGTTCTGGCGCACGGTGATCGCGCAGGTCGCGGGGTCGTTCGTGAAGATCGTCGCCCCGGCGGCGGTCGGCGGTGTCGCCCTGAACACCCGGTTCCTCCAGCGCTCGGGGGTGCGACCAGGGCTCGCGGTGGCGAGCGTGGGCGCGTCGCAGCTGTTCGGACTCGGCGCGCACATCCTGCTCCTGCTCGCCTTCGGCTATCTGACGGGTACGGAGAAGTCGCAGTCGTTCACCCCGTCGAGGACGGTGATCGCCGGTCTGCTGACGGTGGCGGTGCTCGTCCTCGTGGTGACGGCCATCCCGTTCATGCGCAAGTTCGTCTCCACACGGCTGCGCTCGCTCTTCGCGGGTGTCGTGCCGCGCATGCTGGACGTCCTCCAGCGGCCGCTGAAGCTGCTCACGGGCATCGGCGGCATGCTGCTCCTGACCGGCGTGTTCGTGCTCTGCCTGGACGCGTCGATCCGCGCGTTCGGCCACGAGAGCCAGGGGCTGAGCTACGCCAGCGTGGCCGTCGTCTTCCTCGCGGGCAACGCCATCGGCTCGGCGGCCCCGACCCCGGGCGGCGTGGGCGCGGTCGAGGGCGCGCTGACCTTCGGCCTGGTGGCGGTCGGCCTCCCCCTGGAGGTCGCGACCCCGGCGGTGCTCCTGTACCGGCTCCTGACGCTCTGGCTGCCGGTGCTGCCGGGGTGGCTCTGCTTCAACTGGCTGACGAAACGGGGAGCACTGTAAGGGAACAGTCCCACCTGGCCGAACTCAGCCCGACCCACCGGAGAGCACCCATGAGGATCTACCTCACCCCGATCTTCGTCGACGACCAGAAGAAGGCCCGGAGCTTCTACACCGACGTCCTCGGCTTCCGGCTGAAGCACGACATCCCGATGGGCGGCGCCCTGTGGCTGACCATGGTCTCCCCGGAGAGCCCGGACGGGACCGAGCTGCTCCTGGAGCCCTCGCAGGGGCACCCCGCGGTGAAGCCGTACCGGGACGCGATGTTCCAGGACGGCATCCCGCTCGCCTCCTTCGCCGTGGACGACGTGCAGGCGGAGTTCGAACGGCTGAGCGCGCTCGGCGTGCGGTTCACCCAGGAGCCGCTGGCCATGGGCACGGTCACCACCGCGGTCTTCGACGACACCTGCGGGAACCTGGTCCAGCTCGTCCACGCCGAGTAGACACCGACGCCCTCCCCGGCCCGGCCCGAGACCCGCACCCACCCCTCCCCCGGCCCGGCCCGACGCCGACCCGCACCCGCCCCTCCCCCGGCTGGCCCATGCGCCCGCGCGGGGGAACGGGGTCCGGCGGACCATGGCTCTATGCCGATCTCCGCCGCGCAGCGCGCCGCCCTCTTCCTCGCGACCACCGTGCTGCTCGCCGCCGGATGTTCGGACGGCGGTGACAAGGACGAGGCATCGGACAGGCCCACGGATCTCGCCGGGCTCGCGGCGCAGGAGCTGGAGTGGGCGCCCTGCCCGCCGCCGTCGGCCGCCGAGGGCGGCGGCGCGGCGCCCTCGCCGCTTCCCGGCGGCACCCCGTGGGAGTGCTCCTTCATGGACGTGCCGCTCGACTACGCCAAGCCCGACGGCGAGACCATCGAGCTGGCCCTGATCCGTGCCCGGGCCCGGGACCAGTCCCGGCGCATCGGCTCCATGATCTACAACTTCGGCGGCCCCGGCGGCTCCGGCGTCACCGGCCTGCCGTCCTTCGCCGCGGACTACGAGAAGCTCCGCGCCCGCTACGACCTGGTCTCCTTCGACCCCCGGGGCGTCGGCCGCAGCGCGGACGTCAACTGCCTGAGCGACGAGGAGCTGGACGCCTACTACGCCCTGGACTTCTCCCCCGACGACCTCGCCGAGGAACGGACCCTGTCCGACGCGCAGAAGAAGTACGCCGCCGGCTGCCAGAACGAGTCCGGCGCGATGCTCCCGCACGTCGGCACCGAGAACGCCGCCCGTGACCTGGACCTGATGCGCCAGGTCCTCGGCGACGACAAGCTCCACTACTTCGGCATCTCGTACGGCACGGAACTCGGCGGCGTGTACGCCCACATGTTCCCCAAGAACGTCGGCCGCGCGCTCTTCGACGCGGTCGTCGACCCCAACTCCGGCACCGAGGCGGGCGCCCTCGGCCAGGCCAAGGGCTTCCAGCTCGCCCTGGACAACTTCGCGAAGGACTGCCTGGCGCGCGGCGACGAGTGCACGCTGCCCGGCTCGACGGTCGCCGAGATCGAGTCCTTCATCCTCGACCTGCTCGCCGCGCTCGACAAGAAGCCGATCGCCGGCATCGGCGACCGGAAGCTCACGCAGACGCAGGCGGTCAACGGCATCGCGCAGTCCCTGTACTCCCAGGAGTTCTGGCAGTACCTGGAGCAGGGCCTCGACGCGGCGGACGGCGGCGACGGCGGACTGCTCCTCACCCTCTCCGACTCCATGAACGGCCGGGACCAGAACGGCAGTTACAGCAACATCCAGGCCGCCAACACGGCCATCAACTGTGTCGACTTCAAGGAGCGCTACACCCTCGGTCAGGCCAAGGAGCGGCTGCCGGAGTTCCGTAAGACCTCGGCGGTCTTCGGGGACTACATGGGCTGGGCGCTGGCGGGCTGCTCGCAGTGGCCGGTCCCCGGCACCTGGGAGCACTCCGACGTCTCCGCGCCCGGCTCCGCCCCCATCCTCGTGCTCGGCACGACGGGCGACCCGGCGACGCCGTACGAGGGCACGCGCGCGATGGTCGACGCGCTCGGCAAGGGCGTCGGCGTGGAGATCACGTACGAGGGCGAGGGCCACGGCGCGTACAACGGCGGCAACCCGTGCGTGCAGAACACCGTCAACGCCTACTTCCTGGACGGGAAGGTGCCGGCCTCCGGGACGGTCTGCAAGTAGCCCTAGGATGGCGGCTTCCGGTTCGGATCGCGGGGGTTGTCTTGTCCATACGTGTCGTCTCCCTACGGATACGGGTGGCGGCCCTCGCCGCCGCCGGGCTGCTGATCGCCGGCTGCGGGAGCACCGACTCCCCGTCCGCCGGCCGCACGTCCGCGCCGCCCACGGACGCCAAGGCCCCGGGCACGCCCGCGCTCCCCGCCTCGCTCACCGGTCAGCGCCCCGAGTGGAAGCCCTGCGCGGCCCCCGACGGCGGCCTGCCGCCCGGCGCCGACTGGCGCTGCGCCGGGGTCAAGGTCCCCCTCGACCACGCGAAGCCCGACGGCGAGACCCTGACCATCGCGCTCATCCGCAAGGAAGCCCGCGACAAGGACGCGCGGATCGGCTCCCTGCTCTTCAACTTCGGCGGCCCGGGCGCCTCGGGCGTCGACCACCTCCCGCGCGCCGCCCAGGCGTACGCAGGCCTCGGCCGCCGTTACGACCTGGTCTCCTTCGACCCGCGCGGGGTCGCCCGCAGCTCCGGCGTCGTCTGCCGCGACGACAAGGAGCTGGCCGCCGCCGAGGCCCGTACGGACGTCACGCCCGACACGGCGGCCGAGGAGGCCGCGTACGTCGCCGACGGGGCCGACTTCGGCGCCGGCTGCGCCCGCCGGTCCGGCGCGCTCATCCCGCACACCACCACCGCCAACACCGCGCGCGACCTGGACCTGATCCGGCACGTCCTCGGCGACGAGAAGCTGCACTACTTCGGCATCTCCTACGGCACCGAGCTGGGCGCCGCCTACGCCCACCTCTTCCCGTCCCGCGTCGGCAGGACCGTCCTCGACGCCGTGGTCGACCCGACGGCCGACGCCACGGGTCACGCCCGCAACCAGACGATCGGCTTCCAGCGGGCTCTGGACAACTACCTCAGGAGCACCGGCGAGACCCCCGCCCGGGGCAACGCCCGGATCGTTCGCCTCCTGGAGAAGCTGGACCGGGAGCCGCTGGCCGTCGGGGACCGGAAGCTGACCGAAGGCCTGGCACTCACCGGCATCGCGATCACCCTCTACTCCGAGAGCAACTGGCCGCTGCTGACCGACGCCCTGGCGAAGGCCCAGAGCGGCGACGGCTCCGGCCTGCTGCGCCTCGCGGACATGTACAACGACCGCGACGAGACGGGCCACTACGGCACCCAGTCCCACTCGCAGCGGGCGATCGCCTGCGCCGACACCGGCGAACGCCCGACGGCCGCCCAGGCGAAGGCCCTGCTGCCGGAGTTCCGGAAGCTGTCGCCCGTCTTCGGCGCCTTCCTGGCCTGGGACACGGCCGGCTGGTGCGCCCAGTGGCCGGTGAAGGGCGAGCGGGCCGACCTGGACGCGAGCGCGCCCGGCGCGGGCCCGATCCTGGTCGTCGGGACGACCGGCGACCCCGCGACCCCGTACGAGGGGGCCGGGCGGATGGCGAAGGAGCTGGGCGCGGGCGTGGGCGTCCTGGTCAGCAACGAGGGCGAGGGCCACGGCGCGTACGGCACGTCGGCCTGCGTGACGCGGACGATCGACGGCTACCTCCTGGACGGCAAGGTCCCGGCCTACGGCACGCGCTGCTCGTAGCGACCTACGCGTGAAGGGCCCGGACCTGAGGTCAGGTCCGGGCCCTTCACGTACACGCACTCAGGTCTAGTAGACCGGCTTCTCGGGCTCGATCTGGTTGACCCAGCCGATCACGCCGCCGCCGACGTGCACCGCGTCCGCGAAGCCCGCGGACTTCAGCACGGCGAGGACTTCCGCACTGCGGACACCCGTCTTGCAGTGCAGGACGATCCGCTTGTCCTGCGGCAGGTCCTGGAGGGCGGTGCCCATCAGGAACTCGTTCTTCGGGATCAGTCGCGCGCCGGGGATCGAGACGATCTCGTACTCGTTGATCTCGCGGACGTCGATGATGTCGATGTTCTCGCCCTCGTCGATCCACTCCTTGAGCTGCTTGGGAGTGATCGTCGAGCCGAGCGCCGCCTCCTGGGCCTCCTCGGACACGACGCCGCAGAAGGCCTCGTAGTCGATGAGCTCGGTGACGGTCGGGTTCTCGCCGCAGACCGCGCAGTTCGGGTCCTTGCGAACCTTGACCTGGCGGTACTGCATCTCCAGGGCGTCGTAGATCATCAGCCGACCGACCAGCGGGTCGCCGACACCGGCGAGGACCTTGATCGCCTCGGTGACCTGGATGGAGCCGATGGACGCGCAGAGCACGCCCAGGACGCCGCCCTCGGCGCAGGAGGGGACCATGCCCGGCGGCGGGGGCTCCGGGTAGAGGCAGCGGTAGCAGGGACCGTACTCGGACCAGAAGACCGAGGCCTGGCCGTCGAAGCGGTAGATCGAGCCCCAGACGTACGGCTTGTTCAGGAGCACGCACGCGTCGTTGACGAGGTAGCGCGTGGCGAAGTTGTCCGTGCCGTCGACGATCAGGTCGTACTGGCTGAAGATCTCCATCACGTTCTCGGCCTCGAGCCGCTCTTCGTGGAGGATCACGTTCACGTACGGGTTGATGCCGAGGACGGAGTCCTTGGCGGACTCCGCCTTGGAGCGGCCGATGTCCGCCTGGCTGTGGATGATCTGGCGCTGCAGGTTCGACTCGTCGACCTCGTCGAACTCCACGATGCCGAGCGTGCCCACACCGGCCGCGGCCAGGTACATCAGGGCCGGCGAACCGAGGCCACCGGCACCCACACAGAGCACCTTGGCGTTCTTCAGCCGCTTCTGCCCGTCCATCCCCACATCCGGGATGATCAGGTGGCGGGAGTACCTGCGGACCTCGTCTACGGTGAGCTCGGCAGCCGGCTCGACCAGGGGTGGCAGCGACACGGGGGCTCCGTTGGTCGGTATGTCAGTACGGTTGTTCTCCCCGTAACACTGCCACGGCCCTTCTCATTCCGAGACACCTGGTCCAAGGCGCGAGACGATTTCGTCCCAGTAGCCGGGCAGCGTGCGGAATGCCTCGATACGCCCGTCATGACCCGTCCGGCCGATCTGGTCGGTGAAGAAGACCGTCCCGGCGCCCTGCCAGCGGGCGATCCGCATCGCCTCGTCGAGGTGGCTGCGCGGCACCCCGTGGACCAGGTGGACGAACTTCTCCGGCGGGTACTCGGCGGTCCACTCGGCCACCTGTGACCAGCGGTAGTCGGTCCACGGCCCGCAGAAGGTGACCAGCTGGTCGGCCGACTCGGCATAGCCCGGGTACGGATGGCCGCCATGGCCGAGGACGAGGTGGGCCTCGCCGTCGAGCACCGCCTCCAGGGTGGCCGCGACGCGCCGCACCTCGGGCAGGTCGGCCCGGTCGGTGGGACAGCGGTCCAGGTAGAAGCCGCCGACCTTGTACCAGTCGAGGAAGCGGTGGGCGTCCGAGACGATGTCGCCGAAGTCACGCGCACCGTGGGCGAGGTCGAGGTGCCCGAGGACCTTCACTCCCGCGTTCTTGAGCCGGCCCGCCGCCTCCAGGCAGTGCGGGTCGGGCCGGTCCCCCGGCCCCTCGGCGACGTTGAGCACGGCCCAGTGCAGGGGCATGCCCGGGCGGGTCAGTTCGGCCCATTCGACGGGGGCGAGCAGCGGGTGGGCGTAACCGGGGACGCCGAAGCCCATCTCCTGCTCGTCGACGGCGCCGGTGGTCGCCGTGGGCGTGGTCAGATGCGGCATGCCGCCTCCATCCAGATGTCGGCGAGGGATTCCTCGAGGTTGATCCGGGGCCGCCAGCCGAGCCGGTCGCGGGCGGTGCGCACGTCGGCCTGCTGCCAGGTGCCGCAGCCGTCGGGGTACGGGTAGGGGGCCGCGGCCAGCTGCTCGGCGATGGTCTCGGTGCGCGGGGCGCCGATGATCGGCCGCTGGGGCGGGCCGTCGAGTTCGTGCAGGGTCCCGGCGTAGCCCGCGACCCTGGCGAGGACGGCGGCGGCGTCGCGGAGCTTGACCGCGCGGCCGGTGCCGATGTTGACGACGCCCTGGGCGGCGGAGAGGGAGGCGGCGTGGACGGCGCGGGCGACGTCCCGTACGTCGACGAAGTCGCGCTGGACTCCGAGGCCGCTGAGCTTGAGCTCGCCGTCGCCCGCCTGCATCGCGCGGCGCATGGCCTCGGCGAGCCGGCCGAGCGGGGAACCGGCGGGGGTGCCGGGGCCCACGGGTGAGAAGACCCGGAGCACGACGGCGTCGAGTCCGGAGCCGAGGACGAGCTCGGTCGCGGCGAGCTTGGACACGCCGTACGGACCGCCGGGGCGGGGCACGGCGTCCTCGGCGGTGGAGGAGCCGGGCTGGGAGGGGCCGTACTCGGAGGCACAGCCGACCTGGACGAGCCGGGCACCGCAGCCGCTGCGGCGGAGGGCCTCGCAGACGGTGGCGACGGCGACGGTGTTGTGCCGGGTCAGCTCGCGGGCACCGCCACGGGTGGCGCCCGCGCAGTTGACGACGACTCCGGGGTGGACGGCGTCCAGGAAGCGGGTCAGCGCGCCGGGGCTGCCCCCGGCGAGGTCGAACCGTACGTCGGCGTCGTCGCCCCGCCCGAGGGCCGTGAGGTGCACGGCCGGGTCGGCGAGCAGCCGGTCGGCGACGAAACGTCCGAGGAATCCGTTGGCTCCGAGCAGCAGCACCCTCATCGTGCGGCCCCTTCTCGCCGACCGGCCGTTGCTGGGGGTAGGGAGGTCATGTCTCTTTCGTCTCCTTGGGATGGGTCCTGCGCGGGGGGCGTGCCCGCGGCGTCGGCTCCGCGGGTGCGCCGGGGTTCAGGGGGTGTCTTGTGGATCAGGCCGGATCAGGGAGCGTGCGTGCCGGAGGCCGCGAGCCCGGCATGATCCACAAGGCACCCCCTAGGGGTTGGCGTGGGCCGAGGCCCGGGAAAGGGAGGCGGTGGCGTGGGCGAGGAGGCCGAGCGCCGCCGCGCCGCAGACGAAGGTGGGTACGGCTCCGGGGCCCCAGGTGTCGGCCAGGGCGCGGACGGGGGCGGCGAGGGCGTCGCAGCCGGGGACCCGGGCCGCGAGGACGCTCGCGACGGCGAGGGCCTCGCCGGCGCAGGCGGCGGCGAGGCCACCGGCGGCGGTCTCGGGGAAGCCGTGGACGGTGAGGAGCCGGGCGAGCAGGAGCAGGGCGCCCAGCGCGAGCGCGCCGGACGCGAAGCCGGTCAGGCTCAGCAGGCCCGCGAGCGCGGCGAGATGGAGCGCGACGGCGGCGAGGAGGACGGGGCGGGTGCCCGCCGCGAAGTCCTCCAGGCCACGGCTGGCGGCGAGCCTGCGGCGGGCCCGGACGGCGAAGAGCCGGGCGCACCACGTGGCGGGGGCGACGGCGAGCGCGAGGCCGAGGAGCGGGCCGGGAGTGACGGGCCAGGGGCCGTCGGGGCCGCCGGTGAGCGCCGCCTGGAGGAGGCCGTCCCCGCCGACCGCGTACGCGAGGAGCCAGAGGGTCCAGACGCGGGCGGCGGGGACGGTGCGGCCGGCGGCGCGCAGGGGGCCGCGCCGTACGGCGACGGCGAGCGCGGCGGCCAGGCCGAGGGCCCCGGCCACGCCGACGGCGAGGCGCACGGGCCCTTCGGTGAGGGCGAGTCCGGTGGCGGCGAGGGCGGCGACGGCGCCGGGCGCCAGGGCGGCCAGGGTCCACCCGGCCCACCCGGTGCGCGCCTCCGCCTCGTGCGCGGGGCGCGGGGGCGCCCCGTTTCCGCGGGGCACGCGCGCGTAGAGCTCTTCGGCGAGCGAGAACACGTCCCGGTGCCGGAACCGCGCGGCGGTCCGGTCGGTGACCCCGTGCGCTTCGAGACCGGCCGCGATCTCCAGGGGGTCGACGGCCCGCTCGCAGAGCTCCCGGTGCCGGTGCATGAGCGCCTTGACGGGGTCGGCGGGCCCTCGCCGCCCGCCGCCCACTATGGGCCCCCCGTCGGAACCGGCACCGCCGACCTCGACGGCGGGGACGGGGGCCGGAGCGGGCGGCGCCGCCGGCTCCGGGTCGGCGGGCGCCCGCAGGTCGAGGCCGAGGTCCGACGACGGGGCGGGCACCGGCACCGCGGGCGAAGGCGAAGGCGAAGGCGAAGGCGAAGGCGAAGACGTAGGCACAGGCGGAGGCGTAGGCGCCGACGGGGGCGGCGGGCCGTCCGTCGTCACCGAGACGGTCACGGCCACCGTCAGGGCCGTCGTCTCCAGAAGGGCCTCCGAGTGGGAGTCCCAGGGTCCGGGGCTCGTCGGGGCGGCGGGGCCGCGCATGGGGGTGCCTCCTTCAGGCATCGGGGTCTCCCGCTCCGGCGGCGGCGCTCACGGGCTGGTCCGCCCAGGTACCGGGGAGGTACGCCTCCGCCGGGTGGGCGAAGGGGACGCACTCGGCGGCGCGGCGGCGCACGGGGGAATGGGAGAGAAGTTCGAGGTAGATGCCGCGGAAGGCGGCGAGGTTCTGCTCGACGGTGAACAGTTCGAGCGCGCGCGCCCGGGCCGCCGCGCCCAGCCGGTACCGGCGCTCGGGGTCGCGCAACAGCGCAAGGCACGCGTCCGCGAGCGCCCGCGGATTGCGCGGGGGTACGACGAGTCCGGTGCCGCCGATGACCTCGACGACCGCGCCGACGTCCGTCGAGACCGTCGCCCGCGCGCAGAACATCGCCTCGACCAGGCTGATCGGGAAGCCCTCGACGACGCTGGAGAGGACGACGACCGCGCCCGCCGCGTACGCCTCGGCCAGTGTCGGCGCCTCCGGTCCGCCGATCTCCTCGAAGGAGACCGGGTTCTCGCCGACGGCGTGCGCCCCCGGCGCCTCGTCGGGGAAGAGCTGCGCCGCGAGCGCCCTGCAGTGGGCGACGTACGCGTCCGCGCCCGGCTCGCGCACCGGCGCGGCGATGATCCGCAGCCGTACGTCGGGCTGTGCCCTGCGGACCTCGGCGAAGGCGTGGAGGAGCGCGACGAGGTCCTTGGCGGGCTCCACCCGGCCGACCCAGACGAGCGTCGCCGGGTCGCCGCTCTCCTCGTCCTCGCCGACCTCGGTGAACCGCTCGGACTCCATGCCGGGGTAGACGGTGCGCAGTTTGGCGCGGTCGGCGCCGCACTTCTCCTGCCAGCGGCGGGCGTGCGTGTTGCCGGGGGTGAGGAGCGCGGCCTGCCGGTAGACCTCGCCCGCGAGCCGTCCCTGGAAGGCCGCGAGCAGCGCGCGGGCGGGGGCGGACCGGGGCGCTTCGCCGGTGGCGAGGTAGTGCGCGCGCAGCTGGACGCCGTACTCGGTGACCAGCAGCGGCGTGCCGAAGAAGCGTTTGGCCAACAGCCCGGGCAGCGCCGCCGATCCGCCGGAGGCGGCGTGGCAGAGGTCGACCGCGCCGAGGCCGTCCTCGCCGTACCAGTCGAGCGACAGCGGGCGCAGCGCGCGCTCCAGCTGGTCGACGACGTCGAGGTAGTCGGGGACGGTCGCGGCGGCCACGCCCCGGCGCGCGCCGGGCGCGCGGCAGGCGGCCTCCAGGGTGCGGACCGCGCGTTCGGAGCGCAGGGCGGCGTAGAGGCCGCCGCGCTCGCGGGCGAGTTCGGCGAGGCCGTAGAGCCCCTCGGCGAAGGGGGACGCGGCGGTCGTGTCGCCCTCGGCGCAGACCCCGGTCACCAGCGCGCCGAAGTGCTCGGCGAAGCGCCGCCGTTCGCGCCGCCCATAGCTGCGGCCGTCGTCCTCGGGGGCCCAGAGCGGCGCCGTGCGGACGGACGTGACCTGCGGGGGCAGGTCGATCCAGCCGGCCTCTTCCTGGTGGGCGCTGCGGCTGAGGGCGTACACGTCGAACTCGTGCGGCGCGAGCCCGCGCACGAGCCGGTCGCACCAGAGCCTGGACTCACCCGTGGCGTACGGGTAACCACCCTCCGTAAGCAGTCCGATCCGCATGAGTACACCCCCGATCTCGCTCACCTCGCGGCCACCTCGGTCCGGCGACTCGCAGCGGGATGAACGTAAGCGGATGTACCGGTCGTGCGATGGACGGTTGTCCGTCGCGCCACCGGAAGGGGTGAATACACGTAACTTTCACACCCCGGCCGCGTTTCGTCGCGCTACGGGATGGCATACACACGCAGCGTCAGGCTGCGGCCATGGCGGGGCAGCGAAAAGGAAGCGCGGCAATTCCCCGCCGATCGCGTGAACGCCCGCCCTACGGAAGGGAATTCGGGCGCGGAAAGGCGTCGCGGATCAGCATCCGGCCGGCCGGTGGCCGTTCACGGAAAAGGCCGGACGGCTCAATTCCCGGGATGCACCCAGGGATTGGGGCGGCACTTGATGCCGTCGATCTCCAGCGACTTGGTCTGCTGCTGCATCACGGGGGCGAGCGCGCCGGGCGTGCGGCAGGTGACATGCCCGTGCCCGAGCCGGTGTCCGACCTCGTGGTTGATGAGCATCTGACGGTAGGGAAGCATCGCCTTGTCCCCGAAGGTGTCCGCTCCCTGCGCCCAGCGGAAGGCGTTGATCATCACCCGGGAGGTCGACGCGGAGTCGCAGGAGACGTTGTCGACGGTGGTGTCCAGGCCGGACTTCGCACACCACGTGCCGGTGGTGCCCGGGCTGGCGAGCGTGACCACGAACTCCGGCTCCCCGCTGGAGATCCGCTCGAACGTCATGGCGCCCCGGCCGGCCCAGCTCCGCCGGTCGTTGAGGGTCTGCTGCACGGCCTGCGCGAAGAGCTTCCCGTCGAGCCCGAGCCCCTTCTCGACGTCGACGCGGTAGCGGACCTTGCGTCCCTTGCCCGGTGCCGGGTCGGCGCCGGGCACGGCCTCGAACTCGCCCGACCCGGTGAGCTTGGGGTCGATCGGGTACTGCACCGTCATCAGCTGCTCGTACGTGGGCGGCGCGGCGGGCTCGGCGGGCGCGGGCGGCGCGGGCTGATTGGGCGTCAGCCGGTCGTCGGAGCGGGAGGTGCCGCCCTTGTCGGCGGCGCGGTCGGTGGGCGCTTCGCCCGCCTGGGCGACGGCCGCGCCCGAGTCCCGGTCGGCCACCTGACCTGCCACGACGACGGCGAGGACGGTGGTGACGGCGGCGGCCGCGATGCCGGTGAACGTACGCCCCTTGCCGCCGCTCTTGGCGGGCGTCTCCTCGGGGAGCGGCTCGGGGCGGTCGTCGGCGTCATTCTCCCGGCGCGGGCCGGGGATGAAGGGCGGGGGCGCCTCGGTGGTCTCGGGCGGCGCCTTCCGGCGGCGCCCCTGCCCGTCGCCGTAGCGCTCGGGCCGGGGTGACGCCTCGGGGTGTTCGGGGTGACCGCCCCGTACGGCCGTCTCGGCGGGGGCGGTGTAGACGGGGGTGCCGTGCATCGGCGTGTCCCAGACGGGCCTCCCGCCGGGCGCGGTCTGCTGTCCGTACCCGCTCGGCGCCTGCCTGTACACGCCGGTGCCCGCGCCCTGCGCGTACCCGGTGCGCTGCCCCTGGGGGGCGGAGGCGTACGGGTCGTGCGGGTAGGTCTCCTGGGCGCCCGGCGCACGCCGGCGGCGCCCCGTCCCCGCCCCGGTCGCTTCCCGCCCCTGGCCCTGTTCCTGCCCCGGACCCTGGCCCTGGCCTCGTCCCTGCGCCGTATCGGCGGGGGGAGCGGGCGCGGGGCCCTTGCGACTATGTCGTCCCACGCCCCGGATCAGCTCCCGCCACTGTCGTCTGCACTGCCGTCGTCCGTGCCGCCGTCGTCCGCGCGACCGTCGTCCTCGCCGCTGTCGTCCGTACCGGCTTCGCCGGCGCGGATCAGTTCCTTGACGGCCTGTGCGACCGTCTCGGGGTACTCCATCATGGCCACGTGTCCGGCGTCCGGGAGGGTCAGCAGGCGCGAGCCGCGGAACGCGGCGGCCGCCCTGCGCGCCATCCGGTACGAGACGAGCCGGTCACGCCCTCCGTAGACGAGCAGAGTGGGCGCGAGCACCCGTTCCGCCTGCCGCCACAGACCGTGCTGGCCGCCGAGGGTATAGGCATCGACGATGCCGCGCGAGGAGCGGGCCATGACGTCCCAGAAATAAGGGAGCTCAAGGCGCCGTTCCATCTCCTCCACGGCGTGTCGCAGGCCCTCGTCGGTGACCTGTCCGGGGTCTCCGTAACAGAGCGCGAGCACGCTTCGGACCCGCTGCTCCGGGGTCCAGTCCCTGCTCATCCTCGCGAACAGCGGGGCGATGCCCGGCAGGGCGAACAGCGCGGTCGGCCAGGCGCTGCGCTGGACGCGCAGCTCGGGCAGGGCCGGGGAGATCAGGGTGAGGGTGCGGACCAGGTCGGGGCGGACGGCGGCGATCCGGGTGGAGACGGCTCCGCCGAGCGAGTTGCCGATCAGGTGGACCGGGCCCCGGCCCGCGGAGTCGAGGAACCGGATGACCGCCCGGGCGTGTCCCGTGACGGAGTAGTTGCCGTCGTCGGGCGGCGGGGAGTCGCCGAAGCCCGGCAGGTCGACGGCCTCGCCGTCGACGTCGTCGGCGAGCAGCGGCATCAGGGCCGACCAGTTCTGCGAGGAGCCGCCGAGGCCGTGGACGTAGAGGGCGGGCGCGAGACCCGGCCGGTTGCCGGGGCGGGCGCGCACGGTGAGCGTGAGCCCGGGCAGTGTCACGGAGCGCAGCTTCTCGCCGTCGGCGACCCGCACGGCGCGGCTCCGCGGCGTGTGCGGTGCGGCGGCGGCCCGGGTTTCGGGAAGCTCGGTCGACGACATGGCCGCAATATTACGAGACGATCACGCGGCGGCGCGTGTGTGTGGCGTCACAGGATGGGGTGCGCCGCGGGGAGTGTGCTCCTAGGCTCATAGGGAAGGGCCATCGGAGAGGAACCGCATGCCGGAAGGAACCGCATGACTGTCGATCCGACCGAGCCGGAGACATTCGCCGAGGAAGAAGAGGAAGCCGTGCTCGACGAGGAAGTCCCCGAGGCCGACGCGGCCGAGCAGCGCACGGAACTGCAGCAGCGCGAGGACGAGCCGCACACCCATGTCGAACGGGACTCGGCGAACGAGGCGGACTCCTCCGAACAGGCACGTGTGGTCGCCCTCGACGAAGACGACTACCGCTGATTTGTTCGGTTTAACGTTGAATCGCCTGTCGCCCCCGGCGTCCGGTCCGTGAAATTCTGCGTCCGCACCGCGCACAGCCGGGTTACCCAAAAGTACGATGGCGGGCGCGGCGCCACAGCGCGCATGGATCGATTTTTGGGAGGCGGCGTGACAGCCATCGAGCAGACAGAGGCAGCACGCCCTCGGGGCACGCGCCTGCCGCGCCGGGCCCGACGGAACCAGCTCCTCGGGGCGGCCCAGGAGGTGTTCGTCGCGCAGGGCTACCACTCCGCCGCGATGGACGACATCGCCGAGCGCGCGGGCGTCAGCAAGCCGGTCCTCTACCAGCACTTCCCGGGCAAGCTGGAGCTCTACCTGGCCCTGCTCGACCAGCACTGCGAGGCGCTGCTCCAGGCCGTGCGCACGGCCCTGGCGTCGACGAGCGACAACAAGCTCCGGGTCGAGGCCACCATGGACGCGTACTTCGCGTACGTGGAGGACGAGGGCGGCGCGTTCCGCCTGGTCTTCGAGTCCGACCTCACCAACGAGCCGGCCGTGCGCGAGCGGGTCGACCGGGTGAGCCTGCAGTGCGCGGAGGCGATCTCCGACGTCATCGCCGAGGACACCGGCCTGTCGAAGGACGAGTCCATGCTGCTCGCGGTGGGGCTGGGCGGCGTCTCCCAGGTCGTGGCGCGCTACTGGCTCTCCAGCGAGTCCGCCATCCCCCGCGACAAGGCCGTGGCGCTGCTGACGTCGCTGGCATGGCGCGGCATCGCGGGCTTCCCGCTGCACCCGACGGACGTGCAGCCGAACACCGAGTCGCACTAGGACCTTCCCCGCGAGTTGTTCGCTCCTGGCGTTCCGCCGGTACGCCGTGCGGGTCCCCTCTCCGGGCTAATGTGTGCAGCGTACGGCGCGGGAGACGCGCAACGCTGACCGTTCGGAGGGACATAGCCGTGGAGGTCAAGATCGGCGTGCAGCACGCACCCCGGGAGATCGTTCTGGAGAGCGGGCAGTCCGCCGAGGAGGTCGAAAGCGCCGTGGCCGAAGCGCTGGCCGGCAAGGCGCAGCTGCTCAGCCTCACGGACGAGAAGGGCCGCAAGGTCCTGATCCCGGCCGACAAGATCGCGTACGTGGAGATCGGCGAGCCGGCGGTGCGCCGGGTGGGCTTCGGCGCTCTCTGAGGCGCGTGACGTGCGAAGGGCCCGGCGGATTCGTCCGCCGGGCCCTTTCGTCCGTCCGGGTGGGCCGTGCACCGGCCCAGGCGCGTGAGGGTGGGGTGAAGGTGCAGGTGAGGCGGGCGGGGAGGATTGCGTTCGAGTCGGCCCGGGTAGGACGGCTACGACCGCACTGCCCGCCCCGCACCGCACGCGAGGTGATCCCGTGTTCCTGGAAGCTCTCGGCTCCGCACTGCTCGGATTCGCCCTGGCCTGGGCCGCCGTGCACCGGCTGCCCGACCGCCTCCCCGCACGCGCGGTCGTCCTCACGACCGGCACGCTCGGGGCCGTCTTCGGCGCCCTGGTCACCCATGGCGCGCTCGGCCCGGGCCACGCCCTGGCGACACTCCTCGGGGCCGTGGCGATCGCGGCGGTCCTGCTCTCGCTGCTGATCCGCCCGGCCTCGCGACGCCTGCGCCGATCAGCGGCGGCGTGAGCAGCGCCGCCACCAGAACCACCAAGAACCATCCCCCCGCCCCGGACGACGAACGGGGAGCGGCACCGGCGCGCAGGCGCGCCGGACCGGACCCCGCCGGAGCCGTCACGGGTGTTACGCCGCCAGGCCCAGCGCCGCCATCCGCTTGGTGTGGGCCTCGGTGATCCGGGAGAACATCCGGCCCACCTCCGCCAGGTCGAAACCGGCGGCCATGCTGTCGACCCCGCCGACGAGCATCGTGGAGAGGGCGTCGCGCTCGGCCACGACCCGCTGGGCCTGCGACAGCGCCTCACCCATCAGACGGCGCGCCCAGAGCGCGAGTCGGCCACCGACGCGCGGGTCCGCCTCGATCGCGGCCCGCACCTTCGCCACCGCGAAGTTGCCGTGGCCGGTGTCGTCGAGGACCGAGAGCACGAGCCGGCGCGTGTCCGAGTCGAGCCGGGCCGCCACCTCGCGGTAGAAGTCGCTGGCGATCGAGTCGCCGACGTAGGCCTTGACCAGGCCCTCCAGCCAGTCCGAGGGCGCGGTCTGGCGGTGGAAGTCGTCCAGCGCCTTGGCGAAGGGCTCCATCGCGGCCGTCGGCTCCGCGTCCACGGTGGCCAGCCGGTCCCGCAGCTGCTCGAAGTGGTGGAACTCGGCGGAGGCCATCTTCGCCAGCTCCGCCTTGTCCGCGAGGGTCGGCGCCAGCTTGGCGTCCTCGGCGAGCCGCTCGAAGGCCGCCAGCTCGCCGTAGGCCAGCGCGCCGAGCAGGTCGACGACCGCGGCGCGGTACTGCGGCTCGGCGGAAGCGGTGGCCCAGTCCTGGGCGGCGATCCCGGTGACGGGTTCTTCGGCGGGCGTGGCGTTGTCAGGCGTCTCCATGAAGCGCACAATAGCCCGCTCCCCGGCGCGCTCAAGGCCCTGGTCAGTCACTGTGACGGCGCCCTCATCATCAATTCTCCCAACACACATGCGCGAATCCGGGGTACAGTGGTAAAGCGCCTGCTGAGTATGCGGACAAGCTTTCGCACGTTCGGACGTACTCGGTGGGCCGACTCATGAATGAGGATGCCCGGTCGGTGGCCCGACTGGCTCCGACCCGACAGCCCTCCCCGCGCACCCGCGGAAGGGTCCCTCAAGCGGCACGACGCTCGAGCGACGGCAGTGGTCCCGCGCCACCCGGTTGTGATCCATTCGTCGATCCGGCCGGAAGCGAATCGGTACGGTACGACCCCCCAGCGTTCGCCTCGCGCCGCGTCTCACAGAAGAGGCAGCACCCTGACTACGACTTTCCGAGAGCTCGGGATCCTTCCCGAGACGGCCGAGGCGCTCGAAGCCGTCGGCATCGTGTCCCCCTTTCCCATCCAGGAGATGACCCTTCCGGTCGCCCTCTCCGGCACCGACGTCATCGGCCAGGCCAAGACCGGCACCGGCAAGACCCTCGGTTTCGGTCTGCCGCTCCTGGAGCGCGTCACCGTCCCCGCGGACGTCGAGGCCGGCCGGGCCAAGCCCGAGCAGCTGACCGACGCCCCGCAGGCCCTGGTGGTCGTCCCCACCCGCGAGCTGTGCCAGCAGGTCACCAACGACCTGCTGACCGCCGGCAAGGTCCGTAACGTCCGCGTGCTCGCCATCTACGGCGGCCGGGCGTACGAGCCCCAGGTCGAGGCGCTCAAGAAGGGCGTCGACGTCATCGTCGGCACCCCGGGCCGCCTGCTCGACCTGGCGGGCCAGCGCAAGCTGGACCTGTCCCACGTCAAGGCCCTCGTCCTCGACGAGGCCGACGAGATGCTCGACCTCGGCTTCCTGCCCGACGTCGAGAAGATCATGAACATGCTTCCGGCGAAGCGCCAGACCATGCTGTTCTCGGCCACCATGCCGGGCGCGGTCATCGGTCTCGCCCGCCGCTACATGTCGCAGCCGACGCACATCCGCGCCACCTCGCCCGACGGCGAGGGCGTGACCGTCGCCAACATCAAGCAGCACGTCTTCCGCGCGCACTCGATGGACAAGCCGGAGATGGTCTCCCGCATCCTGCAGGCCAACGGCCGCGGGCTCGCGATGATCTTCTGCCGTACGAAGCGCACGGCGGCCGACATCGCCGAGCAGCTGCAGCGTCGCGGCTTCGCCTCCGGCGCGGTCCACGGCGACCTCGGCCAGGGCGCTCGCGAGCAGGCGCTGCGCGCCTTCCGCAACGGCAAGGTCGACGTGCTCGTCTGCACCGACGTCGCCGCGCGCGGCATCGACGTCGAGGGTGTCACCCACGTCATCAACTACCAGTCGCCGGAGGACGAGAAGACGTTCCTCCACCGCGTCGGCCGCACCGGCCGCGCGGGCGCGAAGGGCACCGCGGTGACCCTGGTCGACTGGGACGACATCCCGCGCTGGCAGCTCATCAACAAGGCGCTCGGGCTGGACTTCCACGAGCCCGTCGAGACGTACTCCAGCTCCCCGCACCTGTACGAGGAGCTGGACATCCCGGTGGGCACCAAGGGCGTCCTGCCCCGCGCCGAGCGGACCCGCGCCGGTCTGAACGCGGAGGAGCTGGAGGACCTGGGCGAGCCCGGCGGCCGTGGTGGCCGTGGGCGCAAGCAGGCCGCCCCGGCGGCCGAGGAGGCCCCGGCCCGCACGCGGACCCCGCGCCAGCGTCGCCGTACGCGCGGTGGCTCGGCGTCGGACGAGACGGCCACGGCCGTCGCTCCGGCAGCGGCCCCCGCCGGCGCCCCGGTGACGGAGGACGCCCCGGCGGAGCCGCGCACGCCGCGCCGCCGTCGCCGTACCCGCGCGAGCGCGGCGTCGAACGCGCCGGTCGCGTCGGTCGCCCCGGTCGCGTCGGTCGCCCCGGTCGCCGAGACGGCCGTCGCCGCTCCGGTCGCGGAGGCTCCGGCCCCCGCCGCCGCTCCGGTCGCCGTCGCCGCCGCCCCCGTGGTCAAGCAGGCCAAGCCGGTGGACCGGGCGCCCCGTGCCCCGCAGGCCGTCGTCGAGGCCCCCAAGGCCCCGCGCCGCCGCCGTGCGCGCGTCCTGACGTCCGAGGCCGACACGGTGGGCTTCCAGACCGTGGAGACCGCGGCCGCCGCCCTCGCCGCGGCGACGCCCGTCGCCCCGGTCGTGGAGCCGGCCGCGCCGGTCGCCGAGACGGTCGTCGAGGAGCCCAAGAAGGCCCCCCGTCGCCGTACGGCGAAGAAGGCCGTCACAGCCGAGGCCGTCGACACCGTCGAGGCGGCCCCCGCGGCCACCGAGGTCGTCGAGGAGCCGAAGAAGGCTCCCCGTCGCCGTACGGCCAAGAAGGCCGTCGCGGCCGAGGCCACGGAGGCGCCGGCCGTCGAGACGTCGGTCGAGCCGGTCGCCGAGGAGGCCCCCAAGGCTCCCCGCCGCCGCACGACCAAGAAGGCGGCCGTCGCCGCCGAGGCCCCGGACGCCTCGGAGCCGAAGACCGCGCCCCGTCGCCGTACGGCGAAGAAGGCGGTCGCCGCTCCGGCGGAGGCCACCGGCGCCGAGGAGGCCCCCAAGGCCCCGCGTCGTCGCACGACCAAGAAGGCGGCGGCAGCACAACCCGAGAGCTGACGCGCCTCGCGCCTTCCCGGTGGCCCGGTCCCTCCCCAGGGGCCGGGCCACCGTGCCGTCCGGCCCCCGCTGAACAGCGGTTACAGTCCCTCTATGAGCAAGCCCCGGTCCCTGGCGCTGCCCCCGCGCACCCGTGCCTACCGGCTGAGCACCACACGCGGCGACTTCGCCGTCCTCGACACCGCGCCCCTGGGCGAGAGGCGCGGCACGGCGCTGCTGCTGCCCGGGTACACCGGCAGCAAGGAGGACTTCCTCGCCCTGCTCGGTCCGCTCGGTGAGCACGGTTACCGTGCCGTGGCCGTCGACGGCCGCGGCCAGCACGAGACGCCGGGCCCGCGTGGGCGGCACGCCTACAGCCGCCGGGCGCTCGCCCTGGACGTGGTGGCGCAGGCGGCCGTGCTCGGCGACGAGCCGGTGCACCTGCTCGGTCACTCCTTCGGCGGCCTGGTGGCCCGCGCGGCCGCCGAGCTGGCGCCCGGCGCGTTCCGCTCGCTGACCCTGCTCTCCTCGGGGCCCGGCCGGGTCGCCCGCCCGCAGCGGGCCAGGGTCCTGGCGCTGCGCGGCGCGCTCGCGCTGCTGCCCAAGGAGCGGGTCTGGCTGGCGACGCGCTGGCTGGACAGCAGGGGCGAGGAGCCGGGGATCATCGACCCGCCGGAGATCGTGCTGTTCCTGCGGCGGCGCTGGATGCGCACCCGGATCGCCCAACTGGCGGGAGCTGGGCGGCTGTTGCTGCGCGACCCGGACGGTACGGCACGGCTGGCCGCGCTGCCGATGCCGGTGCACATCGCGTACGGCGCGCAGGAGATGGTCTGGCCGGTGCACGGTCTGGCCGCGGCGGCGGCGAGCCTGGGCGCGCACCACACGGTGGTCGCGGGCGCGGGCCACTCCCCCAACGTCTCGCACCCGGAGGAGCTGGCGGCCCGGCTCGCGGCGTTCTGGGACGGCGCGGACGCGAACACGTAGGAGCTCCGCGCGTCTGAGCCCGTAGGAGTCAGAACTGCGCCTGGAGGTGCTGCCAGAAGCCGTCGCGCAGCGCCCTGCGCAGCGCCGCGTGGCCGCGCAGGGAACGGCTGAGAAGCTTCTCGGCCTCGATCAGAAGGTCCTGGTCGACCGGTCCCGGCAGGTACGGGTGCCCGGGCAGCAGCTCGGCCAGCGCGTCGCTGCCGCGTTCGGCGAGCCACATCGCGGCGATCTGGGCGCCGACGAAGCGGACCTCCTCACGGGAGGGCGGGGGTTCGCCCTCGTTCTCGTACGTCGTGACGGGCCGTCGGGTGACGTACGGACGCCAGAAGTCGAGGTCGAAGGTGCGCCGGCTGTCGACCTCCCAGAGCAGCGGCTCGGCCTGGTTGCGCCCGTCGGCGGCCTCGATGCCCCAGAGGTGGACGCGGGCACCGTAGCCCTGCGCGGCCTCGACGGCCGAGACGAGGTCCTCGTCGCCGCCGACGAGCGCGGCGTCGCTGATGGCGCGGTGGCGGGCGAGGGACTCCAGGTCGGAGCGGATGAGGGAGTCGACGCCCTTCTGCTGGTTGTTGGCGTTGAGATTGCCGAGGCGGACCTTGACGTCGGGGAGTTCGGCGATGGACTGCTGCTCGGGGGTGTGGATGCGGCGGCGTGCGCCGTCGTACCAGTAGACGCGCAGCAGCCGGCTGTCGGCGAAGATCGTGCGGGCCTTGTCGATGAAGGCCTCGATGAGCCCCTCGGCGTCGAGGTCGAAGGAGCGGCGGTCCTCGGTGCCCGCGACCAGCAACCCGGCCGCAGCATAGACGTAACCCGCGTCGACGAAGATGGCATGTGTCGAAGGGGTCTTGGCCACTTCGGCGAGCATCCGCCGGAGGAGCTCATTGGTGTGCTCCAGGCGATCGCCCAGGTCGTGGACGGCGTCGCGGGGCGGCGTGTGAGGTGTCTCTGCGTCGTTCATACCGGCCTCATTGTCCGTCCGGCGTGCGGCCGCCGCCACCATCCCCCACACTAGTAGTTAGCCATTCGAAAAATTTCCTTAGCGTAGGGAATGTTTGCAGGGTGCATCTCGTTGGACCCTACGTAACACCGCATCACACAGTTCTCCAGCAGGAGGATCAACTCCAGACGAAGGGAGAAGCCCATGCGCTTCGAAATCCTGCGACTCGACGACATCGACGGCACGCCCGTCGACAGCACCGTCGTGGACGCCGCCTCCGTCAACCGGATCGTGCAGCAGGCCGCCTCGATCGGCCAGCGCATCTGGATCCGCCCGGCCGACACCACGGCCTCGTAACAAGGCAGCCGCTCGAACGCACCGCGCCCCCGCATGGACTCCGTGAACCGGAATCCGTACGGGGGCGCAGTGGCGTGCGGGGCCCTGAGAGGCGCGCCCCTAGGCGCCCTGGATGACCTGGGTGACGCCGTTGATGATCTGCTGCACGGCGATCGCCGACAGCATCATGCCGGCGAGCCGGGTCACGAGCACGACGCCGCCGTCCTTGATGACGCGGATGATCAGCAGCGAGTAGCGCATGGTCAGCCAGAGCACGACGTGCATGGCGACGATCGCGGCCCAGACGGAGACCTGCGCCCCGACGCCTTCGGCGTGCTGCACGGCGAGGATCACGGAGACGATCGCACCGGGCCCGGCGAGCAGCGGCATGCCCAGGGGCACGAGGGCGACGTTGACGTCCTTGGTCTGCTTGGGCTCGTCGGTCTTGCCGGTGAGCAGGTCGAGCGCGATGAGCAGGAGGAGCAGACCGCCGGCGATCATCAGGGCGGGTACGGAGACGTGCAGATAGGCGAGGATCTGCTGACCGAGGATCCCGAAGACGGTGATGACACCGAAGGCGACGGCGACGGCCTGCCAGGCCATCCGCCGCTGCACCTTGGTGGCCCGGCCGGAGGTGAGGGCGAGGAAGATCGGGGTGATCCCCGGGGGATCCATGATCACGAAGAGGGTCAGAAACAGCGAGCCGAAGACGGCGACGTCGAACACGGTGTGCCTTGCGATGGGGGTGTACGAGGGTGTGGGGAGGGGCCCCGACGACACGGGGCATGGGCGGCCGGCACGCGGAGGTCCGTCGGACCTCCGACGGACCGCGTACGGGCCGTACGCGCACGTGAGGCCTCCCGCGCCGGACCTCCCCGAAGGGGGTCGGCACGGGGCAGGGCCTCAAGGAGCCGGGTGCTGGGCGAGTCCGCCGGCGCCCGGGACCGGGAAGGCGCCGGTGGCGCGGCGCGTGATCTCGCCGTAGATCTCGGGGTCCGTCGTGTACTCGCCGAGGACGCAGGTCTTGCGGCTGCCGTGGTAGTCGCTGGAGCCCGTGGCGAGCAGCCCGAGTTCCTTCGCAAGCCCGCGCAGCCGCGCCCGCGTCGGCTCGTCGTGGTCCATGTGGTCGACCTCGATGCCGTCGAGGCCCGCCTCCGCCAGCCGCCCGATCGCGGACTCCGGGACGACCTCGCCCCGCTTGACCGCGAGCGGGTGCGCGAAGACCGTGACCCCGCCGGCCGCCTTGACCAGCCGGATCGCCTCGAACGGGTCGAGCTCGTGCTTCTCCACGTACGCCCGTCCGCCGTCCGCCAGCCACTGCCGCGTGAACGCGCCGGACACGTCCGGCACGACTCCGAGTTCGACCAGCGCCTCCGCCACGTGCGGGCGGCCGACCGAGCCGTCCCCGGCGATCCGGGCGACCTGGTCCCAGGTGACCGGGACGCCGAGCTCCTGGAGCTTGCCGACCATCGCCCGCGCGCGCGGCACCCGGTCGTCCCTGACCAGCTCCCGCTCGGCGGCCAGCTCCGGCTCGTCGGCGTCGAAGAGGTACGCGAGCATGTGCAGACCGACACCGTCGAGGCGGCAGGACAGCTCGGCGCCGGTCACGAGGGTCAGCCCCTCGGGCAGCGCGGCGATCGCGGCGGCGTGGCCGCGCGTGGTGTCGTGGTCCGTGAGGGCGACGACGTCCAGGCCGGCGGCGGCCGCGTTGCGGACCAGCTCGGCCGGTGTGTCCGTACCGTCCGACGCCGTGGAGTGGGTGTGCAGGTCGATGCGCACGACGCGTTGCTCCAGGACTCGGGGGCGGGCGAACAAGGGGACGCTCCAGCATAACGGGCGAACAAGCCCAGGCGACCCCGCACAACCAAGGCGACAGACGTCAATCACCCCGAAGAACCAAGACGCCGCGCTCGGGCAGCCGCACAACCCAAGGCCTCACCCGCCCCGCACCCCGTGCCCCGTGACCGCCGCCTACGTCAGTAGGCGCGGCGTCAAGGCCCCGCACGGCAGGAGTTCGACCTCCGCGCCCGCGTCGCGCAGATCCGTCAGGACCAGTTCGTCGTACATCAGCAGGCCCGACTGCTCCGGCCACACGATCGCCCACAGCCACAGCCCCCGCGCCTCCCCCGCGAAGACCGCCCGGTCCTGCGGGGTGCCGTTCACGTGCCACAGGGGGGTGGGGCGGCCGGCCGCGAGGACCTTGGTCTGGGCGGGCTTGTCGATGGACAGGCCCTGTCCGGGGTCCGGGCCGTCGAGCCCGGCGTACCGCGCCCCGAGTCCGACGCCCAGCTCCTCGGCCACGAGCAGCAGCTCGCCGAGTCCGCCGAGCGGCCCCGGCCCCGAGCAGGCGACGACGGTCGCGCGTCCCCCGCTGCGGTCGTCACCGGCGTACGCGACGCCGGTGAAGAGCCAGCCGACGGGCAGGGGCCACGGCATCCAGACCGGCACCTCGGCCCGGTGCACGACGACACCGAGGGCCTCGACGCTGGGCGGGATCACGGGCTGCAGCGGGTGCACCGGGCCATGCACGGCGCACTGCCAGGAGTCGGCAAAAAGACCGGGCGCCCTGACCCGGCCACCGCACCTCGGGCAACTGGGTTCGCCCCTCATAGAGCCCAACGGTCCTACCCCTCCGCGTCCGCGTCAAGGACGATCACCCGTCCGGACCGACCAGTTCACCCCGAGTGGCAGGTACACCGGTCGACCGACCGCGCGGCCGGAGGCCCATCACGTCGGTCGCGGGTCAGTCCAGGGTCACCGAGCGGCGCAGCGGATCGCGCAGGTCGGTGCCGTTCGCCAGCCAGCGCTCCTGAAGCGCCTCCGCGCCGTGGACGCGCTTCCAGGCCGCCTCGTTGGACGTCATCGGCAGCAGCGGCAGGAAGCGGACCGGATCCATCGGGTCGTCGAGCTCCAGGTCGTCCACCAGTCCGCCGGGTTCCGCGACGAGGACCGAGCTGAACGGGGCCCCGGGCCAGAGGGGTTCACCCACGTCGAGCGAGGCACCGGCCGCCACGACCACGCCCTCGACCTGCGGGGTCGAGGCGAGGACGGCGAGCGGGCGCAGCACCTTGTCGGTGTCGGCGACCCCGGCCCGGACCGAGAGCACCAACTCCGCGCGCGGGCCCTTCACCGGATCGGCGAGCGCGGCCGCCGGGTCGGTCATCGGGTGGGCGGACATGCCGAGGGTCGCGTAACGGACGACATCGCCGTCGATGAAGCGGAGCACCTCGATCCGGTCCGTTCCGAGAAACGTCACCGCGGCGCGCGCGTCCGGTTCACCGAGCGCCGAACGCAGCCGGGCCTCGACCAGAGCAAGAACTTCTCCCATGCGGCGAGCATAAAGCGCGTAGGGAACGGGCAAAGAGAGGGATTGGCCCTCTGTCGGCTGATAGTCTTGGCCGCTGGTCGGTACTCCCGACCGCTCGTCATCCCCCAAGGGGGACCGGCCGGAGGAGGTGGGGCTGCGTGGATCGAAGTCGATCGGGCAGTACCAACCGCTCTTCCGCCCCGCACCCGAGCCCGGTGCGTTCCTCCCGGTGATCTGAGGCCTTCCGCACCTGGTCCGCCCACCGTCACCCGGCATCTCGCACGACGGAAGAGCACTTCGCCTTTGCCTGTCTGTAGCGAACGCCGTCACCGCGATCCCGCGGTGCCGCCCGCTTTGTGGACGACGTAGCTCCACGTCCTCATTCCGGGCTGTGCCACGCCTCGCCGACGGCTTCTCCGTGAAGGAGCATGCCAATGTCGATGATCCGTGACCTGCGCGCCGCGGTCCGTCCCTCCCTGCGCCCCTCCCTGCGCAAGCCCACCACCGCCGGTGCCGTCTCGCCGTACGCCAACTACGACGCGACCCGTGACCCCTCCGCCTCCAGCGCCGTCGTCGACTGCGCCGTCTACCGCGACGGCAGCCGCGTGGACGACCGCGCCTGCCTCACGCCGCGCGGCGCGATGGCGCAGGTGCGGGAGAGCGGCGGCTTCGCCTGGATCGGGCTGCACGAGCCGACCGAGGCCGAATTCGCCGGTATCGCGGCCGAGTTCGGGCTCCACCCGCTCGCCGTCGAGGACGCCGTCCACGCCCACCAGCGGCCGAAGCTGGAGCGGTACGACGACACCCTCTTCACCGTCTTCAAGACGATCCACTACGTCGAGCACGCCGAACTCACCGCGACCAGCGAGGTCGTGGAGACCGGCGAGGTGATGTGCTTCACCGGCCCCGACTTCGTCATCACCGTCCGGCACGGCGGGCAGGGCTCCCTGCGCAACCTCCGCCACCGCCTCCAGGGCGAGCCCGAGCTGCTGAGCAAGGGCCCCTCGGCCGTCCTGCACGCCATCGCCGACCACGTCGTCGACGGCTACATCGCGGTCGCCGACGCCGTCGAGCTCGACATCGACCAGATCGAGATCGATGTCTTCTCGCCGCCGGCGAAGGGCTCCACGCGCGGCACGGACACCGGGCGGATCTACCAGCTCAAGCGTGAGGTACTGGAGTTCAAGCGAGCGGTCAGCCCGCTGATGCGCCCGATGCAGCTGCTCAGCGAGCGCCCGATGCGGCTGGTGGACCCGGACATCCAGAAGTACTTCCGTGACGTCGCCGACCACCTCGCACGCGTGCAGGAGCAGGTCGTCGGCTTCGACGAGTTGCTCAACTCGATCCTCCAGGCCAACCTGGCGCAGGCGACGGTCACGCAGAACGAGGACATGCGCAAGATCACCTCGTGGGCGGCCATCATCGCCGTCCCGACGGCGGTCTGCGGCGTGTACGGCATGAACTTCGACCACATGCCCGAGCTGGAGTGGAAGTACGGGTACCCGATGGTGCTCGTCGGCATCACGGCGATCTGTTTCGCCATCCACCGCACCCTCAAGCGCAACGGCTGGCTCTAGCCGTACGGCCGGCTCTGGATAGGCTGCGGGCATGACAGACACGCTGCTCGGGCCCGCCCTCGTCGAGGAGGCCACGAAGAAGTCCGGCCTCATCTGGGTCCGGGGCGAGGACGCCCCGGCCCGGGCCCTGTGGCATGTCTGGCACGAGGGCGCGGCGCACGTCGTCGGCGACGGCCCGGGCGAGCAGCCCCTTCCGGGGCTCGTCGCGGGCGGCACGGCCGAGGTCACGGTCCGCAGCAAGGACAAGGGCGGCCGGATCGTCGCCTGGACGGCGGCGGTCTCCGCACTGGATCCGGGTACGGACGAGTGGGACGCGGCGGTCGCCGAGCTGAAGGGCAAGCGCCTCAACGCGACGGACGGCGAGGCCATGACCGAGCGGTGGGCGCGTGAGTGCCGGGTACTCCGGCTGGCGCCGCTCGGCTCGACGACCGATCTGCCGACCGGCTCCCTCGCGGCGGCCCCGCAGGCCTCCGAGGCGATCACCCGCCGCCCCGTTCCGGCGGCCCTTCCCCGTCTGCTGCTCAAGCGCCGCAAGCGCTGAGCCGCCGAGCCCTCACCCCCGCGCCGTCCCGCCCCGGGACCGAAGGCGCGATCTCGTCGTGCGCGATGTCCGTTCCTGATGGAACCTGACCGTAACCGGATGCATCTGATCAGGTGACGGTCAGCGAACCCCCGTTCGAGACAGGGCAGTCATGGCAGACGTCGACGAGGACCACCGACGGTGGCGTGGGAAGGCGGCCACCACCGTCGTGACAGCCGTGTGCCTGGCCCTCGCCGGCGCTCTCGGCGTCGTGCTGGCGGACGGCGGCCCGCAGGGCCCCTCGCGTGACAGGGGCGACCGGGCCCCCGTCGCCCCCGCCCCCTCCGGCGAACCCGCCGAGGCCGCCCCCGCCCCGGCCGCCCGCCCCTTCACCATGGTCGCGACCGGCGACATCATCCCGTACCCCTCGATCATCCAGCGGGCGGCCGCGGACGCGGAGGGCGGCGGACACGACTTCCGGAAGATCCTCGCGGGCGTCAAGCCCATCGTCTCCGGCGCCGACCTCGCGCTGTGCCACCACGAGATCCCCTACGGGCAGCCCGGCGGCCCCTACACCGGCTACCCCACCTTCCAGGCGCCCCACCAGCTCGCCGACGCCCTCAAGGAGACCGGTTACGAGGGCTGCTCGACCGCCTCGAACCACACCCTGGACGCCGGGTTCGCGGGCCTGAAGCGCACCCTCGACGGGCTCGACCGCGTCGGCCTGAAGCACGTCGGCTCGGCGCGCGACGCCGAGGAGGCCAAGGCCCCCGCCTGGTACACGGCCGGCGGCGCGAAGGTGGCGCAGCTGTCGTACACGTACGGGACGAACGGCATCCCGCTCCCCGAAGGCAAGCCCTGGGCGGTCAACCTGACCGACCGGCAGAGGATCGTCGACGACGCGCGGGCCGCACGGCGGGCGGGCGCCCAGGTCGTCCTGCTGAGCATCCACTGGGGCACCGAGTGGCAGGAGGCCCCCGACGAGGCGCAGCGCGAGCTCGCGCAGGCCCTCACGGCCTCCCGCACGGACGGCCTGCCCGACATCGACCTCGTCATCGGGACGCACAACCACGTGCCGCAGCCGTACGAGAAGGTCAACGGGACCTGGGTGGTCTACGGCATGGGCGACCAGGTCGCCAGCTTCTTCACCGCCGACAAGCTGCGCGGCAACATGTCCTCCATCCCACGCTTCACCTTCACGCCCTCCACGGAGCACCCCGGCCGGTGGACGGTGACGAAGGCCGAGTACCTCACGCAGTACTCCGACATGGGCCCGCCCTTCCGCGTCGTCTGCGCGTCCTGCGACGCGCCGGCCGGCGCGTCGGACCGGTACGAAGCGGTCGACGCCCGCGTCACCGAGGCCGTGCTGTCCCGGGGCGCGGCGGCCCAGGGGCTGACCCGCGCCACGCGGTAGCGGCGCAGGCGGGTTGAGGCCTCGTCAGGTGCGGGGCAGCTGCTTGCCGTAGTCGAGCGTCTCGCCCGGGGCGGGGGCCTCCAGCGCGAAGTCCTTGTCCCACTCGGACAGCACGACGACGCCCGCCCCGCCGCCCCGCGCGAACTGGAGCGGGAACGGGGTGCCCTCCAGGGCGACGTCGAGCGTGCCGCCCTCGCCGTCCTCGCCGCCCTTGACCTTGACCGTGCGGATGCCGCCGATCTTGTCGCGGTCGCCCTTCACCACGTCGCCGTGCAGACCGATCAGACCGTCCAGGAGCAGGTCCATGTCGGTGAAGCCGCGCAGCTGCTTGTACGAGGGGTCGTCCTGCGGCACCTTCACGTACTTGTCGTCGAGCTTGTCGGCGGCCTCGCTGTCGGCATCGGAGCCGTCCGCGCTCTCGGTGGGCCCGGCGGACGCCTTGCCGTCCTCGCCGTGCGCCCAGAACGCCGCGTCGGCCTTCATGTAGAGCGCGTCACCGACCCGCAGCAGCTCGAAGGTGCTGTTCTTCGTGGTGACCGAACCGGCCGCGCCGTCGTCCTTGAGCCGCATGTTCAGCTTGAACGTGCCGCCCTTGCTGACGAGCGTCCCGGCGAGCCGGACCGCCTTCGCGCCGTCCGCCGCCGCCTGCGCCTTCTGCTCGATGACGTCCGGGGCCAGCTTCCCGACCCCGTTCGTCCCCTCGTCCGGATCCTCGGCGCAGGCGCTGAGTCCCGCCGCGAGACCGGCGCACAGCGCCAGCGGCAGGACGGCCCTGCGGATGCGCGATGCAGTGAGGAGTGCGGTCACCGGCGCGGCCTCTCGTCTGTCGTCGACGTCGTCGATGGTGTCGTCGATGGTGGGGGGGACGGCAGCACGCAGCGTACCCGGGCGGCGTGGCGTCACCGCAGGCAGCCGTACGGGTGCCCTCGCCCGGGCGCCACGGATGGGCACGGGCTAGCCTGAATCCGGCATACCTCAGCATTGACCCGAATCGTGCGGCACCGAGGAGGCGCGTGGCATGGCGGCAGGCGCCCCCCGAATCTTCGTCTCGCACCTCGCCGGTGTCCCCGTCTTCGACCCCAACGGCGACCAGGTGGGCCGCGTCAGCGACCTCGTCGCCATGCTCCGGGTGGGCCGCCGCCCGCCCCGGCTGCTCGGCATGGTGGTGGAGGTGCTCAGCCGCCGTCGGATCTTCGTGCCGATGACCCGGATCACCGGCGTGGAGTCCGGCCAGGTCATCACGACGGGAGTGGTCAACATGCGCCGCTTCGAGCAGCGCCCCACCGAGCGGCTCGTCCTCGGCGAACTCCTCGACCGCCGCGTCCGGCTCGTCGAGGCCGACGAGGAGGTCACCGTCCTCGACATCGCCATCCAGCAGCTCCCGGCCCGCCGCGAGTGGGAGATCGACAAGGTCTTCGTCCGGCGCGGCAAGCCCGGCGCGCTGCGCCGCAAGGGCGAGACGCTGACCGTGGAGTGGTCGGCCGTCACGGGCTTCTCCCTGGAGGAGGAGGGCCAGGGGGCGGAGAACCTGGTCGCCACCTTCGAGCGGCTGCGCCCCGCCGACCTGGCCAACGTGCTGCACCACCTCTCCCCCAAGCGGCGCGCCGAGGTCGCCGCCGCCCTCGACGACGACCGGCTCGCGGACGTCCTGGAGGAGCTGCCGGACGACGACCAGATCGAGATCCTGGGCAAGCTGAAGGAGGAGCGCGCGGCGGACGTCCTGGAGGCGATGGACCCGGACGACGCGGCCGACCTGCTCTCCGAGCTGCCGGAGGAGGACAAGGAGCGGCTGCTCACCCTGATGCGGCCCGACGACGCCGCCGACGTGCGCCGGCTCCTCGCGTACGAGGAGCGGACCGCCGGCGGACTGATGACGACGGAGCCGATCGTGCTGCGGCCGGACGCCACGGTCGCGGACGCCCTGGCCCGCGTACGGCAGCAGGACCTCTCGCCGGCGCTCGCGGCGCAGGTGTACGTGTGCCGGCCGCCGGACGAGACACCGACGGGCAAGTACCTGGGCACGGTGCACTTCCAGCGGCTGCTGCGGGACCCGCCGTTCACGCTGGTCAGCGCGCTCCTCGACAGCGACCTGCCGCCACTGGCACCGGACACCCCGCTGCCCGCCGTCACCAGCTACCTCGCCGCGTACAACATGGTCGCGGCGCCGGTGGTGGACGAGAGCGGGTCGCTGCTCGGCGCGGTCACCGTGGACGACGTCCTGGACCATCTGCTGCCGGAGGACTGGCGCGAGACCGAGTTCCACGAGGCGGAGGTGACGCATGGCGGCTGAGCGCACGTACGACCGGGAGCGCGATCGGGAGCGGGAGCGGGAAAGGGAGCGGGAACGGACCATGCCCCGCATCCGGCTCGACCTGCCGCGCGAGCGGCGGTCGAGGCTGCTGCCGGAGTACGACCCGGAGGCCTTCGGCCGGCTCTCGGAGCGGATCGCGCGGTTCCTGGGGACGGGGCGGTTCCTCGTCTGGATGACCCTGACGATCATCGTCTGGGTGCTGTGGAACGTCTTCGCGCCGTCGTCGCTGAAGTTCGACGAGTACCCGTTCATCTTCCTGACGCTCGCCCTGTCCCTCCAGGCCTCGTACGCGGCCCCGCTGATCCTCCTGGCCCAGAACCGGCAGGACGACCGAGACCGGGTCAATCTCGAACAGGACCGCAAGCAGAACGAGCGGTCCATCGCCGACACCGAGTACCTGACACGGGAGATCGCGGCGCTGCGGATGGGCCTGGGCGAGGTGGCCACCCGCGACTGGATCCGCTCGGAGCTCCAGGACCTGATCAAGGAAATGGACGAGCGCCAGGACGGCCACCGGGACCGTCGCGATCTATTCCCCCCGGCCGACGATCGCGGAAGTGACGTACCCGACCGTTGACAGTCTTTCCGGCGCCGGTGGTCGGCGCCGTACCATCTCCGTATGGCTACGGAAGACGCGGTGCGCGAAGCACTGGCGACGGTGAACGACCCCGAGATCAACAAACCGATCACCGAGCTCGGCATGGTCAAGTCGGTGGAGATCGGATCCGACGGCAGGGTCGCCGTCACGGTCTACCTCACCGTCTCCGGCTGCCCGATGCGCGAGACGATCACGCAGCGCGTCACCGACGCGGTCGCACGGGTGGAGGGTGTCACCGGCGTCGACGTCACGCTGGACGTGATGAGCGACGAGCAGCGCAAGGAGCTGGCGTCGGCCCTGCGGGGCACGACGGCCGAGCGCGAGGTCCCGTTCGCCAAGCCCGGCTCGCTCACCCGCGTCTACGCGGTCGCCTCCGGCAAGGGCGGCGTGGGCAAGTCCTCCGTGACCGTGAACCTGGCGGCGGCGATGGCCGCCGACGGGCTGAAGGTCGGTGTCGTCGACGCCGACATCTACGGGCACTCGGTGCCCCGCATGCTGGGCGCGGACGGCCGTCCGACCCAGGTCGAGAACATGATCATGCCGCCGTCGGCGAACGGCGTGAAGGTCATCTCCATCGGCATGTTCACCCCGGGCAACGCCCCGGTGGTGTGGCGCGGCCCGATGCTCCACCGCGCGCTGCAGCAGTTCCTCGCGGACGTGTACTGGGGCGACCTGGACGTCCTCCTGCTCGACCTGCCCCCGGGCACAGGCGACATCGCGATCTCGGTGGCGCAGCTCGTGCCGAACGCCGAGATCCTCGTCGTCACGACCCCGCAGCAGGCGGCGGCCGAGGTCGCCGAGCGGGCCGGCTCGATCGCCGTCCAGACGCACCAGAAGATCGTCGGCGTCGTCGAGAACATGTCGGGCCTGCCGTGCCCGCACTGCGACGAGATGGTCGACGTGTTCGGCACCGGCGGCGGCCAGAGGGTCGCGGAGGGCCTGACGAAGACCACGGGCGCGACCGTCCCGGTCCTCGGCTCCATCCCGATCGACGTCCGCCTGCGCGAGGGCGGCGACGAGGGCAAGCCGGTCGTCATCACCGACCCGGACTCCCCGGCGGGCTCCGCCCTCCGCGCGATCGCCGCCAAACTCGGCGGTCGCCAGCGCGGCCTCTCGGGCATGAGCCTGGGCATCACGCCGCGCAACAAGTTCTGAGCAGGTGAATGAGAAGGGCGCCCCCGCCGGGGGCGCCCTTCCGCGTTCCTACGAGGCGTACGCCCCCAGGTCCTCGACCCCGGCGAAGCCCAGGCCGTACGCGCTCATCCCCCGCCCGTAGGCCCCGATGTGCACCTCACCCGCGGACCCGGCAAGGACCCAGCCGAACTCGGACTCGCGGTAGTGGAACGGCACCGGCACCCCGTCCACGGGGAGCGACAGCGTCGACCACTCCGGGCCCGTCAGGTCGTCGGCGAGCTCGAACGCGGTCTCCGTCTGCTGGTCCAGCCAGTCGTCCCGCAGCGCGTGGTCCAGCTGCGCGGGCCAGGTGTACGCCAGGAGCCCGGAGCCGGCCAGCCAGGCGGCGGAGGAGACGGTGGTGGCGTCCAGCACACCCGTACCGTCGCCCGTCCGGCGTACCGGGCTCGCCGCGACCGTCACGACGACGGCGAAGCGCTCCTTCTCGGCGCCGCTCGCGTCGGACTTTATCGACGGCTCGTCCCCGTGGCCCATCGACCCGTGCTGGACGGTCCCGTCCGCCGCCGTGCCGACCTGCATCAGCCAGCGCGGTCCGGTGAACGCCTCGTCAAGTCCGTACCAGGTGAAGGGTGCGCGCAGATAGCCTTCGGCCGTACGCCGGGCTGCGGGCACTCCCTCCACCCGACTCGTCGTCTCCATCTCGGCCGCCTCCTCGATCCGTCGTGTCCGCGACGGCGGACAACAGATGGAGGATAGCCACCGGCTCACCCCTGGGGGTGTCAGCCCAGGTGGTCAGGTCGCGTCGGAGTCGTACGGCGACCGCTCGTCGCCGCCCGGCTTGTCCTGCTTCTTGAGGAGGTCCGGCGAACCTCCCCCGTCACCTTCGGTACGGGAGGTGCCCCCAACGGTCGCGGGGACGGAGGCGGCGGGCGCCGCGGACGGCTCCGGCTCGCGGCCGTTCACCGCGTCGGCGACCTCGTTCATCTCCTTCTTGAGGTCGAAGCTGCTGCGCAGCTCCTTCAGCTCCTTGAAGTCCTCGTTCCCGTCCAGCTGCTTGCGCAGGAACGTCTTGGGATTGAGGTCCTCGAACTCGAAGTCCTTGAACTCCGGCCCCAGCTCGGTGCGGATGTCCTGCTTGGCGCTCTCGGAGAAATCGCGGATCTTACGGATGAAACGCGAGACGTCCTGGATGACCTTCGGCAGCTTGTCCGGGCCGAAGATGAGCACGGCGAGGACCACGAGCGTGACGAGCTCGAGTATGCCTAGGTCGTTGAACACCTTGCTGCTCCTTACACCGGGTCCGGGGCCCGCTCCACGGTACCCGCCGAAACGGCCGGGCGGGTACCTTGCGGTGTCTCCCACATGGCGCTCAGTCGCCCTGCGAGGAACCGAGCGTCAACGTCTTGGTCTGTTCCTTGCCATCGCGCTTCAGCGTCAGCTCCAGCTGGTCGCCGGGGCGGTGCGCGCGGATCTTCACGATCAGCTCCTCGCCGCTGTGCACGCGCTGGCCGTCGACCTTGGTGATGACGTCACCGGGACGGATGCCGGCCTTCGCCGCCGGGCCGCCCGGAGTGATCGAGGCGGTGCCGTCCTTGCCCTTCTCACCGACCCGCGCGCCGTCGCCGTTGAACTGCATGTCGAGGCTCACGCCGATGACGGGGTGCGTGGCCTTCCCGGTGTTGATCAGCTCCTCGGCGACCCGCTTGCCCTGGTTGATGGGGATGGCGAAGCCGAGGCCGATGGAACCGGACTGCGCCCCGCCCTCACCGCTCGAACCGTCACCCGCCGCGCGGATCGCGCTGTTGATTCCGATGACCCGCGCCTTGGAGTCGACCAGGGGCCCGCCCGAATTGCCCGGGTTTATCGGGGCGTCGGTCTGGAGGGCGTCGACGTAGCTGACGTCGCTGCCGTCCCCCTTCTCGCCGCCGGCCGTGATGGGGCGCTCCTTGGCGCTGATGATGCCGGAGGTGACGGTGTTCTGGAGGTCGAAGGGGGCGCCGATGGCGACCACCGGGTCGCCGACGCGGACGTTGTCCGAGTTGCCGAGCGGCAGCGGCTTGAGGCCGGAGACCCCGGTGACCTTGACGACGGCGAGGTCGTAGCCGCTGTCCTTGCCGACGAGCTTGGCGTTCGCGGTCTCGCCGCTGCTGAAGGTGACGCTGATCTCGCCGGAGGAGGCGGCCGCGTCGACCACGTGGTTGTTGGTCAGGATGTGGCCCTGGGTGTCCAGGACGAAGCCGGTGCCGGTACCGGAGGAACCGGCACCGCTGACGTGCAGGGTGACCACGCTCGGCAGGGCGCTGGCGGCGATCCCGGCGACGGACTCGGGGGCCCGGTCGCCGCCCTCGACGTCCGCCTGGGGCAGCTCGACGGTGGTGACGCCGCCGTTGCGCTCGACGTACGCGCCGACGGCGCCACCAAGGACGCCGGTGATCAGGGCGAAGGTCAGCGCCCCGGCGAGCGCGAGCCCGCGGCGGGAGCGGCGGGGCCTGCCCACCGGCTCGGCCCCGACACTCAGCGGCGCGGCCGGCACGCCGGGGGCACCGGGCGCTCCCCAGGGGTCGTACTGCACCCACTGCGCGGGCTGCGGGGCGACCGGCTGAGGGACGGCCGGCTGGGGCGCGACCGGCTGCGGGACGGCCGGCTGGGGTACCTGCTGCGGGACGGCCTGCTGTGGGACGGCCTGCTGCGGCGGTACGGGCACGCCGTGGGCCGGAGTCGCCACCGGTCGCTGGACGGGCGGCGCGGGCGCCCACGGCCCGGGCTCGCCGTAGGGCGGGGTCCGGTACTCGTCGGGCTCATGCAGCGGCTGGGGCTGCGTCTGCGTCTGCGTCTGCGCGGGGACCTGGTCCTGCGGCTCCGGCCGAACCTCGGGCCCCACTTCCACGTCGCCCGGCGCCTGCGCCTCGACCGGCATCTGCGGCTCGACCGGCATCGGCTGCTCGCCCAGCACCTGCTGCTCGCCCTGCGCCTGCTGCGGTACGGGCGCGGGCGGCGCGTCCGGGGTCGCGGGGGCGGCAAGGGTGAAGTCGCCCTCGTCCGCGGCCGGCGGCTGCGGTATCTCTCCCGCCGGCGGCGTACTCGTCGGCCGACTCCACCACTTCGGCTTCTGGCCGGTCGACTTCCCGTCGTTCATGCTCTCCCCGCAACAGCTGACCTGTCCGCGCCCGCCTCACGGCGGGCGCCCGTGCCGAGGATTCAACCAGGTCCGGGCTCAGCGGTGGGCAGTGAGCGGGGTCGTCGTCGGGTTGGCGTCCGCGAACGAGGCCGGAGACGGGGTGGGAGCCGGGCCGCCCAGCGGGTTGTACGCGGTCGTGAACGCCAGGCGCAGGGCCGGGCCCGTGGGCCGTATGAACGGGGAGAGCTCAAGGACCGACTGGGGGGCGGACGTCCCCTGGAGCTGGAGGGGGACGGCGGGCGCCGGGTCGCCGGGGACCAGGGGGCCGGCCGCCACCGTGCCGGTGGTGGATCCGACGCCGATCGGGCTCGCCGAGGAGCCGACGGACGTCCGCTCCTCCGTGCGCCCGCCGCGTCCGGCGGTCGCGCCCGCGTTCGTCGCCGTGCCCGTACCGGACCCCGTGCCCGTACCGGAGACGGAACCCACGCCCACGCCCGCGCTCGCGCCGGTGCCCGCGGCGGAGGAGCGGAGCGGGGTGACGTTCGTACCCGTGCCCTCGCCGCGCGCGCCGATGTTCACCGACGACTCCAGCGGCAGGGCGCCGCCGAGCGCTATCGCGGCGAAGGAGACCGCGCTGGCGGCCGCGATGCCGAAGCGCCGCCCCCGCCAGGAGGGGCGGTCACCCTCGCGCGGACCGCCGACGGCGTGGATGCGGAAACCGGAGTGGTGCGGGGAGACCGGCGCGGCCGTCGCGAAGCCGTCCGACCTCATGGCGCCGAGGCCTCCTCCGACGCCTCCGCCTCCGCCGAGGCCGAAGAGTTCGTCGAAGGGTCCCCGACGGTCGCCACCGTCACCCCCCGGTTCGCCAGGGCCCCCGGGCAACCCCTGAAGGCGTGCGAGGAGCCCTTCGGAGGGCGGCGGGGGTGCGGTGGAGGCGAAGACGCTCTTCAGCCGGCGCTGGGCGTCGGCCTCCGCCTTGCATTTGGCACAGGTCGCGAGGTGCGCGAGGACCCGCTCGCGTGCGTCGTGGCCGAGCTCCCCGTCGACCAGCGCGGCGAGTCGGTCCCCGAGGTGCTGCTCCGCGGGGGTCGGGCCGGCAGGACTGATGCTCACGCCGTTCCGCCCTCCCAGCCGACGGCGGCCAGCGCGCGCTCCGCCCGGGCCTCGGGGGAACGGTGCTTGAGCGCCTTGCGCAGGTGCGAGCGGCCGCGGTGGATGCGGCTGCGGACCGTGCCGAGCTTCACGCCGAGCGTCGCGGCGATCTCCTCGTACGACAGCCCTTCGATGTCACAGAGGACGACCGCGGCCCGGAACTCGGGCGCGAGGGTGTCGAGGGCCTGCTGCACGTCCGCGTCGAAGTGCGTGTCGTTGAACGCCTGCTGCGGGGAGGGCTCGCGGCTGGGCAGCCGCTCGGCCGCGTCGTCGCCGAGCGCGTCGAACCGGATCCGCTGCTTGCGGCGGACCATGTCCAGGAAGAGGTTGGTGGTGATGCGGTGCAGCCAGCCCTCGAAGGTCCCCGGCGTGTACGTCGACAGCGAGCGGAAGACGCGGACGAAGACCTCCTGCGTGAGGTCCTCGGCGTCGTGCTGGTTGCCGGTCAGCCGATAGGCGAGGCGATAGACCCGGCCGCTGTGCGTGCTGACGATCTCCTCCCAGGTGGGCGGAGTCCACGCCTGCGATTCCGCATCCGATGCGAAGGTCGCGGTGGTGGGAGCGGAGTCGGCGGTGTGGATTCGGTCAGCGGTGTTTGTCACGGATTTCGGCTCACCCGCCGACCTGAGAAGACGCCGAAGCACTCCTCCCCGATCCACAGGCGCAGCCGCACCTCCCCTGTCGGCTCTGGTGGTGTCCAGTGGAGCCCCTACCATAGCCACCTCGCCCGTTAGCTCCGGATAAGAATCTTTACGCGAATTTGGGGACCGGGTGCTCCGCGCCCCCGTCGCCGTCCTGCCCTCTGTGAACGCGCGGTCCCATCTGCGGGTTCCCGGGCGCAGCGGATACAGTCACCGTTGCGCCAACTACGGGGACAGGAGAGGGCCATTACCGCCAACCGGCCGACGAGCTGGGCGTTCGCCGACGCCTTTGTCGCCGAGGACGAAGCGCTGCGCTGGGCCCGTGACCGGGCCCGGGAGGCAGGGCTGCCCTCGGTGTCACCGGGCACCGGCGCCGCTCTGCGCCTGCTGGCCGCGACGGCGGACGCGAAAGCGGTGGCCGAAATCGGTACCGGCACGGGCGTGTCCGGGATCTATCTGCTGCACGGGATGCGGCCGGACGGGGTCCTGACGACGGTGGACCTGGAACCGGAGCGCCAGCAGTTCGCGAAGACGGCGTTCCGGGAGGCCGGGTTCGCGGCGAACCGGGCGCGCTTCATCCCGGGCCGCGCCCTGGACGTCCTGCCCCGGCTCGCGGACGGCGGGTACGACCTCGTCTTCTGCGACGGCGACCGGCTGGAGTGCCTGGACTACCTCGCTGAATCGTTGCGCCTGCTGCGACCTGGGGGTCTGGTCTGCTTCGAGGGCGTCTTCGCGGACGGCCGCACGGTCGACTCGGCGGCGCAGCCGGCGGAAGTGCTGCGGATACGGGAGCTGCTGCGGGCGGTCCGGGAGAGCCAGGAGCTGCTGCCGTCCCTGCTGCCGGTGGGCGACGGCCTGCTGTGCGCGGTGCGCCGGGGCTGACGGCGCCCTCCCCCGCTCCGCACGCCCCCGATGGCGGCCCCTCGGCCCTCACCCACCCCCGATACACCCCTGCCCCGGCGCGGTGGGTACCGTGCCGGGGCAGGGGCGGACAATCCTGGCTTGTCGAGTCAGCCGACTACCTGCTTCAGGGCGTCGCCGAGGGCTTCGGCCTCGTCCGGGGTCAGCTCGACGACAAGCCGACCGCCGCCTTCGAGCGGAACGCGCATGACGATGCCCCGCCCCTCCTTGGTCACCTCGAGCGGGCCGTCGCCCGTCCGCGGCTTCATGGCCGCCATGCTTGTTCCCCTTCCTGAAACCAGCTCTTCGTCAGCCGACGGCCCCTGATCGGGAGCACACGTCACCGGCATCGAACACATTGCTTCCAGGTCATTATCCCGCATCACAGGACCCGATGACCAACATCGGACTGCATCGCTTGCGCAACGCGCTTCCGCAAAACCGCCCATTTCGGCGATCGGCCTGCGATACTTCGCCGCCACCGCGCCACCATCACCCCGCAACTCTTTGACGCAGGTCACATGTGCGGGGTGGGTGATCTCCGCCATGCTGGGGTCCCCCGGACGAAGTCCGGGGCAGGGACAGGGACGCGAAGACGCGAAGGGAAGCCGCGATGGCCGACACCGTGCTGTACGAAGTGACCGACGGACTCGCCACGATCACGCTCAACCGGCCCGAGGCCATGAACGCGATGAACATCGAGGCGAAGCTCGCCCTCCGGGACGCGGTGGAGGCGGCGGGCGCGGACACGGCCGTACGGGCGGTGCTGCTGACGGCGGCGGGCGACCGCGCGTTCTGCGTGGGGCAGGACCTGAAGGAGCACGTGGGCCTGCTGATGCAGGACAAGGAGTCCGGGTCGCAGGCGACCATGAACACGGTCCGGGACCACTACAACCCGATCGTCAGGGCGCTGACCGGCATGAAGAAGCCGGTGGTGGCGGGCGTGAACGGCGTCGCGGCGGGCGCCGGCTTCGGCTTCGCGCTGGCGGCGGACTACCGGGTGGTCGCGGAGACCGCCGCGTTCAACACCTCCTTCGCGGGCGTGGCGCTGACCGCCGACTCGGGCATGTCGTGGACGCTGCCCCGGCTGATCGGTGCGAGCCGCGCCTCCGACCTGCTGCTCTTCCCGCGCTCGATCAGCGCCCAGGAGGCGTACGAACTCGGGATCGCGAACAAGCTGGTCCCGGCCGCCGACCTCGCCGAGGAGGCCCTGAAGATCGCCCGCACCCTGGCCGAGGGCCCGACGGTGGCGTACGCGGCGCTGAAGGAGTCCATGGCGTACGGCGCGGACCACTCGCTGTCGGAGGCCCTGGAGAAGGAGGACGAGCTCCAGACGGCGGCCGGCGTGTCGGAGGACCACACGATCGCGGTGCAGGCGTTCCTGGCGAAGGAGAAGCCGAAGTACGTCGGCCGCTAGGCCCTGCCCAACCCCACAGGAACCCCTTCGAACGAGTGGTGTGCGCGTCTATATGATCCGCACACCACTCGTTCATCTCGAGTGCTCCACATCTTCTTCACGCACACCTGGGGGGTTTCGTGCGTCCTCTCTCGGCGTCGCGATCCGTTCGCGGCGCTCTCATCACCGCCCTGGCAGTCGGTCTGTCGGCGTCGGCCCTCGCGGTCCCGGCGCAGGCGGCCGACGGCTGGGGCAGGTGTCCCTCCGGCAAGGTCTGCGTCTTCAGCCAGCCGCTCCACCAGGGCGACATGCTGGTGGTGGACCGGACGATGTACTCCCTCGGCGCCTGGGACAACCGCATCCGGTCGTTCGTGAACCACAGCGCGGACGCGGTCTGCTTCTATCCGCAGCACGGTCTCGCTCCCGAGGGGTCCGTGCACTTCTACACGTCGGAGACCTTCGACGAGAGCGCGTACCCCGAGCTCGACCGCGCGGTCAGCTCGATCGACGTCGGCCCCGAGGCGGACGACTTCTGCGGCTCGGAGAGCCGGTTCCCGACCTGGTACGGCGACGCCGCTCCCAAGCTCCGGCCCGCCTCCTCGTCGACGCTCGGCGCGTTCGGCGACGTCAACAACGACGGCTTCGCCGACCTGCTCACCCGTGACGCGGTCGGCGGTCTGTGGACCACCCACAGCTGGGAGGGCACGGGCACCACGCAGCGCCTCGGCGGCGGGTGGCACACCATGACCAAGCTGACCCGTCACGGTGACCACGACGGCGACGGCACCGAGGACGTCCTGGCCCGCGACACGGCCGGCGACCTGTGGTTCTACCCGGGCACCGGCAAGGGCCCGTTCAAGCCCCGCCTCAAGGTCGGCTCGGGCTGGAACACCATGCGGGACATCGCCGCCGCGGGCGACCTGACCGGGGACGGCAAGGCCGACCTGCTCGCGGTCGACACCGCCGGTGTCCTGTGGACGTACCCCGGCAACGGCAAGGGCTGGTTCGGCGCCCGGCAGAAGGCCGGGACGGGCTGGAAGGTCATGAACGAACTCGTCGGCGCCGGCGACATGAACTCCGACCGGCGGGCCGACCTCGTGGCCCGGGACACCGACGGCAAGCTCTGGCTCTACCCGGGCAACGGCCGCGGCTCCTTCGGCGCCCGCAAGCTGATCGGCAACGGCGGCTGGAACGGGCTGAAGGAACTGGCCGGACTGGGCGACCTCACGGGCGACGGCCGGCCCGACCTGGTCGCCCACGCACCGGGCACCGACCCCTGGGACCGGAAGAGCGCCATGTACCTCCGGGTCTACCCGAGCAACGCGGACGGAGGCCTTCAGGCCCCCAGGACGCTCGGCCTGCTCCGCTCCTCCCACTTCGTCTTCTGACGACCCTCACTCCTCCATCGAAGGGAGTCCGATCCATGGTCGGAACCTCTCGGGCACGGCGCGTCCTCGCCGCCGCCGTCGCCACCGTGGCCTCGCTGGCCACGCTCGTCGTCGCGGCGCCGAACGCCGCGGCGGACTCGTCCCGCTGCCCGGCGGGCAAGCTCTGCCTGTTCCAGTACCCGGAGTTCAAGGGCGAGATGAAGATCATCTCCACCAGTCAGCCCACCCTGGGGACCTGGAACGACAGGACCTCGTCGATCGTCAACAACTCCGGTCTGTACGCGAGCGCCTCCACGGGCCCGAACTACACCGGTGAGGACTCGCTGCACATCGGCCCGCACAACGGCGCGATCGATCTGGGCGGCGGCGCGTTCGACGGCAGGCTCGACAACACGATCAGCTCGATCCGGGTGGCCACGACCGACTACGAGCTCTCCTACGGCGTTCCCTGGATGGACTGGCTGGCGCCCAGCGCCCGCCCGGAGCCCGCGCCCGTCAGCACGCTCGGCGACCTGGACAACAACTGGGTCGCCGACCTCCTCCACCGCGGGGAGGACGGCCGGCTCTGGTTCCTGCCGGGGTATCGCGACTTCGGCAGCACCACCCCTCCGAAGGGGCGGCTGATCGGCGGCGGCTGGAACGCGATGACCCAGCTCGTCCGGCACGGCGACTACGACGGCGACCGGAACGAGGACGTCTTCGCCCGTGACAAGGCCGGCGTGCTCTGGCTCTATCCCGGGAACGGCCTGGGCTGGTTCAAGAGCCGCGTCAAGATCGGCGGCGGCTGGAACACCATGCGGGAGATCGCCGCGGTGGGCGACGTCACCGGCGACGGCCGCCGCGACCTGGTCGCCCGGGACACGGCCGGTGTGCTCTGGATGTACCCCGGCAACGGGCGCGGGTGGTTCTCCGCCCGTAAGAGCCTCGGCGCCGGCTGGAACGGGATGAACCGGCTGGTGGCGCCCGGCGACATGACCGGGGACGGCAGGGCGGACCTCGTCGCCCGTGACGGCTCGCGCGCGCTGTGGCTGTACCCGGGCAACGGGCGCGGCGGCTTCGGCAGCCGTACGAAGCTGCCGTACGCCTGGCCCGCCAACGAGCAGCTGCTGACCGTCGGCGACGTGAACGGGGACGGCCTGCCCGACCTCATGCGGACGATCAACTACCGCGAGCTGTACCTCGACGCCGGAAACGGCCAGGGAGGCATCGGCGCACCGACGTTCCAGATGTCCTTCGACGCCGCCGACGGCGTCCACGTCTTCTGACGCCGTCCGACGGCCGCCCGGCCGGGGCCGGGCTCCGTGAGTCCCCGGGGTGCCTCCTAGGAGGTGCCCCGGGCCACGCAGTCCTTGAGGTGGTCGTCGACCAGGCCACAGGCCTGCATCAGGGCGTAGGCCGTGGTCGGGCCGATGAAGCGCAGGCCCCGCTTCTTCAAGGCCTTGGACAGGGCCGTCGACTCGTCCGTCACGGCCGGTACGTCCAGGGTCGTCAGCGGGGCCGGGCGGCTCGCCCGGTCCGGGGCGTGCGACCAGATCAAGGCGTCCAGCTCACCGGGGGCCCACTCGGCCAGCACCTTGGCGTTGGCCATGGCCGCGTCGATCTTCGCGCGGTTGCGGATGATGCCCTCGTCCACGAGGAGCCGCTCCCGGTCCGCCTCGCCGAACCGTGCGACCGAGGCGATCTCGAAGCCGGCGAAGGCCCGGCGGAAGCCCTCGCGCCGGCGCAGGATCGTGATCCACGACAGCCCGGACTGGAACGCCTCCAGACAGAGCCGCTCGAACAGCGCGTCGTCCCCGTGGACCGGTCGGCCCCACTCCTCGTCGTGGTACGCCACGTAGTCCTCGGTCGACAGGCCCCAGGGGCAGCGGAGCCTCCCGTCCGGACCGGGGATCGCCTCGCCGGTCACTGCCCCGCCCCTTCGTCCTTACGGAAGGAGGGGCCGGACGACGGGCCCTGGTCGCCGTGTCCGCCCGGCCTGCCGTGCCCGCCCGCGAGCGCCGCCTCCAGCTCGGCGATCCGGGCGTCCCGCTCGGCGAGCTCGGCGCCCAGGCGCCCGAGGACGTCGTCCACGTCCGCCATCCGGTACCCCCGGGCCGTCACCGGCAGCCGGAGCGCCTCGACGTCGGCGCGGTCCACCGGCCGGGCCGCCGGAAGCGGGTCCACCAGCCGCTCGGGCGCCACCTCGGGCAGCACCTCGCTGTCACCGCCACCGATCACCGCGAGGGTGACCGCGGCGACGACCACGACCATCGCGATCAGCAAGAACCAGAACACCAGCGCGCCTCTCCCCGAAGTGGAAAACGTCCCGTGCCGATCGTGCCATGCGCCACTGACAGTTAGGGTCGCAGGCGAACGGACGCGAGGGAGGACAAAAGGGATGCTGCGCTTGGGACGGCGTGAATTCGGGCCGCACGAGCCGGTGATCATGGCGATCGTGAACCGGACCCCGGATTCCTTCTACGACCAGGGCGCCACCTTCCGCGACGAGCCCGCCCTCGCCCGCGTCGAGCAGGCGGTCGCCGAGGGCGCCGCCATCATCGACGTCGGCGGGGTGAAGGCGGGCCCCGGCGAGGAGGTCACGGCCGAGGAGGAGGCGCGCCGCACGGTCGGTTTCGTGGCGGAGGTACGGCGTCGGCATCCGGAGGTCGTCATCAGCGTCGACACGTGGCGCGCGGACGTCGGCGAGGCGGTCTGCGAGGCCGGCGCGGACGTCCTCAACGACGCGTGGGGCGGGGTCGATCCCCGGCTCGCGGAGGTCGCCGCGCGGTACGGCGCCGGTCTCGTCTGCACCCACGCGGGCGGCGCGGAGCCGAGGACCCGGCCGCACCGGATCGCGTACGAGGACGTGATGGCCGACATCCTGCGGGTGACCGTGGGCCTGGCGGAGCGGGCCGTCGCCCTGGGCGTACGGCGGGACGGGATCATGATCGACCCGGGTCACGACTTCGGGAAGAACACCCGTCACAGCCTGGAGGCGACCCGGCGGCTCGGGGAGATGACGGAGACCGGGTGGCCCGTGCTCGTGTCGCTGTCCAACAAGGACTTCGTGGGCGAGACGCTGGACCGGCCGGTGAAGGAGCGGGTGCTCGGGACCTTGGCGACGACCGCTGTCTCGGCGTGGCTCGGTGCCCAGGTGTATCGGGTGCATGAAGTCGCCGAGACTCGGCAGGTGCTCGACATGGTGGCGACGATCGCGGGGCACCGTGAGCCCGCCGTCGCCCGGCGCGGGCTGGCGTAGGACGGAAGGGGCGGGGCGGGCTCTTTCCCGCCCCGCCCCTTCCCGTGACGGGGGCTCCGCCCCCGGACCCGCGCGCCTCGGGCGCCGACGGGCCGGATCCTCTGCTTACCGGCCCGTCTCCTTGCTGACCAGGGCGACCGCCTCGTCCACGTCGTCCGTCACGTGGAAGAGGAGCAGGTCCCGCTCCGAGGCCTTGCCGCCCGCGACCACCGAGTCGCGGAGCCAGTCGACGAGGCCCTTCCAGTACTCCGTACCGAAGAGCACGATCGGGAAGCGGGTCACCTTGCGCGTCTGGACGAGGGTGAGGGCCTCGAACAGCTCGTCCAGGGTGCCGAGACCGCCGGGGAGGACGACGAACCCCTGGGCGTACTTCACGAACATCGTCTTGCGGACGAAGAAGTAGCGGAAGTTCACCCCGATGTCGACGTGCGGGTTGAGCCCCTGCTCGAAGGGGAGCTCGATGCCCAGGCCGACCGAGATGCCCTTGGCGTCCCGCGCGCCCTTGTTCGCCGCTTCCATCGCGCCCGGGCCGCCGCCCGTGATGACCGCGAAGCCGGCCTCGACCAGCGCGCGGCCGAGCCGCACGCCCGCTTCGTACTCCGGCGAGTCCGGCTTCGTACGCGCCGAGCCGAAGACGCTGATCGCGCTCGGGAGTTCGGCGAGGGCGCCGAAGCCCTCCACGAACTCGGACTGGATGCGCATGACCCGCCACGGGTCGGTGTGCACCCACTCCGAGTCGCCCTCGGTGTCCAGCAGACGCTGATCCGTGGTGCCCGGCTGGACCTGGTCCCGGCGCCGCAGCACCGGTCCCAGCCGCTGCTCCTCCGGCTTCGACGCTCCCTCGGGGATACCCATGGCCTGCTCCCTCCACCGATCCACTGATCTTCTGATTCGGTCAGGGTAGGTCCACAGACGTGACAAAAAGCAGAATTACGGCTGTCAGGCAGTGAGCCAGTCGCGGAGCCGCGCCTCGCAGTGGACGATCCGCTCCACGACGACGTGCTCGTCGACCTTGTGCGCGTAGATCGGGTCGCCCGGACCGTAGTTGACCGCGGGGACGCCCAGCGCGCTGAAGCGGGCCACGTCGGTCCAGCCGAACTTGGGGTGGGCCGTGCCGCCGACCGCCTTCATGAACGCCTCGGCGGCCGGGTGGGAGAGGCCCGGCAGGGCGCCACCGCTGTGGTCGTCGACCACGAACTCGGCGACGCCGCAGTCGGCGAATACCTCGCGCACGTGCGCCTCGGCCTCGGCAGGGGTGAGGTCGGGGGCGTAGCGGTAGTTGACGACGACCGTGCAGGCGTCGGGGATGACGTTGTTGGCGACGCCGCCCTCGATCCGTACGGCGTTGAGGCCCTCGTGGTACTCCAGGCCGTCGATGACCGGCCGCCGCGGCTCGTACGCGGCGAGGCGGGCGAGGATCGGGGCGGCGGAGTGGATGGCGTTGGAGCCCATCCAGGAGCGCGCGGAGTGGGCGCGTTCGCCCTCCGTACGCAGGAAGACGCGCAGCGTGCCCTGGCAGCCGCCCTCGACCTCGGCGTTGGAGCCCTCCAGGAGGACCGCGAAGTCGCCCTCCAGCCAGTCGGGGTGGGCCTCGGCGATCTTCCCGAGGCCGTTGAGATGGGCGGCGACCTCCTCCTGGTCGTAGAAGACGAAGGTCAGGTCACGGTTGGGCGCGGGGACGGTGGCGGCGATCCGGAGCTGGACGGCGACGCCCGACTTCATGTCGGAGGTGCCGCAGCCCCACAGGATGCCGTTCTCGTCGAGCCGCGAGGGCACGTTGTCGGCGATCGGCACGGTGTCGATGTGACCGGCGAGGATCACCCGCTCCTCGTGGCCCAGGTTCGTCCGGGCGACGACGTTGTTGCCGAAGCGGTCGACGGTGAGGTGCGGCAGGGTCCGCAGGGCCTGCTCGATCGCGTCGGCGAGCGGCTCCTCGGTCCCGCTGACCGAGGGGAAGTCGACGAGCGCGGCGGTGAGCGCGGGGCCGTCCAGCGTGAGGTCGAGGGGAGCGTTGTCAGCCATGTGCCGACCCTAACCCGGCCTCCAGTACGGTGGGCCCCGTGTCCGAGCCCAGCCGTATCCCCCACACTGCCCGCACCGGCCGTCGCGGCCGTCTCGCCAGGTACACGGCGGCCTTCGCCGTGCTCTGCGGTCTGATCGCCTATGTGGCCGTGCACCATGTCACGGGCTCCAAGGGCGCGCCCACCTGCACGGTGGGCAGTGGCGAGAACACATACGAATTCACGCCCGAGCAGGCGGCGAACGCGGCCACCATCTCGGCCGTGGGCACCACGCGCCGGATGCCTGAGCGGGCCGTCACGATCGCCCTGGCGACGGCGCTCCAGGAGTCCGCGCTGCGGAACATCGAGCACGGCGACCGGGACTCCCTCGGCCTGTTCCAGCAGCGCCCGTCGATGGGCTGGGGCACGCCGGAGCAGATCATGGACCCGGTGTACTCCTCCCGGAAGTTCTACGAGGGTCTCGCGAAGGTCCCGGGATACTCGCGGCTCCCGCTGACGGTGGCGGCCCAGAAGGTGCAGCGCAGCGGATTCCCGCAGGCGTACGCGAAGCACGAGCCGGACGCGGCGCTGCTCGCGGCCGCACTGACGGGCCGCTCGGCGGCCGCCCTCCGCTGCACGACGAGCACCGTCGACGCCGGAAGGCCGGGCGACCCGGTGAAGGTACGGGCGGAGCTGGTACGGGCCTTCGGCGAGAAGGCCGCCCCGAAACCGGCGGCGGGCGCGGACGGGGGTACGGGCACGGGTTCGGGTGCGGTTTCGGGCGCGGGCAGGAACGCCGGTGGCGGCGGCACGGGCGCGCAGGCCGCCCCCGCCGTGATCTCCGTCCCCGTCCTCGCGACCTCGGGCACGGACGCCCAGCGCGGCTGGGAGCTGGCCCACTGGGCGGTGGCGCGGGCGCACGACCTGCGGATCGCGGAAGTGGCGTACGCGGGCAAGGTCTGGCGCGCGACCGACACCTCGGGCACGTGGACCCGGTCCCGGGCGACGGACGCGGCCGACGAGGCGACGGTGCGTATCCGGCTGGAGCGGTAGGGGCCGGCCACGCGGCCGGGAGCCCGCTCGCCGGTCGGGCGCGCGTACGGAGGGTCACCTGATCGGGTATTCGGCGGCGTCCCTCCGCGGCCGACCCGCCTCACCCCCCACTCCCCTTGCGCCCCAAGGGGAGTGACGGTTCAGCAGGGCTTGGATCTTCGGCGCGTTCGTCCGCTTTCCTCCCGACCCGATAATGCGATGCATCGCACGGGCTTTACCTTCGAACGCCGCAACCTCCCCCTCCCCCGCCTCGGTTGAGCACGGCGTCAGTACGTCCTCTCCGTCGAAGGAGCACCATGTCCCTCCCCCTGACCCGTCGGATCGCCCGCGCCGCCCTCCTCGTCGCGGCCGGAGCAGCCCCCGTGGTCGGTGCGGCCGGCTCCGCGAGCGCCATGGAGCACAACATCGCGCCCACGGGCGCCCTCGCCGGCATCAGCTCGCTGGACGGCGCCGGGGTCGGCACCGCGGTCGACGGCGCCTCGCAGACCGCCACCGGCGTCGTCGGCGAGACCGGCAGCAAGGCCGTCGGCAAGGCCGTCCCGGCCGCCGGCAAGACCGTGGGCGCGGCGGGCAAGACCGCCACCCCGGCCGCGCAGAAGGTCGCGGGCGAGACCGCCGGCAGCACGGGCGAGGTCCTCGGCGAGACCGCGGGCGCGGCCACCGAGAGCGCCCCGTCGACCGGCGCCCTCGGCCAGGGCCTCCCGACCGGCGGCGTCCCGTCGCTGGGCGGTCTCCCGCTCGGCGGCTGATCGGCGGCCGACCGGCGCCTGGCCGTCGGCCGGGCGCCGACTGAACCCCCGTACCGGTAACTCCAGCACCGGTACGGGAAAGGGCCCGGGGAGCGTGCCGCTCCCCGGGCCCTCTCGTGTCCGTACGACCGTCAGGCGGCCAGGCGCTTGACCGCCGCCTCGACCCGCTCGTCCGTCGCCGTGAAGGCCACGCGGACGAACCGCTCCCCCGCCGTCCCGTAGAAGTCCCCGGGCGCGACCAGGATGCCCTTGTCGGCCAGGTACGCCACGGTCTCCCAGCAGGGCTCGTCGCGGGTCGCCCACAGGTAGAGGCTCGCCTCGCTGTGCTCGATGCGGAAGCCGTGTGCCTCCAGCGCCGTCCGCAGCGCCGCGCGCCGGGCCGCGTACCGCTCGCGCTGCTCGGCGACGTGCGCGTCGTCGCCGAGAGCGACGACCGTGGCGGCCTGCACCGGGGCGGCCGTCATCATGCCGCCGTGCTTACGGATCTGGAGCAGCTCGCCGAGGACGGTCGCGTCGCCCGCGATGAACGCGGCGCGGTAGCCGGCCAGGTTGGAGCGCTTGGAGAGCGAGTGGACGGCGACGATGCCCTCGTACGTACCGCCGCAGACGTCCGGGTGCAGCACGGAGACCGGGTCGGCCTCCCAGCCCAGCTCCAGGTAGCACTCGTCGGAGAAGACGAGGATGCCGTGCTCGCGCGCCCAGGCCACGATCCGGGTCAGCTCGTCCTTGCCGAGGACCTTGCCGGTGGGGTTGGAGGGCGAGTTCAGCCAGAGGAGCTTGACCCCGGCCGGGTCGAGGTCGGCGACGGGATCGTCGTAGACGACGGGCTCCGCGCCGCAGAGCCGGGCGCCGACCTCGTACGTCGGGTAGGCGAGGCGCGGGTAGGCGACCTGGTCACCGGCGCCGAGGCCGAGCTGCGTCGGCAGCCAGGCGACGAGTTCCTTGGAGCCGACGACCGGCAGCACGTTGTGGTGGGTGAGGGCGACCGCGCCGAGGCGCCGCTCGCACCAGCCGGTGAGCGCGTCCCGCAGCTCGGTCGTGCCCCAGACCGTCGGATAGCCGGGCGAGTCCGCCGCCGCGACCAGCGCACGCTGGATCAGCTCCGGGACGGGGTCGACCGGGGTCCCCACGGAGAGGTCCACGATGCCGTCCGGGTGGGCCACCGCCGTCTTCTTGTACGGCTCCAGCTTGTCCCAGGGGAAGGCGGGGAGGCGCGAAGAGACTGCGCCCGAGACTGCGCTCACGAGTTGGCTCACTTCCTCGTACGTACGAAAAGTCGCGTCGACAAACGCGTCGGTCCCGTACAGCGCGCCGGTGGGCGAGGCTGTACGGGACCGAGGACGGTTCGATCAGCCGTTCTGCGGCGGCAGGGCGGCGATGAAGGGGTGGTCGCGCTCGATCAGGCCGAGCTTGGAGGCACCACCGGGCGAACCGAGCTCGTCGAAGAACTCGACGTTCGCCTTGTAGTAGTCCTTCCACTCCTCCGGGGTGTCGTCCTCGTAGAAGATGGCCTCGACCGGGCACACCGGCTCACAAGCACCACAGTCGACGCATTCGTCCGGGTGGATGTACAAGGACCGGGAGCCCTCGTAGATGCAGTCGACGGGGCACTCCTCGATGCATGCCTTGTCCTTGACGTCGACACAAGGCTGCGCGATGACGTAGGTCACGCTGTCGTTCCTCCTCGGTAGGGCTGGTCTGCGCGGGAGCGCGGCGTCGTCGATGCCCGCCCCTAGTATCTCCGTTCTTGGGGACGATCCGAACAGGAGGGGCGGAGAAGCTGTGGAATTCACCGCTGGAGGGCGCCTTGAGGTGTGTATTACCCGCGCTGACGTGGGAAAACGTGTCTCAGTTCGGTATGTGACGGAGGCGGGTGACCCGGGTGGGAAATTCACCGACGCGGTAGGAGTTCTCACATCCTGGGATCAGGGTGTGGTCTTGATCACACGACGGACGGGTGAGGCTGTCCGGATCGCGGAATCCGCCCTGGTCGCGGGCAAGGTCGTGCCCGCCGCCCCGGCCCGCAGGCGCGGTCCGGCCGCCTCCTTCGAGGAGCTGGCGCGGGCGACGGCGCGCGCGTGGCAGCCGGCGGAGAGCGAGGCGCTGGGCGAGTGGACGCTGCGGGCCGCGGGCGGGTTCACCCGGCGGGCCAACTCGGTGCTGCCGCTCGGTGACCCCGGACTGCCGCTGGACGCCGCGCTGGCGCGCGTCCGCGGGTGGTACGGCGAGCGGGACCTCACTCCGTACGTACAGACGGCGACGGGCGCGGCGGGCACGCAGGAACTCCTCTGCGCGGATCTTGAGCGGCACGGCTGGCGGCCGGAGGTCACGGCGGAGGTACGGGTCGCAGGGCTCGCCCCGGTCGGTGACCTGGACGCGGACGTCTCGCGGGTCCGGCTCGCACGGAGCGTGGACGAGTCGTGGCTGCGCCGCTACAACCGGGCAGGTGTGGTCGGGCCCCATGTGCTGCGCGTCCTGTCCAGCGGCCCGAGTGTGTGGTTCGCATCCGTACCGGGCACGGAAGACATACCGGCGGCGATCGGTCGGTGTGTGGTCGACGGCCGCTGGGCCGGGTTCTTGGCGGTGGAGGTCGACCCCGCGTACCGGCGCCAGGGTCTTGCCACGGCCGTGATGGCGGCGCTCGCCCGGCAGGCCCTCGACGAGGGCGCGTCGGCGGCCTGGCTCCAGGTGGAGTCGGACAACGACGGGGCGCGGGCGATGTACGAGGCCATGGGCTTCGCGGTCCATCACCACTACCACCACTACCGACCGGCGGAGGCGTGAGGGAGGAGACCGGCGTGACCGGCGTGACCGAATGGCGGCGGGAGTTCGCGGAGGAGGCCCGTTCGCGGCGTCCGGACCTCGCACGGCTCTGTCTGCTGATCGGGGCGGTGGCGGACGACGGCCTGACCGAGGCCGACCTGGACGAGGCGGAGATCGAGCTCGACCGGCTGGCCGGAGAGCTGCCGTACGGCGTGCACGACCCGGCGGACTGGGTGGCCGCGCTGGCCCGGCTGCTCGGCGGGCGGTACGGCTTCCAGGGCGTTCCGGCCGACTACCAGCGCCTGGAGTCCTCGCTGCTGCACGAGGTGCTTCGGCGGCGCCGTGGGCTCCCGATCCTGCTGTCCGTGGTCTGGATGGAGGTGGCACGGCGGGCGGGCGCCCCCGTGTACGGCCTCGGGCTGCCGGGCCACTTCGTGATCGGCTTCGGCGACCCGGCGGCCCAGGTCTTCGCGGACCCCTTCGCGGGCGGCAGGCCGATGACCGGTGTGGACGCGGAGCTGCTGGTCGCGGGCGCGACGGGCGAGCCTCTTGAGCCGTCGATGCTGCGCCCGACGGACCCGCTGGACATCGTCCTGCGCATCCTGAACAACATCCGCGCCTGGGCGGCCCCCCGCCCGGAACGGTCGAGCGTGGCGCTGTGGGCGGTGGAGCTGTCCCTGCTCCTCCCCTCCCACCCGGCCCGGCTGCGCTACGAGCACGCGGAGCTGCTGGTGCAGCGGGGCGACTTCCAGGCGGGGGCGGCGGAGATGGAGGCGTACGCCTCGGTCGTGGACGCGGTCGAACCGAGCGCGGCAGCCTCGATCCGCAACAGGGCCCAGGCGGCGCGCGCCCTGCTGAACTAGGGGGCCAGGGGTGCCCCGAACTAGGGGGCCAGGGGTGCCCCGAGCCGAGTGCGGCGGGGCATGGTGACCCCGCACTACCCGAGAGTTGTCTGTACAACTCCCGGCCCCCGTTCCCCAACTGGCCTTCAAGAGTTCACTCCTGACTGCTGCGATACATGCGCCATGTGGACGAACCACAGCGCTTGATCGAGGAGGCTCGAGTGAATCTCGTAGTCAACGGCGACGCGGAGAGCGGACCCGGCGGGTCCGCCGCCCCCGTCACCGAGGTGACCGGGTGGGTGGTGGCCGAAGGGGCGCCCGCGCTCATCTCGTACGCCCTGGGGAACGGTTACCCCGGGGCCGGTGACCCCGGGCCCGCCAGTCGTGGGAGCCGGTTCTTCTCCGGCGGCAACAGCCCCCGTACCGCGCTCGTCCAGGACATCGCCCTGCCCCGGAACGGCTCCACGGGGTGGCTGCACATCGACGCCGGGCAGGTGAGCTACACGCTCGCCGGATGGCTCGGCGGGTACGCGGCGCAGGAGGACGGCGCCCGGCTGTCCGTGGAGTTCCGCGACGCCCAGGGCACCCCGGTGGCCCTCTCCGTGCTCGGACCGGTGACGGCCGCCGAGCGGCTGTCCCGTACCGCGCTCCTGGAGCGCAGCGCGACCGCGAGGGTGCCGCGTACCGCGCGCTCCGCGCGGGTGCTGCTCGTCTTCACGCGCACCGGCAGCGGAACGTCCAACGACGGGTACGCCGACGCCATATCGCTCACGCTGCACGCCACGGGGGGACTCAAGTGACCAGGCTCAACCGCCGCGATCTGCTCAAGGCGGCCGGAGCCGCCGGCGCCCTGAACCTCGTCTGGCCGCTCTCCGCCGGACTGTCGCCCGCGCAGGCCCTGGAGGCCGCCCAGGCGCTCGGCGCCGACTACGACCCGGCGCCGTTCACCCTCGGCGTCGCCTCGGGCGACCCGCAGCCCGACAGCGTCGTGCTGTGGACGCGGCTCGCCCCCGAGCCGCTGGCCGCCGAGCAGAAGCTGAGTGAGATCGTCGAGGTCGAGTGGTTCGTCTCCACCGACCCCCAGCTGCGGAACATCGTCGCGAGCGGCTCCGTGCCCGCCTCCGCGACGCTCGGCCACAGCGTGCACGTCCCGGTCTCCGGGCTGCGTCCGGGCATCCACTACTGGTACGCCTTCAAGGCGCTGGGCAGGCGGAGCCGGATCGGCCGTACGAAGACCGCGCCCGTCGGCAGCATCGCCTCGGTCCGCTTCGCCGCCGCCAACTGCCAGGCGTTCCACGACGGTTTCTACGCGGCCCACCGGGGCATCGCCCGCGAGAACGTCGACTTCGTCGTCCACCTCGGCGACTACATCTACGAGCACGGTCAGGTCGGCGGCGTCCCCGCCGACCACGTCCGCGACCACGAGGGCCCGGGGGTCTTCACCGTGGCCGACTACCGTCGCCGGCACGCGCTCTACAAGGGCGACGCCTCCCTGCGCGAGGCGCACGCGGCCCACCCGTGGTTCCTGACCTGGGACGACCACGAGGTCGTCAACGACTACTCCGGTACGGGCGGCGGCGCGCCGTTCATGCAGCGGAGGGCGGCCGCGTACCAGGCCTGGTACGAGAACATGCCGCACCGCGACGGCGGTGCCGGGACCAGGACCGCGCTGCCGGACCCGGAGATCCACCGCGTGCGCCGCTGGGGCGACCTGCTGGAGCTGAGCGTCCTCGACCTGCGCTCGTACCGCTCGGCCCAGAACCTCGCCGACGGCACGATCCTCGGCGCCGGGCAGAAGAACTGGCTGAAGAAGAACATCGACGGCGCCCCCGACACCTGGCACGTGTGGGCCAACTCGATCATGCTCAGCCAGCTCCGGGGCCGTCCCGGCGGCTCGTACATGTTCACCGACCAGTGGGACGGCTTCCGCGCCGAGCGCAAGGAGATCCTCGGCCATGTGCACAGCACGGGCATGGAGGACCTGGTCGTCATCACCGGCGACTGGCACTCGGCGTTCGTCGACGACATCCGGCCCGACTTCGACGACGTCTCCTCCCCCGTCATCGGTACGGAGTTCACGGCGCACTCGGTGACCTCGGGCGCCTACTCGGCGAGCTGGAACGCCACGAACGGGCCTGTCATGGGGGCGGCCAACCCGCACCTGAAGTACTTCGAGGGCAACCGCTACGGCTACGACGTCTACGAGGTCACCCCGCAGCGCTTCAGCGCGCACATGCGGGTGATCGGCGACCGCCGCGACCCGGCGTCGCCCGTCTCCACGCTGACCACCTTCCACGTGGACCGCGGGAAGGCGGGCTCGTACGAGGACCCGGCGACCAAGGGCTCGCCGGCGCAGTACCGCCGCGACTGACGGTGGACGGCCGAAGGGCCCGTCCCGCCGGTCTCCACCGGTGGGACGGGCCCTTCGCGCGTACGTCGGTCGTCCGGCCCTCGTCAGCCCTGGCCGCTGAGGTCGATCGTCTTCGTCCGCTCGGCCAGGGTCTTGCCCATCAGGGCGTCGCGCATGACGAACGCCACGTCGTCGGCGGAGACCTGGTGCTTCTTGCCGTCGGCCTTGGTGATCATGATGCCGTCGAAGACGCCGTCGAGGAGCCGCTCGATCGCCTTCTTGTCGTAGACCTCCACCAGGCGGCCGTTGACGGGCTTCATGGAGAGGATCTGCGGGAGCGAGCGCGCCGGGCCGAACTTGATCTCCTTGGACCCCGCCTTGATCAGGATCACGTCGGACATCGCGGGCTGGGCGAACTCCCTCATCGCCCGGTCCAGCTCGGCCTTGGTGATCGTGGGCTCGCGGGTGACGACGGGCAGCTCGACCGGCTTCGCCTTGCCCGTCTCGACCTGGGCGCGGTACGCGTCCTTGACGAAGAGCATCGAACGGGCGACGTCCAGGCCCTTGCCCGGCTTGCCCTCCACGGCGGTGACCTTGCCGGGGGAGAACTTGATTGTGCCCTCGGTGGCGGAGCCGGAGGCGCCGGCCACGTCGGTCAGGGCGACGGCCAGCTTCTCCTCGTCGACCGGGAGCTTCGGCTCGGCGACCCGCTCGCCGCCGAAGAGGGAGCCGATCACGGAGACGGGGTTGTAGTCGCTGCCCGCCGCGGCGCGGACGGTCTCCTGGCTGTCCAGGGAGAGACCGGCCTTGTCCGGGGCGAGCTCGACCGTCTTGCCGCCGACGTTGAGCTTGAGGGGCGCGTGGGCGCGCTTGCCGAGGGCGGCCTCCAGCTTGTTGACGCCCTCCTCCTTCGTACCGCCGCCGATGTCCACGCCGAGGACGGTCGTGCCCTTGGGGACGTCGGAGTGGTTGAGGAGCAGCCCGGCGCCGTAGGCGACACCGGCGAGGCCGAAGACGCCGGCACCGACGAGGACCAGCTTGGAGCGGCCCTTCTTCGGCGGGGCGGAGGAGCGGGACGAGGAGGCGGGGGCGGGGGACGAGGGCGCGGGGCGCGGCTCGGCCGGGGCGCCGCCGACGTACTCGGGGGTCGAGAATCCTCGGTCCTGGGCCCGGGGCGTCAGGTCCGGGCCCGAGGGGACGACCGGGATGCCGCTGGTGAGCGTGTCCCCGGAGACGTGGCCGCCACCGGGCGGGGCCTGTCCGGGGCCGGGGGCGCCCGGGCCGGGGTTCTGGGGCGTGAGGACGGCGGTGTCGTCCGACATCCGCGGGCCTCCCCCGAAGGGGTCACCGGCGGTCGGCGCGGTGCCGGCCAGGGGGTCACCGGGGTTCGACGGCCCACCCGTCAGGGGGTCGCCGACCGCCAGCGGGTTGCCAGCCATGGGTCCGGCGCCTGCCAGCGGGTTGCCCGCCGTGGGGCCACCACCCATGGGTCGCCCACCCATAGGCGCGCCGCCCATGGTGCTGTTGCCCGTCACGGGGCCCGTCGTCGGGCCGTTCGGGGCTGCGGGGCCCTGGGAGTAGGGGGCGCCGTCGGGGCCGTACGCGGCCTCGTCCTGCGGCGGGGTCGCGAGGAACATCGGCGTACCGGACGCGGGCGTGGCCGAGATCGACGCGCCGCCGACCCTCGGGATGCCGCCCGTCGCGGGACCGGCGAAACCGGCGCCGCGCGGCTGGCCGCCCGTCGCCGGGGGCCGTACGCCCGCCGGAGGCGTGCGTCCCGGGCCCGAGGCACCCGGACCCGAGCCCCGTCCGGGCGCGCCGGGGCGCGGCGCGCCGGGCTCGGAGAGCTGGGACAGGCCCGACTTCCCGGCCGGGGCGGAAGGACCGGCGGGAGGAGCCGTGGAGGGCCCCGCGGAGGGAGCCGGGGCCGCAGGCGCGTCGGGCGTGGCCGACTTGCGCGGGGCGAACCAGTCGCTCGTCGGCTTGTCCTCGGCCTTGGGCGGCTCGGCCTGAGCGGGCGCCGGAGCGGCCGCGGCCTCCGGCGCGGGGGCCGGTGCCGGCGCCTCGGAGGCCGGAGCGGGCACGGAGTCCGAGGAGGCGTCGCCGACCGGCTTGCGGACGACCACGGGCGGGATCGGCCGCGAACCCGGGATGTTGATCCGGATGCGGGTGGTCAGCGTGGTCTCGGTCTTCGGCTCTTCCGGCTGCGGAGGAGCGGGCGGCGCGGCGGCGGCACCGGCCGTCTCGTCGGACCCGTCCTGCAGGGGGTGGAGCGACGGATACTGGCGGGATCCGTACGGCGGCGTACCGGACGGGTACGCGGCTCCACCGCGCCCCTGGGCGCCGGAGGACGAACTGTCAGTCTCTCGACCAGTTTCACGACTCAAAGCAGGTTCTCCCGGTTGGCTCCACCGCCCGCTCTTGCTGGTGCACGTGTACCCGGGCGGCTCGGCGGCGCGCACCACCATACTGGCCGTCGCCCGCAGGCACCCGGCGGCGGGGGATCCAGTACGGGGCAATCCGGCCGAAGTCGGGGCAGCCCTTCACCGAAGCTCCTCTCAAGTCACCCTGTTCACGGGGCCGGTCGGGCGGGCCGCGACATCGTGGCACACATCACAGCGATCGCCATGCCGCCGAGCAGGTAGATCATCTCGGCGGCACCGCCGCCGAAGACCCCGTCGCCTTCCGGGCGTCCGAGGCTGAGCAGCACGACGGCGCCGAGCCAGCCCGCCCCGGGGACCACGATCCCGAGCTGGGTGTCGGTGGCCCGCAGACCGCCGTAGAAGACGGCCGCGGCGGCGAGGAGGGCGAGGATCAACCCGCCGGGGAACCAGGCGTTTTGGACGAACGAGCCCGCGACACCGACGAGGGCGCCGAGGACGAGGAGGACGACGTACCAGACGATGCGGAGGTTCACTCGCCGTCCTCACTCGTGATGCCTGCGAAGAGGTCCGTCTCGCGCACGCCCTCCGGCGCGCCCGGCGTGCCCCTGACCAACTGGTAGTGCTCCGTGGTGAGGATGGGTTGTCCCAGATCGTTCGAGAGCGCGAAGAAGGTTCCCTCGACGGCGATTTGGGTGGCGTGGGCGCGCATCGCGGCGGCCTTGCGGGCCGCCCAGGCGGTCTCGCCGTCGATCTCGGCGGTGATCAGGTCCTCGTCCACCACGCCCGGTACGTCGTCGATGTCCGCGATGCCGGGGAACCCGGCGCCCTCGGCGCGCAGCCGGCCGAACGCGGCCTCGGCGAGCGGACGGGGGACACGGTTCCAGTAGATCTTCGCGATCGTGTGGGCCGGGCCGAGGTCGGGGCGGTAGGCGGCGTCCTCGGCCAGCTCGGCGGCGCGCATGGCGACGCGGTGGGCCTGGATGTGGTCGGGGTGTCCGTAGCCGCCGTCGGGGTCGTAGGTGACCATGACCTGCGGGCGGGTCTCGCGGATGATCTCCACCAGATACGGGGCGGCGGTGTCGACGTCCGTGTTCCAGAAGGCGTTCTCGCGCCGGTTCTGCTCGACGCCCATCATCCCGGAGTCGCGGAAGCGGCCGGGGCCGCCGAGGAAGCGGTGGTCGGTGACGCCCAGCTCCTTCATCGCGTCGGCGAGCTCGCCGACGCGATGGGGTCCGAGCCGGTCCTCCCGGTCGGGCGCGAGGTGGGCGAGCTCGGGCGGGATGACCTCGCCCTCCTCGCCGCGCGTGCAGGTCACGAGCGTGACCTGGGCGCCCTCGGCCGCGTACCTGGCCATGGTGGCGCCGTTGTTGATCGACTCGTCGTCGGGGTGCGCGTGCACCAGGAGCAGACGACGGGCTGGGAGAACCGTCATGGCCCCACCCTACGAGGCGGGCCGGGGACCGCCGGACACCCCCGAGCGCGGGGGCTCAGAACTTGAGGCCGCCGATCATGCCCGCCACGTTCGTGGTGAGCGTGCTGATGGACGGGGCGATGGACGAGCTCGCGAGATAGAACCCGAGGAGCGCGCAGACCGCCGCGTGTCCAGCCTTCAGTCCGGATTTCCGGATCAGCAGGAAGACGACGATCGCCAGCAGCACCACCGCCGAAATCGAGAGTGCCACGGCGGTTCACCTCCACACTTCTTCGGTCGGATATTCGGACGGTCAGGTCGGCGAGCATGTGCCAGGTGTCAGTTCTTCCCTACCCACCCACAGCTACCGATCATAACTATGTGTGGCACCGCATTGATGGTGTACGGAGGCACATGGGGGGCGCACGGCGCTAGTTTCGGTCGTATGACCTCCACGCAACTGCCGTCGTACCCGCTCTCGTTCCCTCGCCAGTACGCCCGGACCCAGCGCTTCACCCTCGGCGCCCCGCGTACGTTCACGGTCTCGCCGGACGGCGAACGCGTCGTGTTCGTCCGCTCGTCGTCCGGGACGGACCGCTCGCACGGACTGTGGGTCCTGGACCTGCCCCGGGACACCGGGCCGCGGGAGCGGCTCGCCGCGGACCCGGAGACGCTGCTCGCGGGCGCGGCCGAGGAGTTGTCGGCCGAGGAGCGGGCGCGGCGGGAGCGGAGCCGTGAGGGGTCGGGCGGGATCGTGGCGTACGCGGTGGACGCGGCCGTGGAGTTGGCCGCTTTCGCGCTGTCGGGGCGGCTGTTCGCGGCGGAGCTGCGGGCGGGGACCGCGCGGGAACTCCCGGTGCCCGGGCCGGTGATCGACCCCCGGCCGTCGCCGGACGGGCGGCTCGTCGCCTATGTGGTGGGCGGCGCGCTGCGGGTGACGGGCGCGGACGGGGAGGGTGACCGGGCGCTCGCGGAGCCGGAGGACGCCCACACGACGTACGGGCTCGCGGAGTTCGTCGCGGCGGAGGAGATGGGCAGGTCGCGGGGGTTCTGGTGGTCGCCCGATTCGGACCGTCTGCTGGTGGCACGCGCCCATGACCGGCCGGTACGACGGTGGTGGATCGCCGATCCCGCGCATCCGGAGCGGGAACCTCAGGTGGTGCCGTATCCGGCGGCGGGGACGCCGAACGCGGAGGTGCGGCTGTACGTGGTGGATCTGGCCGGCGAGCGGACCGAGGTCGAGTGGGACCGGGAACGGTATCCGTATCTGGCCCGGGTGCACTGGTCGGGGGACGGGGCGCCGCTGCTGCTCGTGCAGGCGCGTGACCAGCGGACCCAGCTGCATCTGGCCGTGGACCCGGCGACCGGGGCGACGCGGACGGTGCACGCGGACGAGGACCCGGTGTGGCTGGAGCTGCTGCCGGGGGTGCCGGCGTGGGCTCCGGGCGGACGTCTCGTACGGATCGAAGATCAAGCGCGCGAAGCGCATCCGCAGAAGGGTGGCGGTGGGCGACGGGCGGGCGAGGGCGGGGCGCGCGTGCTCGCGGTCGGGGACCGGGCGCTGACGGGTGCGGCACTGCAGCTCAGAAGCGTGCTCGACATCGGGGAGGACGACGTCCTGGTGTCGGCCTCGGCGGGTGAGGAGCGGACGGAGCCGGAGACCGGCGAGATCCATGTGTACCGGGTGAGCGAGCGGGGCGTGGAGCGCGTCTCGGAGGGCGTAGGGGTGCACTCGGCGGTGCGCGGCGGAGGGGTGACGGTGCTGGTCTCGGCCCGGCCGGACGCGCCGGGGAGTGTGGCGCGGGTGCTGCGGGACGGCGAGCAGGTGGCGGTGGTCGGCTCCCACGCGGAGACGCCGGTGCTGTCGGCGGGCGTGCGACTCGTCGAGGGGGGCGCACGGCGGATTCCGTGCGCCGTGCTGCTCCCTTCCGGGTACGCGGAGGGCGACGGGCCTCTTCCGGTGCTGATGGATCCGTACGGCGGTCCGCACGGCCAGCGGGTGGTCGCCGCGCACAACCCGCACCTGACGTCGCAGTGGTTCGCCGACCAGGGCTTCGCCGTGATCGTCGCGGACGGGCGGGGTACGCCGGGCCGGTCACCGGCGTGGGAGAAGGCGATCAAGAACGATCTGACGCCGACTCTCGACGACCAGATCGAGGCGCTGCACGCGCTGGCGAAGGACTTCCCGCTCGATCTGGACCGGGTGGCGATCCGGGGCTGGTCGTACGGCGGTTATCTCGCCGCGCTCGGCGTGCTGCGGCGGCCCGACGTCTTCCACGCGGCGGTCGCGGGGGCACCGGTGACGGACTTCCGGCTGTACGACACCCACTACACCGAGCGGTACCTCGGGACACCGCAGGAGAGCCCGGAGGTGTACGCGGCGAACTCGCTGGTGACCGACGACGGTCTGTCGGCGCCGGAGGAGCCGGCCCGGCCGATGATGATCATTCACGGCCTCGCCGATGACAATGTGGTGGTGGCCCACACACTGCGGCTCTCCTCGGCGCTGCTCGCGGCGGGGCGGCCCCACGAGGTACTGCCGCTGACGGGCGTCACCCACATCACCCCGCAGGAACAGGTGGCGGAGAACCTGCTGCTGCTTCAGGTGGACTTCCTCAAGCGCGCGCTGGGCCTCGACCGCTAGTCGAGCTCACCAGCCGGGCGGACGGGGGTGCGGCGGGGCGGGCGGCAGCGCGGCCACCGGGTGACGGCCCGTGGCGTGGGGTGCGCCGCGCACGGAGCACAGGACGAGCACGGCGGCCCCCGCGAGCAGCCCGTACGCCGAGGTGGCGAGGGCGAGCCGGCCGTCGCCGTCCAGCGCGGCGAGGTGCTCGCCCCAGCCGAACCGTAAGGCGGCACAGACCCCGGCGAACCCCCAGCCCGTCAGGAGCAGCCCGGCGAGCAGGCCGAGGGGCCGGGCGTGCGGGGCGCGGGCGAAGGCGCTGCCGGCGGCCGTCAGAAAAAGAACGGCGAGCATGACGTTCAGCCAGGCCGGGGGAACCGCGAGCGCGGGCAGGAGGAGCGAGCGGCCACCGGTGAACCGGTCGACGGTCGCCTCGACCGGCAACGCCCGCCCCCAGTGCACCTCCCAGGCTGCCCAGGCGACCCCGGCCCCGGCGCACAGGACCCCGGCAGCGAGCGCGGGGCCCGTACGGGGCCTGGCGGGAGGGAGGTCGTCCGCCGGGCGGCGGCCCGCGACGGCGGTGACGACGAGACCGGCGGCGAGGGCGAGCGTGAGGAGGGTCGTGACGAGCGCCTCGACGCCGGTGGCCCAGAGACCGGGCAGCCGCAGGGCGAGCGTGACGGCGCCTGCCGTGGCGAGCGCGGGGGCGGCGAGCGACGAGCGGAGCGCGGCGATCGCGGTGGCCGCGTAGGCGACGAGCAGGAGCGGGTCGAGCAGGGAGGTGGCGGACCTGCTCCGGAGCAGGAAGGTGGGGTCCCCGGCCCAGTACCAGCCGAGTTCGGCGGGTGAGCCGAAGGCCGCGAGGTCCCGCAGGAGCCAGACGACGATGACGAGCGCGAGCGCGCCGCACAGCGCGGCGCCGGTGAGACGTGCCGGTCGTGTCACTGTCACGGAGCCGATACTCACCGCTACCACGGACCGAAACAAGCGGTTCCGCATATTCGACCGGCAAGTCGAGGGTGGTGGCGGCCGGCCGGGGCGACATGGCGCGCTCCGGCCGGCCTACGGCACCCGCACGGCCGTACGCTGTCGAGCTTGGCGCGTTCGTATATCGGATCCGGGTCGGTCAAGTTGCCTGTGCGTTAACACGTTTGACGATGATTTGCTCGGACATGCGCCCGCTACTTGGCGCCTCCCGGCCCCTCCCGCCCCTCCTCCGTCGGGACCACGTGCTTCTCCTCCGCGAAGTGGCACGCCGAGTCGTGCTTCGCCGGGGTGTCCGTGAGCCGGAAGACCGCCGGGACCGCCAGCGCCGGGACTTCGAGCGCGCAGCGCTCCTGCGCCTTCCAGCAGCGGGTGCGGAAGCGGCAGCCGGAGGGGATGTTGGCGGGCGAGGGCACGTCGCCGCTGAGGATGATCCGCTCGCGGTGCGCCCGCGCGTCCGGGTCGGGCACCGGGACCGCCGACAGCAGGGCCTGGGTGTAGGGGTGCGTGGGGTGGTCGTAGATCTCGCTGTCGGTGCCGATCTCGACGATCCGGCCCAGGTACATGACGCCGACACGGTCGGAGATGTGGCGGACGATGGACAGGTCGTGGGCGATGAAGACGTAACTGAGCGAGAACTCGCTCTGGAGCTTCTCCAGGAGGTTGACGACCTGGGCCTGGACGGAGACGTCGAGGGCCGAGACCGGCTCGTCCGCAACGATGATCTCCGGCTGGAGCGCGAGGCCGCGCGCGATGCCGATGCGCTGCCGCTGGCCGCCGGAGAACTGGTGCGGATAGCGGTTGATGTACTCCGGGTTGAGGCCGACGACGTCGAGGAGGTCCTGGACCTTCCGCCGCCGGTCGCCCTTCGGGGCGACCTCGGGATGGATCTCGTACGGCTCCCCGATGATGTCACCGACCGTCATCCGGGGGTTGAGCGAGGTGTACGGGTCCTGGAAGACCATCTGGATGTTGCGGCGGACGGCCCGCAGGGCGCGCGGCGACAGCGCGGCGATGTCCTCGCCCTTGTAGCGGATCGTTCCGGAGGTCGGGCGCTCCAGGTTGACCAGCATCTTCGCGACGGTCGACTTGCCGCAGCCGGACTCGCCCACGATGCCGAGGGTCTCCCCCGCCGCCAGGTCGAAGTCGACGCCGTCGACGGCCTTGACCGCGCCGACCTGCTTCTTGAACACGACGCCCCGGGTCAGCGGGTAGTGCTTGTACAGGTCGCGGACCTGGAGAATCGGCTCAGCCACGGAGGGCCTCCTGCCAGAAGTGGCACGCGCTGCGGCGTTCCTCCGACACTTCGTACAACGGCGGCTCGTCGGTGCGGCAGACGTCCCTGGCCAGGGGGCAGCGCGGGTTGAAGGCGCAGCCGGGCGGGATGGCCAGCAGGTTCGGGGGCAGGCCCTTGATCGCGTACAGCTCCTGGCCCTTCTGGTCCAGGCGCGGGATCGAGTCGAGCAGGCCCCGGGTGTAGGGGTGGGCGGGTGCCTTGTAGATCTCGTGGACGGGCGCGGTCTCGACGATCCGGCCCGCGTACATCACGGCGATCCTGTCGGCGACGTCGGCGACGACGCCGAGGTCGTGGGTGATGAGGATGAGGCCCATGTCGAGTTCGCGCTGGAGCTCGGCGAGGAGGTCCATGACCTGGGCCTGGACGGTGACGTCGAGGGCGGTCGTCGGCTCGTCCGCGATGATCAGGTCGGGCTCGAGGGAGAGCGCCATCGCGATCATGATGCGCTGGCGCATACCGCCGGAGAACTGGTGCGGATACTGCCCGACGCGCTCCTTGGCGGCCGGGATGCGGACCCGGTCCATCAGCTCGACGGCCTTGGCCCGGGAGTCCTTGCGGGACATGCCCTGGTGGACCTGGAACATCTCGCCGAGCTGGTCCCCGACGCTGATCACGGGGTTGAGGGAGGACAGCGCGTCCTGGAAGATCATCGCCATCTTCGCGCCCCGGACCTGGCGCCGCTCCTCCTCCTTGAGCGTCAGCAGGTCCCGGCCCTGGAAGAGGATCTCGCCGCCGGTGATCCTGCCCGGCGGGATGTCGAGGATGCCCATGACGGCCTGGGCGGTGACGGACTTGCCGGAGCCGGACTCGCCGAGGACGGCCAGGGTCTCGCCCGCGTCGACCGAGTAGCTGACCCCGTTGACCGCCTTGGCCACGCCGTCCCGGGTGTGGAACTCCACGTGCAGATCGCGCACTTCGAGCAGCATGGGCGCCTACCTCAGCTTCGGGTCGAGGGCGTCGCGCACCGCGTCGCCGAGCATGATGAACGCGAGCACGGTGATCGCGAGCGCGCCTGCGGGCCAGAGCAGCATGTGCGGGGCGTTGCGGATGTACTGCGAGGCCGAGGAGATGTCGATGCCCCAGGAGACGGTGGGGGGCTTCAGCCCGACGCCGAGGTACGACAGGGTCGCTTCGAGCGAGATGTACGTGCCGAGGGCGATGGTCGCCACGACGATGACCGGTGCGACGGCGTTGGGCGCGATGTGCCGGAGCAGCATGCGGGAGTTGGAGGCGCCGAGCGCCCGGGCCGCCTGCACGTAGTCGTTCTGCTTGGCGGTGATGACCGAGCCGCGGGCGATGCGGGAGATCTGCGGCCAGCCCAGCAGCACCATGAAGCCGATGACGGGCCAGATGGTGGCGCTGGTGACGACCGAGAGCAGGACGAGGCCGCCGAGGACGACCGGGATGGCGAAGAAGACGTCGGTGATCCGCGAGAGGACCGCGTCCCAGCCGCCGCCGAAGAAGCCGGCGAGGCCGCCGAGGAGGGAGCCGAGGATCGCGACGCCGAGGGTGGCGAGGACGCCGACGGCGACGGAGGTCCGGGCGCCGTAGACCGTACGGGTGTACACGTCGCAGCCCTGGCCGTTGAAGCCGAAGGGGTGGCCGGGCTGGGAGCCCTCCTGGGCCTTCGACAGGTCGCACTGGAGGGGGTCGCCGCTCGCGATGAGGGACGGCCAGATGGCGATGACCACGAGGAAGAGGATGATCAGGCCCGAGACGATGAAGATCGGGTTGCGCCGCAGGTCGTGCCAGGCGTCGGACCAGAGCGAGCGGGGCTTGCCGGCCGGGCCGGTGCCCTGCGGGCCGCCGGGCGTCTTCTCCAGCGAGGCGCCCTCCTCCATGGCGAGGTCCGTGGCGCCGCCCGCCCCCGTGTGGTCGATGGCGCGCCCGTCGTCGAACGGCTCAGGATGCTCAGGCATAGCGGATCCTCGGGTCAAGGACGGCGTACAGGAGGTCGACGAGGAGGTTGGCCAGCAGGAAGACGATGACGAGGACGGTCACGAAGCCGACGACGGTCTGGGTGTTCTGCCGGACGATGCCCTGGTAGAGCTGGTAGCCGACGCCGTGGATGTTGAAGATCCGCTCGGTGACGATCGCGCCGCCCATCAACGCGCCGATGTCGGCGCCGATGAAGGTCACCACGGGGATGAGGCTGTTGCGCAGCAGGTGGCGCGTGATGACCCGGCGGCGCGGCAGGCCCTTGGCGACGGCGGTACGGACGTAGTCGGCGCGTTTGTTCTCCGCGATCGAGGTCCGGGTGAGCCGGGTGACGTACGCGAGGGAGACGGAGGCGAGGACGAGGCCGGGGACGATCAGCTCGTCGAAGGTGGCCTCGGAGGAGACGGCGGGCTTGATCCAGCCCCACTTCACGCCGAGGAGGAGCTGGAGCAGCAGACCGGTGACGAAGGTCGGGATCGAGATGACGACCAGCGTCAGCAGCAGGACGGTGGTGTCGACGGGGCGGCCGCGCCGCAGGCCCGTCAGGACGCCGAGGCTGATGCCGATGACGATCTCGAAGAGGATCGCCACGACGGTGAGCCGGATGGTGACCGGGAAGGCGCTGCCCATCAGCTCGGTGACCGGTTGGCCGTTGAAGGCCGTACCGAAGTCGCCGGTGAAGAGGTTGCCCATGTAGGTCAGGTATTGCTGCCAGACGGGCTTGTCGAGGCCGAACTCCTTCTCCAGCTGGGCGGCGGTCGCGGGATCGCAGGCGCGGTCGCCGCAGAGGCCCGCGATGGGGTCGCCCATCACGTTCACCATCAGGAAGATCAGCAGGGTGGCGCCGATGAAGACCGGGATCATCTGCAGCAGACGCCGGATCACATAACGACCCATGAGGTGCTCCGGGGGTGTGGGGTAGGCGTACGGCCCGGCGCCTGGGGGAACGCCGGGCCGGGCCGTACGCCGACGCGCTGCGTCAGTTGACCTTGATCTGGTCGTAGACCGGGACGCTGAAGGGGTTGAGCATCACGCCGGAGACGCGCTCCGAGTAGCCCGCGCTGCCGTTCTGGTACCAGAGCGGGATCGCGCCCATGTCGTCACGGAGGACCTCCTCGGCCCGCTGGAAGGTCTCGACGGCCTTGCCGATGTCGGACTCGGCGTTGGCCTGGTCGACGAGCTTGTCGAACTCGGGGTCCGTGTACTTGCCGTCGTTGGACGAGGCGTTCGTGTAGTACAGCGGCTGCAGGAAGTTCTGGATGAGGGGGTAGTCCATCTGCCAGCCGGCCCGGAAGGGGCCGGGCATCTTCTGCGTGGAGACCTGGCTGCGGTAGTCGGCGAAGGTGCCGATCGGGTTGCCGACGCAGGCCCGGTTGTTGCCCAGCGCGTTGTTGATGGAGTTGCAGACGGCGTCGACCCATTCCTTGTGGGAGCCGGTGTCGGCGTTGTACGAGATCCTCATCGTGCCGCCGGGGATGCCGCCGCCCTCGGCGACGAGCTTCTTCGCCTCTGCGGCGTCGTACTTGCAGAAGTCGCCGCAGATGTCCTTGAAGCCGCCCTCCTCGCCGAGGACCGGGGAGGTCCAGTCGACGGCCGGCGTGCGGGTCTTCTGGAAGATCGTGTCGGTGATCTGCTTGCGGTTGATCGCCCGGGAGATGCCCTGGCGGAGCTTCTCCTGACCGGGCTTGTTCCACGCGGGGTCGTAGAACGGGAAGCCGAGGGTCTGGATGATGCCGGCCGGTTCGTTGATGTACCGGTCGCCGAGGTCCGCCTCGACGTTCTTGAGCTGGGAGGCCGGCACGTCGTCGACGAGGTCGAGGTTGCCGGCGGTCAGGTCGGTGTAGGCGGTGTTGTTGTCGGTGTAGACCTTGAGGGTCACGCCACCGTTCTGCGCCTTGTCCGTGCCGGGATAGCCGTCCCAGCGCTTCAGCTCCATCTGGGAGCCCTTGGCGTACGAGTCGACCGTGTACGGGCCGTTGCCGACGGGCTTGTTCAGCCAGCCGGCGTGGTCGTCGAAGAAGGCCTTCGGGAGCGGGGAGAAGGCGGCGTAGCCGAGGGTGTCGGGCCAGGTGGAGAACTTCTGGGTGAGCTTGACGGTGAAGGTCCTGGGGTCGACGACCTTGAGGCCCGACATGGTCTCGGAGGTCGGCTCACCCTTCTCGGGGTGGACCTGGTCGTAGCCCTCGATCTGGCCGAAGAAGGAGGAGTTCTTCTGATTGTTCTTCAGGTGGGCGCCGTAGTTCCAGGCGTCCACGAAGGAGTTCGCGGTGACCGGCTCGCCGTTGGAGAAGGTCCAGCCGTCCTTGACCGTGATGGTGAAGTTGGTGGAGTCCGTGGTCTCGATCTTCTCGGCGAGCATGTCCTTGGCCGCGCCGGTCTTCGGGTCGTACTGCTTGAGCCCCCGGAAGATCATGGCGAGGACCTTGCCGCCCTGGACCTCGTTGGTGTTCGCCGGCTCCAGCGGGTTCTGCGGGTCGCCCCACGAGGAGCTCACGATGCCGTCCGCGCCACCACCGCCTCCGCCGTCGTCTCCGCCGCCGCATGCCGTGGCCGTGAGGGCGACGGCGGCGGCCAGTGCGGCCCACCTGGCGTGCGTGGCTCCGCGCATGAGGTTCCTCCCGAGGATCCTGGGTCTCTACTGAGAGCCCCAATATCACCCGCATTCGGAGGGTATGCACCTTTACGACACCCGGAAGAACAGATGCGCGAGGGCGCCCCGGCCGTCATGGCCGGGGCGCCCTCGTGGACGGCTGACGGTGCTACACCGCGTGGACGACGTCCTTCTCCTCGGCGAAGTGGCACGCCGACTCGTGCGCGGCCGGGGTGTCCAGACCCTGGAAACGCTCGGGGATCGCAAGGAGCGGGACCTCCGTGGAGCACTTCTCCTCGGCCTTCCAGCACCGGGTGCGGAAGCGGCAGCCCGACGGCGGGTTGGCCGGCGAGGGGACGTCACCGGTGAGGATGATCCGCTCGCGGCCCTCACGGGCGTCCGGGTCCGGAACGGGGACCGCCGAGAGCAGCGCCTGGGTGTAGGGGTGCGTCGGGTGGTCGTAGATCTGCGCGTCCGTACCGATCTCGGCCATCTTGCCGAGGTACATCACGCCGACCCGGTCCGAGATGTGCCGGACGATCGACAGGTCGTGGGCGATGAAGACGTAGGAGAGGTTGAACTCGTCCTGCAGCTTCTCCATCAGGTTGATGACCTGCGCCTGGACGGAGACGTCCAGGGCGGAGACCGGCTCGTCGCAGATGATGATCTCGGGGTTGAGCGCGAGGCCCCGGGCGATGCCGATGCGCTGGCGCTGACCGCCGGAGAACTGGTGCGGGTAGCGGTTGATGTACTCGGGGTTCAGACCGACCACATCGAGCAGATCCTGCACCCTGCGGCGCCGGTCACCCTTCGGGGCCACCTCGGGGTGGATGTCGAAGGGCTCGCCGATGATGTCGCCGACCGTCATACGCGGGTTCAGCGAGGTGTACGGGTCCTGGAACACCATCTGGATGTTCCGGCGGACGGCCTTCAGCGCGCGGCCGGACAGCTTGGTGATGTCCTGGCCCTTGTAGAAGACCTCGCCGGCGGTGGCCCGCTCCAGGGTCATGAGCAGCTTGGCGACCGTGGACTTGCCACAGCCGGACTCGCCCACGATGCCGAGGGTCTCGCCCTGGTAGAGGTCGAAGGAGACCCCGTCCACGGCCTTGACCGCGCCGACCTGCTTCTTGAACAGGATGCCCTGGGTCAGCGGGAAGTGCTTGACCAGGTTGCGCACCTGCAGGATCGGCTCACCGCGCTCGACCGGCGCGTCGAGGGCGGCCACGGCCTCCGCCTCGCCGGCGACCTCTGCCTCGTGCACCTCGGTGACGTTCGGAGTCGCGTCCGCGGCGTCGTCCTTCTTGCTGAGCTCAGCCATGGATCGTCTCCTTCCAGAAGTGGCAGGCGCTGCCGCGACCGGGCAGCTCCGTGCCGTCCTGCTCGGTGACCGGCGCGAGCGCCGGGATCTCCGTGCGGCAGATGTCGTCGGCCTTGGGGCAGCGCGGGTTGAAGGCGCAGCCGGTGGGCACCCGGAGCAGGTTGGGCGGCAGGCCCTTGATCGCGTACAGCTCCTGGCCCTTCTGGTCCAGGCGCGGGATCGAGTCGAGCAGACCCCGGGTGTACGGGTGGGCCGGACGCTTGTACAGCTCGTGGACGGGGGCGGTCTCGACGATCCGGCCCGCGTACATGACCGCGATCTTGTCCGCGACGTCGGCGACGACGCCGAGGTCGTGGGTGATCAGGATCAGGCCCATGTTGTACTCGCGCTGGAGCTCCGCGAGCAGGTCCATGACCTGGGCCTGGACGGTCACGTCGAGCGCCGTGGTGGGCTCGTCCGCGATGATCAGGTCGGGCTCCAGGGCGAGCGCCATCGCGATCATGATGCGCTGGCGCATACCGCCGGAGAACTGGTGGGGGTAGTCGTTCACCCGGGCCGAGGCGGCCGGGATCTTGACCTTGTCCATCAGCTCGATGGCCTTGGCCTTGGCCTCCTTCTTGGAGAGGCCGTGGTGCACCCGGAACATCTCGCCGAGCTGGTAGCCGACGGAGAGGACCGGGTTGAGGGAGGACAGCGCGTCCTGGAAGATCATCGCGATCTTCCGGCCGCGGATCTTCCGGCGCTCCTCGCCGGACATCTTGAGCATGTCCTCGCCGCGGAAGAAGATCTCACCCTTGGGGATCTTGCCGGGCGGCATGTCGAGGATGCCCATGACGGCCTGCGCGGTGACGGACTTGCCGGACCCGGACTCGCCGAGCACGGCGAGCGTCTCGCCCGCGTTCACGCTGTAGTTGACACCGTTGACCGCCTTGGCCACACCGTCGCGGGTGTGGAACTCCACGTGCAGGTCACGGACTTCGAGCAGCGGGCCGGTGTGCTCGTCGCCGCCGCGCGGGGCGGGGACGCTCGCGGTCTTGTCGATAGTGCTCACGTTGTACGCCCTCCTCAGCGCAGCTTGGGGTCGAGGGCGCTGCGGACCGCATCGCCGAGCATGATGAACGCCAGAACGGTGATCGACACCATGACCGACGGGATGATCAGGACGAACGCGGCGTTACGCAGCTGCTCCTGACCGGAGGAGATGTCGACACCCCACGAGACGGTCGGCTCGGCGAGCCCGATGCCCAGGAAGGAGAGCGTCGCCTCCGCCGAGATGTAGCCGCCGAGCGCGATGGTGGCGACCACGATCACCGGGGCGATGGCGTTCGGCAGGATGTGCCGGAGCAGGATCCGCGTGGTGGAGGCGCCGAGCGCCTTGGCCGCCATCACGTAGTCCGCCTGCTTGATGGTGATCACCGAGCCGCGGGCGACACGGGCGATCTGGGTCCAGCCGAGGAAGGCCAGGGCCGCGATGACCACCCAGAGGTGGCGCTCCTCGAAGGAGGTCAGGACGACCATCGCGCCGAGGATGAAGGGGACGCCGAAGAAGATGTCCGTGACGCGGGAGAGGATCGTGTCCAGCCAGCCGCCGAAGTAGCCGGCGAGCATGCCGACGGCCGTGCCCAGGATGGTGACGAGCAGGGTGACGACGACGGCGACGGCGATCGAGGCGCGGGCACCGTAGATGACGCGCGCGTAGATCGACCGGCCCTGGATGTCGTAGCCGAACCAGTCCTCGCTGAAGAAGCTTCCCCAGTTCGGCTTCTGGAGGTAGTGCTTGGCGAGGTCCGCGTGGCGCGGGTCGGCGCTGGTGAACAGGCCGGGGAAGAGCGCCATCGTCAGCAGGACGACGATCAGCACGGAGGAGACCACGAAGATCGGGTTGCGACGCAGGTCGTGCCAGGCGTCCGACCAGAGGCTGCGCGGCTTCTCCCGCTTGTCGGCCGGCGCGGCGGCGGCCGCCTCGGTCGAGGTCTGCTCGGTGACGGCTTCCTTGAGTGCCTCAGGCATAACGGATCCTCGGGTCCAGGACCGCGTAGAGCAGGTCGACGAGCAGGCTGGTGACGAGGTAGACGACCACGATCAGGGTCACGATGCCCACGACGGTGGAGCCTTCACGCGTCTTCAGCGCGGAGAAGACGTTGTAGCCGACACCCTGGACGTTGAAGATGCCCTCGGTGACGACGGCGCCGCCCATCAGGGCGCCGATGTCGGTGCCGAGGAAGGTGACGACGGGGATCATGGAGTTGCGCATCAGGTGGACACCGATGATGCGGCGGCGCGGCAGGCCCTTGGCCACCGCGGTGCGCATGTAGTCGGAGCGCAGGTTCTCCGCGATCGAGGTACGGGTGAGCCGGGCGACGTACGCCAACGACAAGGAGCCCAGGACGATGGCCGGCAGGACGAGTTCGCCCCATTCGGCCAGGGCGCTCACGTTGGGGTCGACCCAGCCGAGCTGGTGGGCGAAGAAGTACTGCGCGAGAAAACCGAGCACGAACGAGGGCACGGAGATCAGGAGCAGCGTCAGGACCAGCAGACCGCGGTCCCGGAGCGAGTCGGCCTTCAGCCCGGCGAGGACACCGAGGGAGATACCGACGAGCGCGGTGAAGGTGAAGGCGAACAGGGTGAGTCGGATCGTGATCGGGAACGCGTCCGAAATGATCTCGGCGACGGGTCGCCCGCTGGCGATCTGCGTGCCGAAGTCGCCCTGCAGCAGGTTGACGAGATAGGTCCCGTACTGGACCAGCAGCGGCTGGTCGAGCCCGAGTTCCTTCTTCATCGCCGCGATCTGCGCCGGGTCGACGGTCTGCTCTCCGGCGAGCGCGCGCACGGGATCGCCGGGCAGCGCGTACATCATGGAGAAGACCAGCAAGGTTGATCCGATGAAGACCGGGATCATCTGGAGCAGTCGCCGCGCGACATAACGCCCCATGTTTGCCTCCGATATGAATACCTACAGCCCCGGGGGCCGCTTCCTGGATGCGGGAAGCGGCCCCGGGGGCCTACCGCCAGTTGCGGTGGCGGGGTGACGGCCGAGTGGGGGTGGGCCCGTAGGGCTCGTTACTTCTTGACGGTGACTTCGTAGACGTTGAAGTCACCGTGGAAGTCGACGGTCACGTTCTCGACAGCGTCGGAGTGACCACCGTTGATCTTGTACTCCCACAGCGGGATCGCCGGCATCTTGGTGAGGACGAGCTTCTCGGCCTCCTGGTAGAGCTTGATCGACTCTTCCAGGGACTTCGCGTTGTCGCCCTTCTTGAACGCCGCGTCGACCTCGGGGTCCGAGAAGCGACCGTTGTTCGCCTCGGCCGTGGTGCCGTAGAGCTCACGCATGAAGTTGACGTTCACCGGGTAGTCGGCGACCCAGCCACCGCGGTACATCGCCTTCACCTGGTTGTTGTCGCGCGCCTCCAGGTCGGTCTGGAAGTCCGGCTTCGCGTCCGGGATGCACTCGACGCCCGTGGAGTTGCGGATCGACTCGCAGACCGCGGTGATCCACTCCTTGTGGCCGCCGTCGGCGTTGTACTGGATCCAGATCTTGTTGTCCGGAACGCCGCCGCCCTCGGTGACGAGCTGCTTGGCCTTGGCCGGGTTGAACTTGAAGACGTCGCTGCCGAGGTCCTGCTTACCGGCGACACCCTGCGGGATGAAGCTGGTGGCCGGCTGGCGGGTGCCGTTGAGCACGGTCTTCGTGATCGTGTCCCGGTCGATCGCCATCGACAGACCCTGGAGGACCTTCGGGTTGATGCCCTTGAAGGTCTTCGAGTAGAAGGTCGGGACGAGGCTCTGGATGGCCGCGTACGGCTGCTCGATCGCGCGGTCGCCGAGGTCCTGCTTGTACTTCGGCAGGTCCTTCGGGCCGACCTGGCGGATCATGTCCAGGTTGCCGGAGAGGAGGTCCTGGTACGCGGCCTCGACGGTCGCGTAGTTCTTGAAGAGGACACCCTTGTTCTTGGCCTTGTTCGGGCCGAGGTAGTCAGGGTTGGCCTTGACCTGGATGAGCTTCTTGTGGTCCCACTTCTCGAAGATGTAGGGACCGTTGCCGATCGGCTTCTGGCCGAACGCCTTGGTGTCCTTGTAGAAGACCTCGGGCAGCGGGGCCCAGGTCGTGTAGCCGAGCTTGTACTCGAAGTACGGGACCGGCTTGGAGAGCTCGATGGTGAAGGTCGTGTCGTCGACGACCTTCAGGCCCGACATCTCCTTCTTGGTCGGGGCACCCTTCTCCGGGTGGACGTCGGCGTAGCCGGCGATGTCCTCGAACCAGAAGGCGTTCTGCTGCTTGTTCTCGATGTTGGCGTACCAGTTCCACGCCTTGACGTAGGACGTCGACGTGACGGGGGTGCCGTCGTGGAACTTCCAGCCGGGCTTGAGCTTGACCGTCCAGGTCTTCGAGTCGGTCGTCTTGATCGACTCGGCGTTCGTGTAGACGATCTTGCCCTGGGCGTCGAAGTCCAGCAGCTGCGTGAAGACAGACTGGATGACGTAGCTACCGAGCGACTCATTGGTGTCGGCCGGGATCAGCGGCTTCTGGGGCTCACCGACGTCGATCGAGACATAGCCCTCGGGCTTGCCCTTCTCCTTCGAGGCGTTGTCACTGCCACTGCCGCCGCCACAGGCGGTCGCTGCCAGGGCCACGATGGTCGCGCCCACTACCCACTTGGCGCTCTTGGCACCGCGCATGGGTTCCTCCTCATGAGTCCACTTGTCACTACAAGAAGGGCACTTCCGAGTACGCCGACACCCCTGACGGCGTTGTACTCATGTGCCCCGAGTGTGCTCGTGAGTCGGCACTCCCCACAGTGCGTGACCCATTGACCCGAGCTCAATGGAGCCAACTATTAAGTACGCCAGGGCTGTAAACCACACTTAAGTGGTCTCGGTTTGACAACATCACCGGGGGTCATGAGACCGAAATCCGGACAAAGCGATCACAGACAGACACCCGCGAAACGGACCGTTAACACACGTTCCGGAGAGCGACGGCCGATATCCGGACACCCCGCCCATGAAATGGATTTGACGAAAGGCCCGGACCCCCACAGTGACTGCGGGGGCCCGGGCCTTGTGTCTGAGTCGGCGTCAGCCGACGTGTCAGCCGTTCTTGGCGCGGGACGCGGTGCGGCCGCGCTCCTTCTGGTCCAGGACGACCTTACGGATGCGCACGGCCTCCGGGGTGACCTCGACGCACTCGTCGTCGCGGCAGAACTCCAGCGACTGCTCCAGGGAGAGCTTGCGCGGCGGCACGATCGCCTCGAAGGAGTCGGCCGAGGAGGAGCGCATGTTGGTGAGCTTCTTCTCCTTGGTGATGTTCACGTCCATGTCGTCGGAGCGCGAGTTCTCGCCGACGATCATGCCCTCGTACACCTCGGTGCCGGGCTCGGTGAACAGCACACCGCGCTCCTGCAGGTTGGTCATCGCGAAGGCGGTGACCGCGCCCGCGCGGTCGGCGACCAGGGAGCCGTTGTTACGCGTGGTCAGGGTGCCGAACCACGGCTCGTGGCCCTCGTGGATCGAGTGGGCGATGCCCGTGCCGCGGGTGTTGGTCAGGAACTCCGTACGGAAGCCGATGAGGCCACGGGAGGGAACGACGAACTCCATGCGGACCCAGCCGGAGCCGTGGTTCGACATGTTGTCCATACGGCCCTTGCGGATACCCATGAGCTGCGTGACCGCGCCCATGTGCTCCTCGGGCACGTCGACCGTCAGACGCTCGACGGGCTCGTGGATCTTGCCGTCGACCTCCTTGGTGACGACCTGCGGCTTGCCGATGGTGAGCTCGAAGCCCTCGCGGCGCATCTGCTCGACCAGGATGGCGAGCGCGAGCTCACCACGGCCCTGGACCTCCCAGGCGTCGGGACGCTCGGTGTCGAGGACGCGGAGCGAGACGTTGCCGACGAGCTCGCGGTCCAGGCGGTCCTTCACCTGGCGGGCGGTGACCTTGCGGTCCTTGACCGCGGCCTTGGCGTCCGCGCCCTTGCCGGTGCCACCGCGGCCGACGAGCGGCGAGGTGTTCGTACCGATGGTCATGGAGATGGCCGGCTGGTCGACCGTGATCAGCGGGAGCGCGATCGGGTTCTCCGGGTCCGCCAGGGTCTCGCCGATCATGATGTCGGGGATACCGGCGACGGCGCAGATGTCACCGGGGCCGGCGACCTCGGCGGGCTTGCGGGTGAGCGCCTCGGTCATCATCAGCTCGGTGATGCGGACGTTGGAGATCGAACCGTCCCGCTTGATCCACGCGACCGTCTGGCCCTTGCGCAGCTCGCCCTGCTCGACACGGAGCAGCGCGATACGGCCGAGGAAGTTGTCGGCGTCGAGGTTGGTGACGTGGGCCTGGAGCGGCGCCTCCTCGTCGTACACCGGGGCCGGGACGTGCTCGAGGATCGTGGAGAAGAACGGCTCCAGGTTGGTGGAGTCGGCCGGGACGGTGCCGTCCTCCGGCTTGGTCAGCGAGGCGACGCCGTCACGGCCGCAGGCGTAGACGATCGGGAACTCGATCTGGTCCTCGTCCGCGTCCAGGTCGAGGAACAGGTCGTAGGTCTCGTTGACGACCTCGTCGATCCGGGAGTCCGGACGGTCGGTCTTGTTGATGCAGAGGATGACGGGCAGGCGCTGCTGGAGGGCCTTGCGCAGCACGAACCGGGTCTGCGGCAGCGGACCCTCGGAAGCGTCGACGAGCAGGACGACCGCGTCGACCATCGACAGACCGCGCTCGACCTCACCACCGAAGTCGGCGTGGCCGGGGGTGTCGATGATGTTGATCGTGATCGGGGCCCCGCCGTCCTTGGGGTGATACTTCACCGCCGTGTTCTTGGCGAGGATCGTGATGCCCTTCTCACGCTCCAGGTCGTTCGAGTCCATCATGCGGTCGTCGAGCTGCTGGTGGGCGGCGAAGGCACCGGCCTGCTTGAGCATGGCGTCGACGATGGTCGTCTTGCCATGGTCGACGTGGGCGACGATGGCGACGTTACGGATGTCGTGGCGCGTGGGCATGGGTGCTTGCGCTTCTCTCGGATCGTGGGATGCGGCGTCAGTTCCTCTTACGCCCGCCGGGCGGACGCGCCACGGCTATGTCCCATGGTACGGGGCCGCCGCGCAAGGGGCTTCCCCGCCCGGATTCGAGAGGGTCTACTGAGGGGTTCGAGGCCTCGGTGCTGCCGTGTGGCGGCGAGGGGGGTGGGGGCACCGAGCGTGCGGAACGGGCCGGGTCAAGGGGCCGGACGCGATCCTGCCCGCCGGGGGCACCGGCGGGCAAGGAACTTGAGCGGACTCTGAGGTTGCGACCTGCGGTTTCGCCTGTTTCTCGGCTACTTGTTGCTGTTGCGTTCCGCGCCCTTCGCCGTCTCCGGCTTCTTGTAGCCGATGTCCTGGTAGCGCGGGGTGGCGAAGCCCCAGGCGCCGGCGTTCACCAGCTCGGGCTTGGCGGCCACCAGCTGCGGGCGCTGATAGAGGGGAATCGATCCGGCAGCGGCCCAGATCCGGGCGTCGGCCTGGCGGACCAGGTCGCGGGCCTCCTTCTCGTCGAGTGTGGCCACCGCCTGGTCGAACAGTTGATCGATACGGTCCGTTCCGACGCGGGCGTAGTTCTGCTCGACCAGGAGCGAGCCGTCCGAGGCCGGCTCGGGCTTGGCGAAGATCGGCCGCGCGTCGGTCGCCGGGAAGGCGGTCGCGGGCCAGGAGTAGAGGGCGAGGTCGTAGTCGCCGGCGGCGATGTGGTCCTTGAAGAAGCTCTCGTCGGCGACCTTGGTGATCTCCGTACGGATCCCCACCTCGTCGAGCATCCGGACGATCTTGTCGCCGACCGCGCGGAGCGACTCCGAGCCGGGGCCCGAGGGCAGGACGAAGCGGAGGCTGAGCGGCTTGCCGTCCTTGCCGAGGGCCTGGGTGGCGGCGGCCGGCACGGCGGGGGCGGCGGTGCCGCGCGGGGCGTAGGCACCGGCGACGCCCTTGTCGGGGCGGGCCGGGTTCTGGGCCTTGGCCTCGGTCCCGGCGTCCCGGCTCGTGCCGGTGTCGAGCAGGGCGGCCTGGCGCAGCAGGGCCACGTTCTGCAGGGCGGCGCCCGGGGCGGGAGCGAGGATGTTGGTGCCGTTCTCGGGGCCTCCGGCGCCGATCGCGGGCTCGCCCGCCTTGTCGTCGACGCGGGCGGCGGTGCCGCCCGGCTTGTCGTCGCCGACGATGTAGAGGCCCTCGTCGGAGGCGGCGTCGGCCTCGGGCTTCCCGGCCTTGTCGGACGACTTCTTGTCGGGGTCGACCTTCTTGTCGGGGTCGGCCTTCTTCTCGGCGTCGGTCTTCTTGTCGGCGCCGTCCTTCTCCTTCTCGGCGCCGTCCGCCTTCTCCGCGCCGTCCTTCTTCTTCTCGGCGTCCGTCTTCTCCTTGTCGGCCTCACTGCCGGCCTTCGTCCCCGCCGGCTTCTTCGCCGCGCCGCCCGGCACCCACCCGGCGTCCGCGAGCAGCGCCCGCGCCTCCTGGGTGTCCTGGTCGCCGAGGGCGTCGCTGCCGTCCGCGTACGCCGCCTGCCCTGCCAGGGCCAGGTGGCTGCCCGGCGGCCGGGCAGGCAGCCCCAGCGGCTTGAGGACGACCTCGGCCAGTTCCTGCCGGTCGAGCGTGCGGGCCACCGCCCGCCGTACCCGCTCGTCGGCGAGCGGACCGGACTCGCCGTTCAAGGAGAGCTGGGTGTACGCGGGCTCCAGCGACTTGCGGACCACGAACTTCGCGAGCGCCCGCTGCTCCGCCGCGTACCGCTCGATCGCCTTCTGGTTCTCCTCGCGGGCGGCCTGGACGATCTCCGCCTTCTCCTCGTCGGAGCCGTTCGCCAGCGCCCAGGACTTCAGGGCCGCCGACGGCGTGATCGCGGAGCCAGGGCCGTGGGGAAGGGCCTGTGCGCCGCTCTGGCCGGCGCGGGCGTCCCGTACCGCGAGCGCGATGCGGTCGGCGGCCGCCCGGTCGATCTCGGCCAGGTCGAGGTTGCCGTCGGCGAGCGCGGCGACGCGGTCCTCGCGCTCGACGGCCTTCAGGACGAGCTGGTCGAGCTTGGCAGCCTGGCCCCACCAGCGAGGGTTCCGCGCGAGGGTGACCGTGCCGGCCTTGCGGTCGGCGGTCTTGAGCAGGAACGGTCCTGCGGTGGACTTCAGGGTGGTCCGCGCGCCGTCGTTGAAGGCGTTCGGGGAGCCCATCACCTCCTTCGGGTAGAGGGGGGTGAAGAGGGACTGCCAGTCGGCGTACGGCTTGCCGAAGGTGACCCGCACCTCCAGGTCGTTCTTGCCGCGCTCGATCTTCTCGATCCGCTCGTAGCCGGAGTTGCGGGCGGTCCAGTAGGCGGTGTCCCGGCCGTTCAGGGCGCGCCACTGGGCCACGAAGTCGGGGGCGCCGATCTCGCGGCCGTCGGTCCAGACGGCCTGCTGGTTGAGCTTGTAGAGGACGACCTGCTTGGGCTCCGTCTCGACCACCTGCGCGGACTCCAGGTAGTCCGCGTTGCGCTGGGGCCTGCCGCGCTCGTCGAGGGTGTAGAGGGCGGGGAGGACGGCCCCGGTGATACGGGAGGTGGCGCCGTCGGCGTCGGCCTGGAAGGCGTTGAGCGTGGTGGGCATCGCGTCCACGGCCCAGTTCAGGGTGCCCCCGTCCTTCACCCGGTCCCGCGCGGCGGGCGCGTGGTCCGGGGCGGCGGCCGGAGCCTCGTCCGCTTCGTCGGCGGAGCTGCATCCGGCCAGGACCGAGATGGCCAGCACGGCGCTGGTGAGCGTGGCGACGGAGCGGAGCGTGCGGGAGCGGGGGCTCCTGGAGCATGTCCTCCCGCGAGGGGCGCCGACCTGGGACATGACTTGTACCCCTTCGTCCAGTTTTATGGCATTTGGCGATGATCACACCGATTGCTCATACACTGAAAAGCACGGATCGGATCCGGCCACGGCGACACGGCGGCAGGGCGGGGCAAACCCACCCGTGCGGCCCAACCGCCGGGCGGCGCCGCTCTCCGGACGAGTGGAATCCCGTACACATGGCTTCACAAGCGGGATGTGACGCGCGACACTCTCCCCTCATCGCGTGTTCGCCACCCGCATTCGCGGAAGTGAGGGCAATCCATGTCCCTTCAGGACGATTTGGCGGCCGTCAAGCGCTGCCTCGATGAGCTGGTCCGCACGGTCGGACAACTGGAACGCAGCATCGCGGCCGAGCGGAGCGGCGTGCCGACGGCGCCCCCGGGCCGCCCCGAGAACCTCGTGACCATCCCTGACACCCCGTACGACAGCGGGCTGTGGACGGACTCGGACGACGAGGGCCTGGGAGCACGCGACCGGCACGCGCCCTAGGAGATCCCGGACGATCCCGGACCGATCCCGGACCCAGGAGACCGATCTTGGCCACAGGAACCGAACCGCCGCCCACCGGAAGGGGGGTGCCCGCCACCGGCGTGCACTCCCCTTCCCGTGCGGCCATCGCACCGCGCCACCTCCGGACCGACCGGTGGTGGCTGGCGCCCGCCGTCACCGCCGCCGGGCTGCTCGCCTTCGTCGCGTACTCCACCTGGCGTGCCTTCGCCAACAGCGACTACTACGCGGCCCCCTACGTCTCGCCGTTCTACTCGCCCTGCCTGGCCGAGAACTGCGTCCCGATGAAGGACGGCCCCAACTGGGAGATCTTCGGCAGCTGGTGGGGCCTCTCCCCCGCCCTGCTGATCCTGATCTTCCCGCTCGGCTTCCGGCTGACCTGCTACTACTACCGCAAGGCGTACTACCGGGGCTTCTGGGCCTCTCCCCCGGCCTGCGCGGTCGCCGAACCGCACCGGACGTACACCGGCGAGACCCGCTTCCCGCTGATCCTGCAGAACATCCACCGGTACTTCTTCTACGCCGCGCTGCCGGTCGCCGCGATCCTCACGTACGACACCGTGCTGACCTTCCGGGACGCGTCCTACGCATGGGGCCACGCGGGCCTGGGGACCGTGATCTTCCTGGTCAACATCGTGCTGATCTGGGCGTACACCCTCTCCTGCCACTCCTGCCGGCACATCGTCGGCGGGCGGCTCAAGCACTTCTCCCGGCACCCGGTGCGCTACCGCATGTGGAGCCTGGTGGGCCGGCTGAACGCCCGTCACATGCTGCTCGCCTGGACGTCCTTGGTCTCGGTCGCGGTCTGCGACCTGTACGTGTACCTGCTCGCCACCGGCACCTTCGACGACCCGAGGATCTTCTGACATGACGCGAGTGGAGCGGCAGCAGTGGGACGTGGTCGTGGTCGGCGCGGGCGGCGCCGGGCTGCGGGCCGCCATCGAGGCGCGCGAGCGGGGCGCGCGGACGGCCGTCATCTGCAAGTCGCTGTTCGGCAAGGCCCACACGGTGATGGCCGAGGGCGGAATCGCCGCCTCCATGGCCAACGCCAACCCGCACGACACCTGGCAGATCCACTTCCGCGACACCATGCGCGGCGGGAAGTTCCTCAACCAGTGGCGGATGGCGGAGCTGCACGCGCAGGAGGCGCCCGACCGGGTCTGGGAACTGGAGACCTGGGGCGCCCTCTTCGACCGTACGCCGGACGGCCGGATCTCCCAGCGCAACTTCGGCGGTCACGAGTACCCGCGCCTCGCGCACGTCGGCGACCGGACCGGCCTGGAGCTGATCCGTACGCTCCAGCAGAAGACGGTCGCCCTCCAGCAGGAGGACTTCCAGGAGACCGGGGAGTACGAGTCCCGGCTGAAGGTCTTCCAGGAGTGCACGGTCACCCAGGTCCTGCGCGACGAGTCGGGGCGGGTCGCGGGGGTGTTCTGCTACGAGCGGGAGACCGGCCGCTTCTTCGTCCTGGAGGCGCCGGCCGTCGTCCTGGCGACCGGCGGGATCGGCAAGTCCTTCAAGGTGACGTCCAACTCCTGGGAGTACACGGGCGACGGGCACGCGCTCGCGCTGCTCGCGGGAGCGCCGCTGGTGAACATGGAGTTCGTGCAGTTCCATCCGACCGGCATGGTCTGGCCGCCGTCGGTGAAGGGGATCCTGGTCACCGAGTCGGTGCGCGGGGACGGCGGGGTGCTGCGCAACTCCGAGGGCAAGCGGTTCATGTTCGACTACGTGCCCGACGTCTTCAAGGAGAAGTACGCGCAGACGGAGGAGGAGGGCGACCGCTGGTACGAGGACCCGGACAACAACCGGCGCCCGCCCGAGCTGCTGCCGCGCGACGAGGTGGCACGGGCCATCAACTCCGAGGTGAAGGCGGGGCGCGGCTCGCCGCACGGCGGAGTGTTCCTCGACGTGTCGACCCGGATGCCGGCCGAGGTGATCAAGCGGCGGCTGCCGTCGATGTACCACCAGTTCAAGGAGCTGGCGGACGTCGACATCACGGCGGAGGCGATGGAGGTCGGGCCGACCTGTCACTACGTGATGGGCGGTGTCGCGGTCGATTCGGACACGGCGGCCACGGTCGGCGTCCCGGGGCTCTTCGCGGCCGGTGAGGTCGCGGGCGGCATGCACGGGTCCAACCGGCTGGGTGGCAACTCGCTCTCCGACCTGCTCGTCTTCGGGCGGCGGGCGGGGTGGCACGCGGCGGAGTACGCGGCGTCCGCCCCACGCGCGGCGGTCACGGAGGCGGGGGTCGAGGCGGCCGCCGCCGAGGCGCTGGCACCGTTCGGCGCGGCGGAGGAACCGTCCGCCGAGAACCCGTACACCCTCCATCAGGAGCTCCAGCAGACCATGAACGACCTCGTCGGGATCATCCGGCGGGAGGGCGAGATGGCCGAGGCCCTGGAGCGGATCGCCGAGCTGCGCGTACGGGCCCGGCGGGCCGGGGTCGAGGGGCACCGGCAGTTCAACCCGGGCTGGCACCTGGCGCTCGACCTGCGGAACATGCTCCTGGTGAGCGAGTGCGTGGCCCGTGCGGCGCTGGAGCGGACCGAGAGCCGGGGCGGGCACACCCGGGAGGACTACCCGTCGATGGAGCGGGAGTGGCGAGCGGTGAACCTGCTCTGCCACCCCTCGGACGACGGCATCACGCTCGAACGGACCCGGACGGAACCCATCCGCGCGGACCTGCTCGCCCTGTTCGAGAAGGAGGAGCTGGTCAAGTACCTCGCCGAGGAGGAGCTGTACGAGTGAGTACCTATGACGCGCACTTCAGGGTGTGGCGGGGCGACACCGACGGCGGTGACCTGACGGACTTCACGGTCGAGGTGAACGACGGCGAGGTGGTGCTCGACATCATCCACCGGCTGCAGGCCACCCAGGCCCCGGACCTCGCCGTGCGGTGGAACTGCAAGGCGGGCAAGTGCGGTTCGTGCTCCGCCGAGATCAACGGCCGGCCCCGGCTGCTGTGCATGACGCGGATGTCGACCTTCGACCGGGCGGAGACGCTCACGATCACCCCGCTGCGGGCCTTCCCGGTGGTGCGCGACCTGGTGACGGACGTGTCCTTCAACTACGCGAAGGCGCGGGAGATCCCGGCCTTCGTGCCGCCCGAGGGCGTGGCTGCGGGCGAGTACCGGATGCGGCAGATGGATGTGGAGCGGTCCCAGGAGTTCCGCAAGTGCATCGAGTGCTTCCTCTGCCAGGACACCTGTCATGTGGTGCGCGACCACGAGGAGAACAAGACGGCGTTCGCCGGGCCGCGCTTCCTGATGCGGGTCGCCGAGCTGGACATGCACCCGCTGGACGCGGCGGCCGAGACCGGCCTCGACCGTAAGCGGACGGCGCAGGAGGAGCACGGGCTCGGCTACTGCAACATCACGAAGTGCTGCACGGAGGTGTGCCCGGAGAACATCCAGATCACCGACAACGCTCTGATCCCGATGAAGGAGCGGGTCGTGGACCGCTCGTACGACCCCCTGGTCTGGCTGGGCAACAAGATCCGGCGACGGGGGGCGTAGGGCGCGGGCAGTCGGTGGCCGCGCCCGGGGCCGTGCCCCCGTCCGTGGCCGAGGCCGCGCACCCGTCCGCGTCCGTCGCCGATGCCGCGCCCGCGCGCCTGCCCGTGACCGTTCAGTGCCAGTCGCGGCGGTAGGCGGTCCAGTCCTCCTCCTTCGCGGCGAAGTCGACGTAGAGCGCGACCCCGAACCGCTCGCGGTCGTGGTCCGTGCGGCCCAGGCCCAGCCGGGTGCCGCGGATCGCGGCCGCGACGGTCTCGGCCGAATCGTGGTGGCCGATGTCGTCCTCGTGGAAGAACGGCAGGCCCATGAGCAGGTCGGTGGTCTCGGGCGTGACCTCCAGGGCGAGGCTCGTCTGCTGGGCGACGTACCCGCCGTACATCCCCTCCAGCGGCATCCAGGTGTCGTACGACATCACGGCTATCTGGTCCACGCGGCGGGCGACCTGGCCGAAGAACTCCTGCGACCACCACTTCTCGCTGCCGCTGACCGCGCCGTTCACCGAGTGCAGGGCGGGCAGGGGGTCGATCTGGTGGGCGGCGACGGAGAGCGGGGCCTTGCGGGCCCGGGTCAGCTCGCCGAGGTCGTCGAGGAGGGACAGGTAGTTCGCGTCGTCCGAGAGGAGGGGCTCCAGGTCGAAGTGGACCCCGTCGAAGCCGGCGTCCAGGATCTGCCGGGCGGAGCCCACGACGGCGGCCCTCGAGCCCGCGTCCTCAAGGCGCAGCCCGTCGGGGCCCTCGGTGGCCAGGATGTCCCCGAGCCAGGCGTGCACCCGTATCCCGGGCATCGTGCGGTGGACGGCGTCGATCAGCCACTTCGCCCGGGGGTAGCGGGCGGCGGGCAGGGTGCCGTCGTGCTCCAGGGGGCCCGCGTGCACGTACAGGTCCCGTATCCCCGTCCCCTTGATCCGGGCGGCGAAGGCGGTGAGATCGGCGTCCTTCTTCCGGCCGTCCACCCAGGCGTGGCCCAGCCAGATCGCGTCCTTGCCGCGGCTGAGCGTGCCGGAGCGGAGGTCCCCGGTGTAGTTCAGCCGGAGGGCGAGCGCGGCACCGGTGGGCGGCACGATCAGCAGCAGGGCGAGCACCAGCGCGACCCATCGGCCCCGCCGCCACCAGAGACGTACACGCTCGCTCATCCGAACCCCCAGATCCGTACCGCTGTGATCACCACCGTAGCGGCGGCTACCGACAGTGACGTCAGCCTGTGGAGAATGGTTTCCGCCGGGGTCGCGAACCGGCAGATCGGGACATAACCTCCCCATGTGACGCGAACAGCCACCCGAGCCCTTCTCGCGATGTTGGTGGCGGCGTGGTGGCTGGTCGTGCCGGCCGTTCACGGCGCCCGGGCCGACGACCCCGTCGTGCTCTCCCGGGACGGGCAGATCACCGACAAGGTGGGTGCGCTCGGTGACCGCCGGGCCCCGGTCACCCAGGCCCTCGACCAGCTCTACGACGACCGGCGGGTGCAGCTCTTCGTCGTGTACGTACGGGACTTCTCCGGGCGCTCGGCCCAGAGCTGGGCCGACGCCACCGCCACCCGTAACGGCCTCGGTGTCGACGACCTCCTGCTCGCGGTGGCCACGCACGACCGTCAGTACGGCTACTCGGCCGACCCCGACTCCCGGTTCACCTCGGCACAGCTCGACGATGTCGCGCGGACCGCGATCGAGCCCGCGCTACGGCAGAACGACTGGGCGGGCGCCGCGATCGGCGCGGCCAACGGCTACGGCGCCGTCCTCGCCGGACAGCCCGTGCCCACGCCCACCCTCACCCCCGGGCCCGCCGACCCCGGCGGCGCCGCGGACGAGGGCACGTCGGCGACCGACCTCGTCCTCCCCGTCGTCCTCGTCGGCGGGGCCGGTGCCGTCGCGGCGTACGCCTGGACCCGCCGCAGGCGCGGGACCGGCGCGGGCCGTGCGCCGAAGCCGCAGGCAGGGCCGGGCTGGGGCGCCCCGAAGGAGCCCGCGCAGCCGCCGCTGAACGAGCTGGACGCGCAGGCACGCCGGACGCTGGTCGACACCGACGACGCCGTCCGCACGAGCCAGGAGGAACTCGGCTTCGCGACGGCCCAGTTCGGCGAGGAGGCGGCCCGCCCGTTCACCGAAGCGGTGGCGTTCGCCAAGGAGGAGCTGACGGCCGCGTTCCGGCTGCGGCAGAAGCTCGACGACGCCTTCCCCGAGGACGACGCGACCCGCCGCTCGATGCTGGACGAGATCGTCCGGCGCTGCGGGGATGCGAACGCCCGGCTCGACGCCGAGTCGGAGGACTTCGACCGGCTCCGCGCCCTGGAGCGCAACGCCCCCGAGGCGCTCGCCCACGCCGAGGCCGCGTTCCGCGAGCAGAGCGGCCGGGTCGTGACGGCGGAGGCGGCGCTCACCGCGATGCGGGAGCGGTACGCCGAGTCGGCCGCCTCGCCGGTGGCCGGCGACCCCGAACAGGCCAAGGACCGGCTGGTGTTCGCGACCACCCATCTGAACCAGGCCCGGCAGGCCGTCGGCTCCGGCGACCAGGGCGTCGCGGCGGTCCACATTCGGGCGGCCGAGGGGGCCGTCGACCAGGCGGCCCGGCTGACCGAGGCCGTGGACCGGCGGGCGAAGGAGCTGGCCGAGGCCGTGGGCAAGCTGCCGACCGCGCTCTCCGAGACCGAGGCGGACCTCGCCGACGCACGCGGCCTGCTCCAGGGCACGGCCGAGGGCGTCTCCACCGCCGACCTCCAGGGCCGTATCGCCCGGGCGGAGTCCGTCGTCGCCGACGTACGCCGGACGGTCGACGCGGGCCGCTACGACCCGCTCGACGCGCTGCGGCGGGTCGAGGAGGCCGATGCGGCGCTCGACGAGGCGCTGGCCGGCGCGCGGGAGCGCGAGTCGGACACGCGGCGCGCCCGCGCGCTCCTCGATCAGGTGATGCTGACGGCCCGTTCCGCGATCGGGGCGGCCACCGACTACATCACGACGCACCGGGGCGCCGTGGGCAGCGAGGCCCGGACCCGACTGACCGAGGCGCAGCGACGGCTGGAGAAGGCCCGGGCCCTCGCGGCCGCCGACGACCCGCGGTCCGCGCTCGCCGAGGCCCAGCAGGCCGACGCGCTGGCCGGGCGCGCGCAGGAACTCGCCGAGCAGGACGTCCGTACGTACGGGAACCCGAACGGCCTGGGCGGTGCGACAGGGGTGGGAGGGGGCGGCGGCGGGCTCGGCGGTGCGGTGCTCGGCGGCATCATCCTCGGCGGACTGTTCGGCGGTGGAAGGGGAGGCGGCGGCCATGGCGGGGGGTTCGGTGGCGGTTTCGGCGGGGGCGGGTTCGGCGGGGGACCCGGCAGTTTCGGTGGTGGAGGAACGCGCGGCCGGCTGGGCGGCGGCGGCCGTTTCTGACCTTTTCAGTCCCCTCGTGCGCAAGGAGAAGGACCATGAGCAAGCAGACCATCCTCGGCCGTGTCACCCAGCTGGCGAAGGCCAACATCAACGCGCTCCTTGACCAGGCCGAGGACCCGCAGAAGATGCTGGACCAGCTGATCCGCGACTTCAGCAACAACATCGCGGAGGCCGAGCAGGCGGTCGCGACGACGATCGGCAATCTGCGGCTGATGGAGCAGGATCACCAGGAGGACGTGGGCGCGGCGAAGGAGTGGGGCGAGAAGGCCCTGGCGGCGAGCCGGAAGGCGGACGAGCTGCGTGCCGCCGGGCAGACGGCGGAGGCGGACCGGTTCGACCAGCTGGCGAAGGTGGCGCTTGGGCGCCAGCTCCAGTCGGAGAAGGAGGCCCGGACGGCCGAGCCGACGATCGCGGCGCAGACCGAGGTGGTGGAGAAGCTCAAGAGCGGACTGGACCAGATGAGGACCAAGCTGGGCGAGCTCCAGTCGAAGCGGGACGAGCTGGTGGCCCGCGCCAGGACCGCGCAGGCGCAGAACACGATGATGGACGCCGTGAAGAACATCGACGTCCTGGACCCCACGAGCGAGCTGAACCGCTTCGAGGACAAGGTGCGGCGCGAGGAGGCGAAGGCGATGGGCAAGCAGGAGCTGGCCGCCTCCTCGCTGGACGCCCAGTTCGAGCAGTTGGACGCGCTCGGCGACACCGCGGAGATCGAGGCGCGGCTCGCCGCGCTCAAGAAGTAGCTCCCGGCCCGCCGCCCGGGCTCGTCTGCGGGCACGGAGGCTCTTCGACCGCGCCCGCGGGAGGATCCGGGGCTGGTCAGAACATGCTCAGGAGCTGCTCCACCGTGGGCTCCGCGGCTCCGTCGCCGTCCGGCAGGGGCAGTTCGAACCAGACGGTCTTGCCCCGGGGGGTGCGGCGCGATCCCCAGGCGGCGCTGAGGAGTCCGACCAGTTGCAGTCCGCGCCCGCCCTCGTCGGTGTCCCGTGCGCGGCGGCGTCTCGGCTGGACGAGCCCGGCGTCCCAGACCTCGCACACGAGGGTGCGGTCGCGCAGCATCCGGAGCCTGATCTCACCCTCGCCGTAGCGCAGGGCGTTGGTGACCAGTTCGCTGACGAGCAGTTCGACGGTGTCCACGAGCGCGTCGAGGTCCCAGGCGGTGAGCTGGGCGCGGGCCAGTTCGCGGGCCCGGCCGACCGAGCGGGGCTCTCTGGGCAGCCGCCAGTCCCCCACCGCCTCGGACGGGAGTCCCTGGATACGGGCCATCAGCAGGGCGATGTCGTCCTCGCCGTGCCCGGTGTCGAGGGTGGTCAGCACGCGGTCGCAGACGTCCTCGAGGGGCAGGACGGTGTCCGTGAGCGCGCCCCGGAAGGCGGTGAGTCCCTCGTCGAGGGGATGGTCGCGGGACTCGACGAGGCCGTCGGTGTAGAGAGCGAGCAGAGCGCCTTCGGGCAGCTCGACCTCGACCTCCTCGAAGGGCTCGCCGCCGACGCCGAGCGGCATCCCGGGGGGTACGTCGAGCAGCAGGGCCTTCTCACCCGGTTCGACGAGGACGGGGGGAAGGTGGCCCGCGTTGGCGAAGGTGCAGCGCCGGGTGACCGGGTCGTAGACGGCGTAGACGCAGGTGGCGAGGTAGACCTCGGAGAGTTCCGGGCCCCGGGCCTTGTGGGCGCGGGCGCTCTGCTGGGCGCCCGCCGGTGCGCCGAGGCCGCGGGCGATCTCGTCGAGGTGGGAGAGGACCTCGGCGGGTTCGAGGTCGAGCTGGGCCAGGGTGCGGACCGCGGTGCGCAGTTCGCCCATGGCGACGGCGGCGCGCAGGCCGCGGCCCATGACGTCGCCGATGACCAGGGCGGTGCGGTGGCCGGGGAGTTCGATGACGTCGAACCAGTCGCCGCCGACCTCGGTGGCGGTGGTGCCGGGGAGGTAGCGGCAGGCGATGTCGAGACCGGCGGCCTCGGGGTCCCCGGGCGGGAGCAGGCTGCGCTGCAGGATGAGGGCCCGCTCGTGTTCGCGGCGGTAGAGGCGGGCGTTGTCGATGCAGACCGCCGCGCGGGCCGCCAGTTCGACGGCGAGGGCCCGGTCCCGCTCGCCGAAGGGCTCGCTGCCCTTGGTCCGGGAGAACTGGACGAGGCCGACGACGGTGTCGTGGGCGACCATCGGGACCACGAGGGTGGACTGGACGAGACTGCCGTCGCCTCCGGGCACGGCCTGTACGCGGCCGGTGCGGAGCGCTCCGGCGCAGGGCGAGTTGAACGGGTAGCGGTGGACGGAGCCGACCTCGACGGGGCCGGTGCCGCAACAGCCGCCGCTCGTGTCGGGGTCGCCGGTGGCCTCGGGGGTCCGCAGCGGGGTGTCGGAGACGGCGCTGGCGAAGGCGACCCGGCGCAGTTCGGCGCTGCCCGCCCCGTAGCCGACGTCGTGGGAGCTCCCCCAGCGTCCGGGCGGGGCCTCGTCCCCGGTCAGCAGGCCCTGGTAGAGGTCGACGGAGGCGAGGTCGCAGAAGCCGGGGACGGCCACGTCGAGCAGTTCGCGGGCGGTGGCCTCCAGGTCGAGGGAGTTGCCGATGCGGGATCCTGCCTCGTTGAGCAGGGCGAGGTTGCGGCGGGCGCTGGCCGCCTCGCGGGCCGCGTTGTGGCGGCGGGTCACGTCGATGCCCAGACCGGCGACGCCGACGGGCCGGCCGGAGCCGCTGTGCACGCGGTAGAGGTTGATCGACCAGTGGCGCCGGTCGGTGGAGCCGGGCGGGGCCCCGACGATCTGGAGTTCGGTGACGGACTCGCCGGTCTCCAGGACCCGCTGGAGTGCGGCGGTCATCCGGTCGGCCTCGGGCCGCGTGAGGTAGTCGTGGACGGTGCGGCCCCGGTGGTCGTCGGCCGAGCCGCCGAAGACTCGGGCGAAGCGCTGGTTGGCCCGTTTCACCGTGAGGTCGGTGCCGAAGAGAAGAAAACCGAAGGGGGATTGGCCGAAAATAGCCTGCGAAGCGGCGAGGTCGGTCTCGATGTGCCGGAGCGCCCGCACGTCCACGACGATGCAGAGCGCGGCCCGCTCCCCGGTCGGTGTCTGGCTCGGCATGACGTACATCTCGGCGATTCCGTCGCGCCGGTTCTGCCCGGGTATCCGGAACGGGACGAGGCCCGTCCACTCCTTGCCGTCGAGGATCTCGGTGACCCGGCGACGACCACGCTCTCGCAGGTCGGCGGGCATGAAGGCCTCGACCGGGTCCTTGCCGATGGCCTCGTCGGCAGGCACGCCGAAGAGGTCGACGGCCCGCCTGCTCCACTGGTCGACGAGCCCGTCGGGCCCTATCGAGAAGGAGGCGACCCGGATGTAGTCATAGATCGAGCCGGGCGGGCTGCTCTGCCACACGACGCCGCTCGCCGACTCAGGTATCTCGCTCACGCGACCGTCCCCTCCAGCTCACCGCACCGGACCGGCCATGCCCGCAGTATTCAGCACTACGGCCCCCGACGGCACGACGTTCACGATCACAGGGTGGTCTCGTTCATTTCCGGCCGAGACGCTGGTGATCGTTGTCCCTTCCCTCTCTTAACCCGGCAGGGCCAGCTCGAACCACACTGTCTTGCCCGATCTGCCCTTGCGGATGCCCCACCGCCGTGCGGAACGGGCCACGAGCTGGAGTCCGCGGCCGCCCTCGTCGTCGGGGCCGGCGGCGCGTTCGGTGGGTGCATCCGGAAGGGGATCGGAGACTTCCACGAGCAGGGCGGGGCGGTGCGGGGTGTCGTCCGCGCCGGGCTGGAGGTGGACGAGCCGGACGCCGATCGGGCCGGAGGCGTAGCGCAGGGAGTTGGTCACCAGCTCGCTCACCAGCAGGACGGTCACGTCACCGACCGTCGAGTCGATCCGCCAGCTCCGGAGCGTGTCGCGCACCGCGTGACGCGCCGTGCGCACGGCATTGGCCTCCGCCGGGAAATTCCACTCGACGCAGTCGCCTTCGGTGTCGATCACGCCCGCTCACTTCCCCAGCCCATCACCAGAAGGGACGCCCACGTCCTTTTTCGGGGGGTTAATCAGCACATACCCGATATTCGGTGCGGGCTATCGCGGCGAGGCGCCCAGGGGGTGCACGGTGGCACGAACGGCGTAGAGCCTCAGCCGTGCGCTCCGTCAGTGGCGCCGGACGAGGCGTAGAGCCTCAGCCGTGCGCTCCGTCGGTGGCGCCGGACGGCCAGCGCAGGCCGGCCTCGGCGACGGCGGGGCGGTCCTGGTCGAGCCAGTCGACCGAATCCAGCTCATGGCGGGCGAGCCAACGCAGCTCGTCGTGGTCCTCCAGCGGGCGGGGATCGCCGGAGAGCAGCCGGGCGGTCCACACCTGGAGGACGTATCCGGGCTTCAACGGCCACTCGCCGGGGATGCGCTCGCCGGGCTCGGTCTCCACGCCGAGTTCCTCGCGCAACTCGCGGACCAGGGCTTCCTCGGGGCTCTCGCCCGGCTCCAGTTTGCCGCCCGGCAGTTCCCAGCGGCCCGCGAGCTCGGCGGGGGCGCTGCGGCGCGCGGCCAGCAGGCGCCCCCGGTCGTACAGGGCTCCGGCGACCACGACCACGTGGTCGGCCACGTGGTCGGACGTGCTCTCTGTCATGGGCCGGAGCGTAACCCGCGCGGGTCAAGCGCGGGGTGGCGCGGGTCAGAGCGCGGGCTGGCCGATGCGTTCCACCCAGTAGAGCTGCTTGTGCCCCCGGTCGTCGAGGCTGTCGGCCACCTTCTGCGCCTCGTCCTGCGTCGCGTACCGCCCGACCCGATAGCGGTTGCCGTTGTCGTCCTGCCGTATGACCAGCCAGGGCAGGACAGGGCCGCTGTCGGTCATCGGGAATCTCCCTCCGCCGATCCGGACGTCTCCGTGGATCTCCTTGAAATGGCAATCCGCATATGCCCGACCTTACGCCTGACATTTACACAGCGGATACGGGTTTTCACAAAGAGGTACGGATCCGGCCGGGAACCGACGAAGGGAGGCCGAAGATCAGGCCTTGGGGGCGGTCTGCGGGACGGTCGGCATCGGCATCAGGACCGGACCGGCGGCCGCCGGCTCCTTGCGGCAGACGTCGCCGCAGTCGGCGTCGAGCGAGCAGCACAGGGAGCAGATCGGCCCGTTCCGCACGGGGCAGTCGGCGATGTCGGGCAGCTCGTACGCCGTCTCGCAGACGGCGCAGGTGTGAGTGGCCGTCACGTCCGCCACGTCCACTCCGGGGCCGTTCACCGGATTCGGGCGGGCCAGGTAGTAGCGGCCTTGGGTCGCCCAGGCGATCAGGGGGCAGAGGACCAGTGCGAGACCGGCGGCGATGAAGGTGGAGAAGGCCTCCGCGTACGGGCCGAAGAGACCGAAGAAGGCGAGGATCGAGACGGTCGAGGCGATCACCATGGCGCCGAAGCCGGCCGGGTTCACGGAGTAGAGGTAGGCCCGCTTGAACTCGATGTACGGCGGGCTCCAGCCGGCCCGCTTGTTGATGACGAGGTCCGCGGCGACCGCGGCGATCCAGGCGATGCCGACGTTGGAGTAGAAGCCGAGGAGCTTGCCCAGGGCCGCGAACATGTTCATCTCCATCAGCGTCAGCGCGATGGCGAGGTTGAGGAAGATGTACCAGACCCGGCCGGGGTGCCGGTGGGTGACGCGGGAGAAGAAGTTCGACCAGGACAGCGAGCCACTGTAGGCGTTGGTCACGTTGATCTTGATCTGCGAGACGATCACGAAGACGGCCGCGGCGGGCAGGGCGAAGGTGCCGAGCCAGGGCTTGAGCGCCTCGACCTGCGGGGCGATCGGCTCCAGGGCGTGGGTCTTGCCGACGGCTTCCAGGGCGACGAAGGCGAGGAAGGCGCCGCCGAGCTGCTTGGCCGCGCCGATGACGACCCAGCCGGGTCCGGCGGCGAGCACGGCGAGGTTCCAGCGCCGCTTGTTGGCCTCGGTCTTCGCGGGCATGAAGCGCAGATAGTCTGCCTGTTCCCCGATCTGGGCGATGAGGGAGAGCGCGACGCCCGTGCCGAGGCCGAAGCCGATCCACGAGAAGCCCGAGCCCGCGCCCTCCGTACCGCCGAAGGAGCCGAAGGCGCCCCAGGCGTCGGGGGCCTCGAAGGCGAGCACGACGAAGGGGAGCACCATGCCGACGATCCAGATCGGCTGGGTCCAGGCCTGCACCTTGGCGAGGGCGCCCATGCCGCGGAAGACGATCGGGATCACGATGAGGGTGGTGACCAGATAGCCGATCTCGACCGGCAGCCCGACGGCCTGGTGCATGGCCTGGGCCATGATCGAGCCTTCGAGCGCGAAGAAGATGAAGGTGAAGGAGGCATAGATGAGCGAGGTGAGGGTGGAGCCGAAGTAGCCGAAGCCCGCGCCCCGGGTCACCAGGTCCATGTCCAGGCCGTACGTCGCGCAGGCCCTGGCGATGGGGATGCCGGTGAGGAAGATGATCGCCGCGGCGGTGAGGATCGAGGCGAGGCCGCTGGTGAAGCCGTAGGTGAAGACGATCGAGGCGCCGATGGCGAAGTCGGCGAGATAGGCGATGCCGCCGAGCGCCGTACCCGCCACCATCGAGGGGGACCAACGCCGGAAGGAGTGCGGCGCGTAGCGGAGCGAGTAGTCCTCGCGGCTCTCGTCGGCGGCGAGCTTGGCGTAACTGCGGCGGGGCGGCGGGGCGGCCGCCGGGGACTCGGCCGGGGTCACCGTGTCCGTCATGAGGTCTCCTGTCGTCCGACCGGATCGCGGGTACGGACGAGGAAGGTAGGAGCGGGGCGTGACGGCGGGGGTCAGCACGCGGTTGCCTCGCGGTTACGGGAGTTGACGCCTCGTAAACTCCCGGAAACGCCCCACGGACGACCCCGTCCGCCCAGCGGTCACGACGGCTCGCGCGCCAAGGAAGGTCCCGGCGCGCCGCGCGGGCGGCTGTCCCTCGGCGTCACCGCACCGGCAGGTGGTAGGCGATGCGGTACCGGTCGGCCGGGACCACGACGTCGGCCGTCTCCACGGCCCGCCCCGAGGCGTAGTACGTCCGCTCCACGACCATCACCACGTGCCCCGGGACGCCGCCGAGCGCGAGGAGCTCCTCCGCGAGCCCCGGGCGGGCGCCGACCTCCTCCACCACGTTGTCCACGACCACGTCGATCGCCGCCATCCGCTCCACCACCCCGCAGCCTCCGAGCGGCCCCTCCTCGGGCAGCATCACGGGCGTCCGACCCGTGACCGCGAGCGGCTCCCAGGAGGTGGAGAGCATCATCGGCTCGCCCGCGTCCCGGTACACGTAACGCGTGCGCATCACGCGCTCGCCGGGCTCGATGCCGAGCCGTGCGGCCACCGTGGCGCTCGCGCGGTCCTGCTCACTGCTGGACTCCCACGTGCCGCGCGCCCCCTCGGCCGCCTGCTCCTGCCGGAAGGGGTTGGCCCCGGACGGCGGCCGGTATCCGGAGCGGGCGATCGGGCGCGGCACCGGCCGCTCCCGGACGTACGTCCCCGAACCGGAGCGGCCCTCGACGAGCCCCTCGGCCATCAGCACCTTGCGGGCCTCCAGGGCCACGGTGTCCGAGACTCCGTACTCCTCACGAATGCGGGCCTGCGAGGGGAGACGGGTATGCGGCGGAAGCGAGCCGTTGGCGATCTTCTTCCGGAGATCGCTCGCCACGCGCAAATAGGCGGGCTGCTCACCGAACGTCACAGGACACTCCCCTCAGGTTGACGGACAGCTACAGATTGACAACCCTCGGTGGCCGCCCGCAAGCATGGGCCAAAGTTTCACCCGAAGTGATGACTTGCCTTTACGTCTGCGCTTACCGCAGGTATGGACGCCCCGCCTCTTGACGCGAATGGTCCAGACCAATAGCTTCCTGTGCGCACCGCTGAGCACCGCTCCCTTCCGGCACACGCACAGGAAACGAGCCTCATGCGCCGAACAACCCTTGCCCGGCTGACGATCGCCGCCCTCTCCCTCGGCCTCGTGGCCGGCCTCGCCCCCGCCGCGGGCGCCGACCCCGCGTCCTCGCACCAGGAAACCGACCGCGCGCCGCACCACGCGGCGTACAAGCGGGTCGGCTACTTCACCCAATGGGGCGTCTACGGACGGAACTTCCAGGTCAAGGACCTGGACGCCAGTGGCACGGCGGCCAAACTCAGCCACATCAACTACGCCTTCGGCAACGTGAGTCCGGACGGAAAGTGCTTCACCGGCAACGTGCCCGGCGAGGCCGACGCGTGGGCCGACTACGTACGCCCGCTCGACGCGGCGGGGTCGGTGGACGGTGTCGCCGACACCGCCGAGCAGCCCCTCGCCGGCAACTTCAACCAGCTGCGCGAACTCAAGGCGAAACACCCGGGCCTCAAGGTCCTGATCTCGCTCGGCGGTTGGAGCTGGTCCACCCACTTCTCCGACGCGGCCCGCACCCCCGCCTCCCGCAAGGCCCTCGTCGCCTCCTGCATCGACCTCTACATCAAGGGCAACCTGCCCACCGACGGCGCCCGTGGCGGCGCGGGAGCCGCCGCGGGTCTCTTCGACGGCATCGACCTCGACTGGGAGTGGCCGGGCTCCGCGGGCGACACCGACACCGTGTTCCGCCCCGAGGACAAGCAGAACTTCACCGCGCTCGTACGGGAGTTCCGCACGCAGCTCGACGCGTACGCGACGTCGCAGCAGCGGAACCAGCGCGGCGGCAAGCGCACGCACTACGAGCTGACCGCCTTCGTCCCCACCGCGCCCGCCAAGATCGACGCGGGCTTCGAAGTCCCCAAGATCATGCGGGACCTCGACTTCGTGAACCTCCAGGGCTACGACTTCCACGGCTCCTGGGAGTCCACGACGGCGCAGCAGTCCGCGCTCTTCGCCAAGTCCGGCGACTTCAGCGTCGACCAGACCGTGAACGACTGGCTGCGGCGCGGCGCGCCCGCCCGCAAGCTCGTGGTGGGCATGCCGTTCTACGGCCAGGGCTGGACGGGCGTCACGGGCGGCGGCAACGGACTCGGGCGACCCGCGACCGGCCCCGCCCCGGCCACCTGGGCGAACGGTTACGAGGACTACAAGGCGCTGAGGAAGCTCGCGGACTCGGGGACGTACACGGTGCACCGCGACTGGCGGAACGGCCACGCCTGGCTCTTCGACGGCACGACCATGTGGACGTACGACGACCCGTGGGTCCTGCGCACCAAGTCGGCGTACGTGCGGGCGAAGGGGCTCGGCGGCGCGATGTTCTGGTCGCTGGACGGGGACACCCCCGACGGCGAACTGATCACGGCCGTCGACCGCGTCCTCGGCCGCCGCTAGCGGACGACGGCGCTCACCGGTACCGCTCCAGGCATGACGACGGGGCCGGGACTCCAGGAAGGAGTCCCGGCCCCGTCACGCGCGCGTGCGGCGGGCCGCGCGCATCCCCCGATCAGGCCGAGGAATCGGGGACTCGGGGATCGGCCCGAGGGATCAGGCTCGGGGATCAGGCCGAGGAATCGGACTCGGGCGAGGACGGGGTCGCCGCCAGCTTCAGGGTCGCGCGGACCTTGGACTCCGAGTCCCAGAAGGTGTCCGCGTACGCCTGGTCGTAGTGCTCCCAGAAGACGTCCTCGTCGGCCGACTTCGCCAGCTTGTCCCACTGCTTCGCGGACGCGTCCAGCTCCTTGACGAGCTTGGGCACCTCGGACGTGGTGGCCGCCGGCCAGGAGTGGTTCTTCAGCCCCCGGCTCGCGGTGGTGAGGGCGTCGTGGACCTTCCCCGCCCAGGCCTTGTTGGCAGCCAGGGCCTCGTCCGCGTCGTCCTCCGGCTCCTCGCCGAGGACGTCGTCGATCCGGCTCATGGTGGTGAGGAAGTGGAGCTGGTCGGCGTCGAGGGTGGTCTTGTCGGCGCGCAGCGACCTCTTCATCGGTTCGCCGCCGTCGACGACGAACGCGCAGGTCACGGCGCGGTCGCCGAGCCGCCAGCTGTCGCCGCTCGGCATGTAGTAGAAGTCGTAGACCTCCTCGGGGAAGGCCCAGCTGTCGAGCGCGTACGCGTTGCCGATGTCGCCGCAGCGCTTCGTGGCGATGTCGTCGATGGACGACTCGCCCGGCCACTTGGAGAAGCCGGTGAGCTTGAAGCCGCCGGTGACCTCGCCCTCGTGCGGCTGCTCGCAGTCGACGACCTCGACGTCCGCGGTCTCCGCCTCCAGTTCGCCGTCGACGTTGTAGCACTGGCCCGTACGCAGCGAGAACGTCGAATCCGACCGCGCCGCCTCGTCCATGCCCTTCTGGAAGTCGCGCCACGCGTCGCCCAAGGCTCCGGAGACGAGACCGACGACCAGGAGGAGGCAGCTGAGGGACGACAGGACGATGCCGGCGATGGCGAGTCCCTTGCCCGTCTGGTTCCTCTTCTTGATCTGCGGCAGGGCGATCAGGCCGAGGACCAGGCCGAGGGGCGGCAGGCAGCAGACGACACCGGAGACGAGAGAGGCGATGGCCATCCCGTTGGTCGTGGGCTGCTGCGGCATCCCGTAGGGGCCGAGGCCCGGGCCGGCGGCACCGGGCCCGTAGGGCCCGTACGGGCCGTAGGGGGCGGAGGTGTACGGGCCGGGGGTCGGGGGGACCCCGGGGCCGCCCGGAGCCGGCGGGATCGCCCCCGGAGCCGTCGGAATCGCGCCGGGAGCCGTCGGAACCCCAGGAGCCGCCCACGCCGCCGAGGCCGCCGACGCCGCCGGCGGGCCGGTCGGGTCCGACGGCTCGGGGGCGGGCCAGCCCTGGCGGGGCGGCTGGGAATCCTGGGGCGGCGGGGAGGGCTCCACGAGTACGGTGCTCCTGTAGGCGGGCGGGCGGTACGAACATGCGATCGGGCGGGCGCATCGTACGTGGTCAAGGGGCGGGGACGGTACACGAATGGCATCCACGACGACCGAAGGAGCGGGGAGCGCGGCTCTGCAAGGCCTCGCCGTCAATCCGGCCGCCCCCGTCGACATCCTCCTGCGGCTGCTCGAACCGCCCTACGAGGCGGCCTGGTCGTCCCTCTGCCGGTGGCGCCGGGAACTGCCCCCGGAGGTCGTCGAGGCGATCGTCGCGCATCCGGCGCCACGCGCGCGTGGCGCGCTGGCCCGCAACCCCCATGTGCCCGGCGAGGTGCGCGGGCGGGTCGTGGACGACGAACACTGGCTCGTCCGGACGTGCCTGGCGGACGGCCCGGGACAGGACGTCTGGCCGCGTCACCTGCCCGACCACGTGATCGAGCGGATGTACGCGACGTACGACGGACAGGAACTCCAGTCGGTGGACTTCTCCCGCCAGGTTCCCTTCCGCTTCCGCGTCGGCGCGGCGACCCACCCCGACCCCGTGATCCGCGTGTACGGCGCCGGTGCCTGGCGCCACCTGTCCGAGGAACGCAGAGCCGCCCTGCTCGCCGACCCGGACGCCTCCGTGCGCGCCGCCGCCGAGCGGATGGCCGCCCACGTCGCGGCGGAGGACGACGCCGAGGAGATGAAGCGGCAGCTCCGCGTGCTGCCCGGGAGCCGCTCGCACGCCCACAGCCACATCCTCGTCAACTGCCGCCTCTCCCGGGCCGTCGTCGACGAGCTGCTCCAGGAACGGGAGGACGACGACCTCTGGTGCCTCGCGCACAACTACAGCACCCCGCCGGACGTCGTCGCGCTCGTCGCCCGCGTCGCCGACGCCAGGACGCGCCGCGAGGTCGCGTGGCGGGCGGACCTCCCCCGCGACCTGGTGGACCTCCTCGCGCGGGACCCGGACCCCGGCGTCCGTACCGCCATCTCCGTACGCCCCGAGCTGACCGAGGACGAGCGGGCGGCCATCGCCTACGTCGTGGACCCGCACGAGGTCGTCCAGGTGGGCCAGGACCCCTACGGGGCGCCCCTCGCGCACGCCCGGTCGGCGCACCCCCTGCTGCGCCGCCGTGTCGCCCACAACCCGGAGCTGCCCCCCGAACTCGTCGCGCTCCTCGCCGCCGACGAGGACCTGGGCGTACGGATCATCCTCGCGCAGCACCACCCCGAGGCGCCCGGCGAACTGCTCCTGCGCTGCTACCTGGAGTACACCGGGAGGAACCGCGACCGGCTCCTCGGCCTCCCGCGCTTCCCGGTCGCCGGGCTGGCGGACCGCTTCGGGACCGCCGAGGGCCCCGCCGTACGCCTGCTGGCCACGCTCGACCCGGAGGCGGACCCGGTCCTCGTCGACGCGCTCACGCGCGATCCGGACGCACGCGTGCGTGCGGGGGCGGCCCGTAACCCCGCGCTCCCGCGAGAGCGGCTTCTTCAACTCGTTGAAGAAGGGGAGTTGGTGCAGGCGGCGGCCGCCAACCCGGCCCTCCCCAGGAAGACCATGGACGCGCTGCTGGACTCCCACGCAGCCGTCCCCTCCCCCTGACACGACCAAGGGGCGGTCGCCGAGACCGGCGACCGCCCCTCACTCAACCCTTACGGTTCAGAACTCCGCACTGCCTCAGAACTGCAGCGCCCAGGAGTCGATCTTTCCGGTGTCGTACCGCGCGTTGTCGCTGACCCGCAGCTTCCACGTGCCGTTCGCGACCTCGGAGGAGGCGTTGACCGTGTACGTGGTGTTGATGTTGTCGGCGCTGCCGCCCGTGCCGTACCCCTTCAGCGTGTAGGCCGTGCCGTCGGGGGCGATCAGCTGGACCTGAAGGTCACCGATGTAGGTGTGAACGATGTTCACGGGCACCTGGAGGGCGGCGGGGGCGTTGCCCGTGACGCCGCTGACGGTGACCGGGGACTCGACGGTCGTGTTGTCGGCGATGGCGTAGTCCGCGGTGTTCTCGAACTTCTTGCCGGGCGGCGGGGTGGTGCCGCCGCCACCGACGAAGAGCAGCCGGTTCGGCGAGCCGGTGCCGGGGTTGCCGACGACGTTCGGGGTGGCGGCGCCGGTCAGGGCCGTCGCCACCTGGGCCGGCGTGGACGACGGGTTGTCCGCGAGGTAGACGGCGGCGGCGCCCGCGACGTGCGGGGTGGCCATCGACGTACCGGAGATGGTGTTGGTGGCGCTGTCGCTGCTGTTCCAGGCCGAGGTGATGGAGGAGCCCGGGGCGAAGATGTCCAGCACGCTGCCGTAGTTGGAGAAGCTGGAGCGGGCGTCGGTGTTGGTCGTGGAGCCGACCGTGATGGCCTCGGAGACCCGCGCCGGGGAGTAGTTGGAGGCGTTGGAGTTGTCGTTGCCCGCCGCCACGGCGTAGGTGACGCCGGAGGCGATCGAGTTGCGCACGGCCGTGTCGAGGGCGGAGTCGACGCCACCGCCGAGGCTCATGTTGGCGACGGCCGGCTTCACGGCGTTCTGGGTCACCCAGTCGATGCCGGCGACGACCTGCGCGGTCGTGCCGGAGCCCTGGTTGTTGAGGACGCGGACGCCGACGATCTTGGCCTTCTTGGCGACACCGTAGGCGGATCCGGCGACGGTGCCGGCCACGTGCGTGCCGTGGCCGTGGCCGTCCTGGGCGACGTTGTCGTTGTCGACGGCGTCGTAGCCGTTGAAGGCCCGGCCGCCGAAGTCGCTGTGGGAGATGCGCACACCGGTGTCGATGATGTACGCCGTGACGCCCTGGCCCGCGGTGTCCGGGTAGGTGTAGCTCTGGTTCAGCGGGAGGGCCCGCTGGTCGACGCGGTCCAGGCCCCAGGACGGCGGGGAGGGCTGCGTGCCGTCGACCGTGAAGACACGGTTCTGCACGACGGACGCGACCGACGGGTCGCCGGCGAGCTTCTTCGCCTGCGCCTCGGAGAGCTCGACGTTGTAGCCGTTGAGCGCCGCGGTGTACGTCTTCTTGATCTTCGCGCCGTGCTTGGCCGCGACCGCCCGGCCCTTGGAGGTCTCCGCGGGGGCGGACTCCTTCAGGGTGACGATGTAGCTGCCGTCGATCGTCCCGGGGGCTCCGGCGTTCTGGATCACGCCCTCGGGGGCGGCCTCGGCGGCGGTGGCCGGGAAGGTGGCGGCGGTGCCGAGAGCGAGGGCGGCGACGGCTATGGCACTGGCGGCGGCGAGTCTGCGCCGTGAGTCACGCATCACTGACATGTGAGGGGTCCTCCTCATTGGTGGTGCGTTGCTGTGGGGGTATGGCAGGCACATGACAAAGCGGCATGAGGTGTCCTCGCCGTTTCGTACATCCGGCTGCCGAGCGAAAGATTGACGGATCCATAGGAATCACACAAGAGTCCCGAACGCCTCGTCACGCGTGTGCCACACAGCTGACATCCTGAGGCGCATGACGGCCTACGTGTGCCCCCGATGCCGGATTCACTCCCCCGCCGACGCCCTCACCTGGTGCTGTCCGCGGTGCGGGGGCCCGTGGGACCTCGAATTCACGAGCGCACCCGTTTCCCTCACGTCCCTTGCGTCACGCGTGAATTCATTGTGGCGTTACAAGGAGGCGCTGCCTCTGGCGACGGGCTCACCGGAGGTGACCCTCGGAGAAGGCCGCACCCCGCTGGTCCCTCTGAGCGAGGACATCTCGGCCAAACTCGACTTCCTCATGCCGACGTTGTCCTTCAAAGACCGGGGCGCGGTCATGCTGGCCGAACTCGCGCGCCGGCTCTCCCCGCGCCGCGTCCTCGCCGACAGCAGCGGCAACGCGGGCACGGCGATCGCCGCCTACTGCGCGCGGGCGGGCCTCCACTGCGAGGTGTACGTACCTGAGGGCACGTCGACCAAGAAGCTGGAGCAGATCCGGGCCCACGGAGCACGGCTGACCGTCGTGCCCGGCGACCGCGAGGCGACGGCACGAGCGGCCCGCGCGGCGGCCGACGAGCCGGGCACCTTCTACGCCTCGCACGTCTACAACCCGCACTTCCTGCACGGCACGAAGACGTACGTGTACGAACTCTGGGAGGACCTCGGCGGCCGACTCCCGGACACCCTCGTCCTCCCGGTCGGCAACGGCACGCTCCTGCTGGGCGCGGCCCTGGCCATCGAGGAGCTGTACGGCCACGGCCTCATCGCCGGGCGCCCGGCGCTGATCGCCGTACAGGCGGAGGCGGTAGCTCCGCTGGCCGAGGCGTTCGCGTCGGGCGCGGACGAACTACCGGCTCCTGTGCGGATCCGCCCCACCCTCGCGGAGGGCATCGCGATCCCGAACCCCCCGCGCGCCGCCCAGATCCTGCGGGCGGTACGGGCGACGGGCGGCACCTTCCTGACGGTGCCGGAGAACCAGCTCCACACCGCCCAGGTCGACCTGGCCCGCCGAGGCCTCTTCGTCGAACCGACGGCCGCAGCCTGCTGGGCAGCCGCACGCGCGACCCCACCCCGCCCGGGACTGACGGTGCTGCCGCTCTGCGGGGCGGGGGCGAAGACGGGGGTGGGTGGGGGGTTGTGAGTGGCGGGTGCCTGACCCTGTTCACCCGAGATCGGCGGGCACACGGCCCATCCCTTCACCCCACTGCCGCTGGAGCCGTACGACCCGATTCGTAACCGCCCCGTGTGCGACGAGGCGCGGGGCACCCGAGAGGGATGGCCCGCGCGCGGGTTGTTCCGCCGGCCCTTCGTCCCGCCGGCCGCCTCAGTCCACTGCCTCCGTGGTGCCGTCCGGATGGATGAGGAGGTGGATGGCGCCGCCGTACCGGTCGTCGGTGATGGACGCCGGGGCCGGGGCGCCGAACTGCTGGGCGCGCTGTTGGAGAATCGAGATGACGACCTCCTGGATGTCGCCGTACGGCGGCGCGGTGACGGGAACGCCGTCGACCAGGCCCGCGTTGGGCGAGAAGATGCGGACTTCGGCCGCCGGGGGCGTGGGCTGCACGACTCGGATCCTTTCAGGAGTGCGCGGCGAGGTCGCCGGGCGACGGAGCGTCGAAGGAGTGGCCCGAGTGGTCGCGAGGGCCGGAGTGTTCCCTGGACTCCAAGGATCCCACGGATGCGAGGGAATCCGCGTTCCCCCTGAGCCCCACTGTTCCGACGGACTCCATGGCGTACGTACCCCGGGAAACACGCCGCAGCCGCCCGGACTTGACCATGGCGGACAGCAGGTTGCTGATGGACTTCGCCGACTCCTGGAACACCTCGGGAGGCAGGGCGAGCAGGACGTCGCGGGCGGTGAACGGGCCGGGGAAGGAGACGACCACACGGTCCACCGCCTGGCGCAGGCTCGTCGTGGGCGGCAGGGCGCGGACGACCGCATCCCTGGCGTCTCTGGAGTCCCCGCCGGCGACGGCGCGCAGGCGCGGCACGGGTGACGTCAGGCCACCCTCGTACGCCTGTATGCGCGCGCCGAGTTCGCGCAGCGAGACACGGATCTCCCCCAGCGTCGCGGTCTTGGCGGCGCCGTCGTTCTCCTTGCGCTCCGTGCTGTCCAGGACGGACATGACGGACTCGATGCGGACGATCGACTCCGAGACGCGGCGCAGCAGGGGCTCGAAGAGGTCCTGGCGCAGGGCGGTGATCGGGTCGCTGGTGGCGAGCTCGACGCTGACCGAGCCGACGAGCCCGGTGTCCGCCGGGAGTCGGGGCGCGTCGTCGGCGCACTCCGCGCGCCAGGTCTCCAGGCAGCGGCGCGCGCGGCGGCACGCCTCGGCCAGCTCCGGGGTCAGTCCGGCGGCCGGCACGTGCGCCAGCATGCCGGCGAGCTGCTCGGTCGCTTCGACGGCGGGAAGCGCGGCGTGCAGCAGCGGCGTGAGGACGGCCTTCTGCACGGCGAGAACGGGATCATCGAGAGGGAAGGTGATCCGTTCGCCTGCCGGAACCGCCATGGATACCTCTGCTACGTGGTGTGTCTTCTGGGGTGGGATCGCGGGCAGCCGTGGGCCGGGCCGGGCCGCCCGGCGCGCGGGCTGGGTCCCAAGCTGGCTTTTTTGCCTGGGGGCGAACGCCTCTAGTACGGCGTCGAGTTCGGCTCCCCGGCGCCGGAGGTCGACGGGCTCGGTCAGGTCGCCGTGCGGGGTGCCGATGCCGAGCTGACGGCGGATGAGCCGCCGATCCTGCTCGGTGGTCCCGGCGAGGTACCCGCCCGGATCGGGGCGGAGCACGGCGTCACGCAGGCACTCCTGCTGGAGCGGGCAGGAGGCGCAGAGCTGCCGGGCCGCGTGGGCCAGCGCCTGGGCGCGCCGACCCTGGAGCGGCAACTCGGCAGCGGCGACGGGCGGGTTCTCCAGAAGGGGATGGCGGAAGATGTCCGGTCGGCGTCGGCAGGGGAGGGACGCGGCGGCCGCGGCGGTGGATATGGGCGGTGCGGGACGAGTCCTGCGAGCGGTTGTGACCATGAAAGTGCCCCCCGTGGCATTTTTTGATACCTGGGGACTCTAGAGCAGCGCAAATGGCGACCGCAAAGTTGTTCCAACCTGTAACCAAGTCGCCGAAAAGCTCTCTGAACTTCCATCAGTTCTACGAACCATTCACTTCGGTGTCACCCGAGGACCGCCGGAACCGCCCCGCCAGCCGCCGCGCGAAGCGCCCCACGGCGGCTCCCCCGCCGCCCCGGAACATGAGCACCGCGACGACGCCGGCAAACCCGAGCGGCACGGCGACCTCGGGAACGACGGTCCCGACCCCGGCCGCCACAAGGATCACGACGTCGGCGAGCACGACGGTGAGCCCGCGCCGCCCGGGATGCTCCTTGACCATCCAGGCCCCGAGCAGCGCCATGCCGGCGAGCGCCCAGGACCCGAACACGGCCTGACCGCTGAGCCAGCTGTCCGCGACGCCCCGGGCGATGTCCCCGACGGCCGCGAAGTACCCGGCGAACGCGGCGGTCAGGACGGTCGACCCGAACGCCAGCAGCAGTTGCCCACGACGCCGCAGCAGGAACACGAGCAGTCCGAGCGCGAGCAGCGCGCAGATCGTGATGAACGAGCTCATGCTGGAGGAGGCGAGGATGAAGAGCGTGTACGCCCCCGCGAGCCCGAAGACGAGCCTGGGCAGCAGCTTGACTGCCCAGGCATCACTCTTCTCCTGCCGCACCAGCCGACGCATGGCCCCGACGACCGAGTCGGTGCGAGTCATGGGACGTCCCTCCTAGCGGGGCATACGGTTGTCGTCCCCCGGCGGCCGCTGCGGGGGCAACTGGGGCGGCTGCGGCTGAACAGGCTGCTGCGTCACTGGCTGCTGCGCAGGCTGCACCCGCTGCGGCTTGGGCGCCGCGGCCTGAGGCGTCGGCTGCTGCGGCGCGGGGGTCGGCGTGGCCGCCGGGGGCGGAGTGGTACCGCCTTGGCTGACGCGACCGCTACGGCGGGGGGCCTTCTCGGCGGTCGACGCCTCGGTGGTGGTGTTGTCGCCCTTCGGGTCGCCCGTGTACTTGGCGTACTGCTCCTCCTGAACCGCCTTGGCCTGATGGGCGCTCTTCCGCTGCTGGCGCTTGGAGTTGTTCTGCGCGATCCAGCCGCCCTTCTGGAGGCGACCCTCGTTCCACTTCTTGTCCGCACCGCGGGCGGCGTACCCGGCGCCCTTCCCGGCGGCCCCTGCCGCGACCCGCCCGGTGGACTTGGCCGCACCGGCGCCCATACGTCCTGCCGACCCCACGAGGGAACCGGCCTTGCTGGCGACGACACCCGGCATGTCCCCGACACCCAGATTGGCGGCGCCGGCTATCTGCGGGCCGAACTCCCCGGAGATGAGCTTCTTGAGCATCATCACGACGGCAACGGTGACAAGAAGAAGCATGAGGAGCTGCATGCCCAGCGGGATCCGAGCGGGCAGGATCATCTGGTACAGCACGAGCAGGATGGTGAGGATGACTCCGAAGCCTGCCCGCAGCACAAAACTGTGGATGAAGGTCTGCAGCCAGCCCTTCAGCAGCTTCTGCTGGGAGGGGTGGATACCGAGCGTGGCGACCAGCGGGAGCAGGATGATGAGGATCAGGGTCACGGCGTGCCAGAGCAGCGTGAGGGCGCTGAGCACGATGACCATGATGCCGACGATGAGGGCGGCGATCAGGGAGTAGAAGGCGAGCCCGACCCGGCCGCCGGCGTTGTGCCCGGCCCAGTCGCCGAAGGGGACCGGGTAGATGCTCTGGTCCTTGGGAAGTTCGTCCTCGTCCGGGATGTCGTCCCTCTCACCACCCGCGATGTCCATGCGGATGGGCATCCAATGTGATTCCTCCTTGCTTCCTGACTTCGCTTCGCCCTTCCTCGGGTACCGGTCATAGTTGGTCGTGGACTGCGCCACGGCTTGCTTCACCCGGAGGTCGTCGCAGCGCGCACCTCGGCCGTAGTCGCACTCACCGCTGCTCGACTCGCACGCGCCCTTGTTGAGCTTGGCGCCACCGTTCTCGCGGAAAATGCAGTTCGTGCCGTTCTCGCCGAACTGTCCCAGGGCCCACGGCCGGAAGGCGAGAGTGTCGTACATCGCGCAGCTCGACGCACGAAGCCCGCGGTTCTTCGACTCCGTTTCCGCGAGGTCGCAGGGCGACTGCATTTTTCCGGAGACACCCGCGAGGGCCGCCTCCGCCAGCAGCGAGTTGAAGTTCGCGATGCCGGCGTCCGCCTGGTCGATGACCTTGTGGTAGTTGCTTTTCTCGCCGCCACCGGCGAGAAGGGTGACGACAGCGATCGTCGTCAGACAGGCCCACCCGACTCCGGACCAGACCTCGCGCATCTGCTGCGCACGCCACTTCGTGAACACCCAGATGCCCGTGAGCATGATCATGACCGGCACGGCCGGGATGAAGACGTTCTTCTGCAGCGTCGTCACAGCATCGTTGCGTCCCTCGTACAGGCCTCGGAGGGGGCTCGGGTTGGACGCCAGTTCCTTGATGGAGACGGCGGCACGCGTGAGGATCTTCGTCCCGTTGAAGACCATGTTCGCCACGCCGTTGTTGACGAAGTCCATGACTGAACAGTCGTCGGCGCCGCTGCCATCGGTGCCGTCGGGGACCGAGGCGTCCATCCGGCTCTTGAAGGTCGTCGTCCAGTTGAGACCCCGCATGCCGTTGATCTCGTAGAACGTGTACCGGTCGGGGCTGTTGGGCAGTTTGACCGCCCCAGTAACCATGCCCCTCGTGTCGTTGATGTCCTCGCCGGTCTGGCCCGTGTCCTCCCACTGGTTGACCGCGGGAATGATGGACTCACCGCTCGCACCCGGGCTGTCGTGGCTGTAGCCGTCGTCTCCGGTGATCTTGCAGCTCAGGTTGAGGTCGATGGCCTGCGCCGTGTTCGGGACGGAGAACGTCAGCGCGACCAGCGCGAAGACGAGGAACAGGCCGACTCTGACGATTCGCCCGGCACCGCGCACCAGCCTGCCCGGCGAACGGGGAACGGTACGGGTTCCGCGTGACATGGCCCTACGGCGCACGGATATCGGTTTCCTTCCGGGGGTCCGGGTTTCCGGGGCGGGGGCGGCTAGGCGTTGTAGTTCGTGGTGAAGCAGCCCTTGACCAGGCCCTCGTGGATCTCGAAGCCGCTGGGCACCTTCTCCCGGTCCTTCGCGTCGCAGGACAGTACGACCAGGCCGTTCTGCACCAGGCTCTGGCCGGACGAGTCACTCTCGGCGGCGACCGCGAAGTTCTGGCCGATCGAGAAGGATCGTCCGCCCTTGGCCAGGGACTCCTGGAACTTGGCCATGTCACCGATGAGCAGCAGGGTCACGGCGTCGCCCCCGCCGTCCTTGCAGACGGCGCGCTCCTTGATGCCCCAGGCGGGGTCCTTGGCCTCGTCCTCCATGTAGGACATCCCCTCGCGGCTCTGCCGCAGCTTGTCGCATGCGACCCCTCGCTCCACGACGGCCTGCTGGACATCGGCGATCGTCGCCGCCTTCGGCAACTTGCTCAGCGAACCGTCGGCGCCCGACTCGCCGCCGCCGCTCTCACCGCCGCACCCCGTCAGCGTCACCAGCGCGGTCAGCGCGACGGCTCCGGCGGCGAGGGTCTTGGACAGGCGCATGGGATTCTCCTTGGGTCGATTCGAGGGGGCCGAGGCGGGTCAGACCGCGGCCGTGGCTTCCGCTGCCGGCGTCGGGTCCAGGTCGTTCGTCTCCTGGAGGAACGTCCAGTCCCAGACGCTCAGCGGCGGGTTGACGCCCTGGCGCGACGGGCGGGTCGTGCCGTTGGTGTCCGTGGCGGCGAGGATCTCCCTGAAGACGAGGTCCACCGCCACCGTCCCGACCCGCTTGTCGGCGTCGCGCTGGAGGCAGACACCCGTGCGGAGCTCCTGGAGGGCCGACACCACCTTGGCGTCCGTCTCCGGGCGGCCGAGGAGCGGCGCCACCAGGCTCGCCTCCTGCGCGGACTTCTGCTTGAACGCGAACACCGTGTGGATCTGGTTCGCGCCACCGCTGCGCGCCTCGGAGTCCTCGATCTGGACCAGGTCGATCGCCTGCTGCGTGATCAGGACGGTCACCGCCAGGTACGAACGGCCCTGCTTCAGTGCCCGTCGCATCAGGTCCCGGCCGCTCTCCGTGGCCGTGACGACGTACGCCTCGTCCACGAACAGCGCCTTCGGGCGCAGGCCGATCTCGCCCGTCACCGGGTTCTTCTCGTAACCGACGTCGAGCATCTGGCTGCCCAGCTCCACGACCGCCATCAGCGCCGTCGCCGCGAGCCGCTCCGCCGGGTTCCAGTTACGCGGGTCGGAGGCGGCCGGCGACTGGAAGCCACGGAGCGTGATGACAGTACGGCGCTTGCGCATCGCGGACAGCGTCTGCGGCTTCTCCGCGAAGGCGAGGCGGGCGTACGGGAGCGTCCTGAGCTCCGTCAGGAGCATCTGCGCCAGCTTCAGGTCCTTCGCCGCCTCGCGGTCGTTCGTCGCGAGCGCGTGCTCGTACGCCCGTACAACCTCGTCGACAACGTTCCACAGCGTCGGCCTCGGCACCCGCTCCTCGGCCTCGCGGGCGCTCAGGCCCTGCTCCGTCGCCTGCCGGATCGCCGAGTTGTACCAGCCGACGACCGTCGCCATCGCCTCGATGACGGGCAGGCGTACGCGCTGGTAGTCCTCGTCGCCCAGGAAGCCACGCAGCATCGATTCCGCCAGCAGCCGGCCCGACGGGACGTCGCGCGCGATCACCCACGGGTCGAGCACACCCGCCTGGCCCTTGAGAAGGTCGACGACCTCCGTCTCCGCCCAGAACTCCGGGTTCACCGGCTGGAACCGGCTCTCCGGCGTCCCCAGCACACCCCGCTCCGCGTCCGCCGCGAACTCCGGGTCGTTCACCTGGGCGCCGAAGCCCAGGTAGTAGCAGAGCTGCGCGAAGTCCGTCTTCGGGTCGATGACCAGGCAACGGACGCCCGACTCCGACTCCTCGTAGAACTTCTGCAGCGCCAGCGAGGACTTACCACCACCGGACGCGCCGACGATGGCGAGGCCACCGCCGTCGTTACGGGCCGGGCCGACGTGCAGGGAGTAGTGGACCGGCATCTTGCCCGCCCAGCCGACCAGGTTGCCCACCCAGCCGAGCTTCTTCCCGGACCGCTGCTCGGGGTTGTCGCCCAGCTCCGTGCCGGCCGTCGGCAGGCCGGCGCCGAGCTGCTCCACCTCCTGGAGCCGCAGGTACGGCGCGATCGGCAGCTTCGGGGCGTTGCCCGGCAGCTGCGACTGGAGCAGCCGCCACTGCTGGCGCGTCGGACGCAGCAGGGTGACCTTCAGGTCCTGCTTGAACTGCATCTCCAGGATGCGGCGCCGCCGCTCCAGCTCCGTCGGGTCGGACGCGGAGATCGTGAAACGGATCTGCGCCTCCATCCCCGGCATCTTGTGCTCCTCGATGTCGTCCACGAGGTGCTGGGCGCGGGTGACCTGGTTGGCGAGCTTGGTGTCGGGCGAACGGCCCGAGTTCGCCATGTCGTTCATCTCGTCGAGGAGGTTGCCGCTCATCTTCCCGGCGCGGTCCTTGAACCTCATGTACGGGATGAGCGTGAAGCGCATGTCGATCTCGACGGGGAACTCGACGTTCTGCGCCGCGTACCGCGCCCACGCGGTGGACTGGCGGAAGCGGGTCTCCGTCGGCCAGTTGGCGGCGACCAGTGTCGTCGTGTAGCTGGTGTGCTGCTCGCCCGTGACCTCGTCGTACTGGTGCAGCACGATGTGCGTCTTGCGGTTCTCGCCGGAGAAGTCCACGACCAGGTCGAACTGGTCCGGACCCCACGACCGCGAGCCGAGCACCGGCTCCGGCGGCACCGGCAGGTCGCCGTGGAGGGGCTTGCGGATCAGCCAGACCAGTTCCTCGCGGGCCAGCGGCGTACCGCCGAGGCTCTCCAGGCTCTCGTGCACCTCACGCGCCACCTGCGTCCACTGGGCCAGCAGCACGGGCGACAGATACTCGTTGTGGACACCGGTCGCGGCGGCCGTCGCCTTGTCGGCCGTACCCGTCAGGGCGCGCGACAGGGCCAGGTCCTCGACCGGGTCGTCCCCGCCGGGCAGCACACCGCTGCCGTCACCGGAGCCGCGCTTGAGCGAACCCAGCTTGACCAGCAGGATGTTCCGCTCGCGCATCGCCCCGATGCGCTCCTGGTACTCCGCCTTGCGGAAGTTGTACGCCTTGTAGTTCTCGGTCGGGTCCCAGGCGACGGCGTTGAGCTCCTCGGCCCAGCCGACGGCGGTGATCGGCCGGTACACCTTGCGGTAGTGGCACTCGACGTTACGGTCGCCGCGCGCGAGGTTGAGCAGCGCGCGGGCCGGCGCCTCGGCCATGGCCTGGAGCTCGGTGGCGTTCAGGTACTCGTCGATCGAGGTGGGCAGGACGATGCCGGTCCACACCGAGTCGCCGTGCACGAAGATCATGTCGTCGGCGTAGCGGTACGGCAGCCGCATCTCCTCACGCCGCGCCTGCGCACGGCCGCCCTGGGGCCGCGAGGGGCGATTCCCGGAGCCCTGCTTCCCACCCCCGCCCTGGTTGCCGTTGGCGCCCTTGGACTTGGAGGAGGAGGCGGCCATGATCATGGCGATCGCGAAGAAGGCGACCGCCCCGCCCAGAAGGATCATCATGAACATGGAGGAGTCATCCTGCGGTCTCGGAGGAGGGTGCGGCGGTGGGGGCGGGCACACGTCCCGCCGTGGGCGCGGGAATCGGCGGTTCCTCGGCGGCGTACGACGAACCGTGCGCCGCGGCCTCCCCCAGCGCCTGCTCGTAGCTCTGCTGCCAGCGCCGTGCGCCCGGCTGCCAGAGGATCACCTGCCAGTGCAGCTCCTCCGGCTCACGGTCGGCGGCCAGGCCCTGCAGCCGCTTGGGCTGCCACCAGTAGTCCGCCCAGACCACCAGCTGCTGGCTGAGGGTGAGGGCGGAGGGGAGCGGCCGGCCCCAGACGAAGTAGACGCCGACGGGCGGCCCGATGTAGAGCACGGACGTCAGCACCGACATGCCCAGGACGGGCACGAAGGCGGAGAGGGAGAGCAGCGTGATCATCCACACCACGCCGAACCCGAACGCCGCGCCGAGCGCGGGCAGCAGCAGTCCTGGAAGCGGGATGTTGCCCCAGTTCCAGATGCGCTTGGGCCGGTTGAGCAGATCCGTGTGGTCGTACGCGACCATCGGCTCCGGCTCGCCCGGTACTTCCTGCGCCATCGGTCACTCCCCCTCTCTCTCGACGGCCGGGGCCCCTCGGAGGGCCGGGACGCCTCGGTCCCGGCCGCGTGGCTCAGTTACCGCCGCCGCCACCGATCTGGCCACCGAGACCGATCAGCACACCGGCGAGGCCGGTCGCGCCACCGATGATCAGGGCGGCCAGCGCGATCATGCCGAAGCCCTGGAAGGCCTCACGCATGCCGTCGCCGCGCTTCATGGACATCAGCATGCGGATGCCGAGGATGAGCAGGGCGATCACCGCGACCATCGTTCCGGCGCTGCGGAGGATGTCCTGGATCTCGCCGAACATGCCCTCCAGCGTGGTCGCTGCCAGGTACATGGGGTGTCCTTTCGTTCTGGGGTGATGAGGGGGAAGAGCAAGGAGGAATAGGAAGGAATCGGGGACGAGGACGGGGAACCGGCGAAGCGGATCCCGTCGACGCGGAACCGACCTTCCGGTCCCCGTCAGGGCTTGGGATTGGGCTTTCCGGCCGGCTTCGTGGCGGGCGGCTTGGCAGCGCCGGTGGCGGGCGGTGCCGCCGGTGGCGTGGTGGTGGCACCGGCCGGCGGAGTCGACTCCCCGGGCGACGGAGTGGCGCTCGGCGCGTCGGCGTCGCCCTGTCCGCCCGCCGGGTCGAGGACCGCGCCTCGCACGTCCTTGATGAACCAGCCCTGGGCGGTGTTCACGACGGTCAGCCGGTAGGAGCGCTTGACCTCGGTGGTGGTGGGCTCGCCAGACGCGTTCTCGGTACGGGCCCCGCCCCAGACGACCTGCACACGCACCGGCACGGACTGCCCGTACTTGTACGTGACCGTGTCGCCGTCTTCCGTGCCGACCGGGGCGAGCGCCTCGACCGTCTGGACCGTCGGAGCGGCCAGGGCACCGGCGAGACCGGTGGTCGCGGCGGCAGTGGCGTCGGGGGTCGTGAAGCGGGACATCGCGGTGGTGTCGGACGCGCCCCAGGCCATGAAGTATCCCGGCAGGACCTGCGCCTTGAGCTGGTCCGAGAGCGTGTCGTCGATGACCTCGGAGTCCCGGTCCACCTCGGGTGCGTTGCCGCGGACGGGCAGCGGCATCTCGCCCACGTCGCCGACGACCCGCAGCCCCGAACCAGCCGCCGGGTTCGCGACGTACACGGGTACGGAGACGGTGGTGACGCGCCCGGTCGACAGGGTGACCTGGACTCCCAGGTACCGGCCGTTCTTTCCGTACTCCGGCAGGTCCTCGACACTGCCGTCCCAGGCTGCGCCCGTGACGCTCTGCGTGCCCTGGCCGTTCCAGCCGCACTCGCGGTCCACACCGGTCGTGGTGTAGCGGGCGAGTTCCTCGCGCCGCTGGTCGGCGTTCTTCGGGTCGTACGTCAGACAGAGCGTCGCGTACTTCTCGGCGAACGTGGCGGCGGACCGGGTCGGGAACTCGGTGAGCCGGTACTTCTGGACGTCCTTCTTGTCGAGCGCGGCAGTGGGCGCGCTCGAGGACTTGCCGATGGCGAGACCGACGACTCCGCACGAACCGAGCGCGAAGGCGCAGGTGGTGAAGAGCAGGGTGGCGCGCAGCGCGACGTGCGTACGCCGTCCCTGCGCGGGCAGCCGGCCACCGGGCCGGGGGACGTCGAAGGAGGAGGCGGCTGCGTGCGGGGCGGTGGTGGCGGTTCCGACGGGCGCGTGTGCGGACGTGGCCGTCGGGGCGGAGCTGGGCGCGGAGGCGCCACCGCCCTTACGGCTCTCCCGTGCCGCCTTCTTCGCCTCGTACGCGGCCTTCCGCTCGGCCCGCGCCTGCTCGCGCCGGTCCTTCTTGCTCGGCGCGGCGCCGGCAGCAGGGCCGTTCTGGCGCGGCGGAAGGGTCGGTACGGCGGCCTCGCCGGGCGGCACGGCGGCCTGCGGGGCGCGCCGCGTCCAGGCGGCGGCCACCTGGGCACGCGCGGCCTCGGACGCCATCGGCGGCTGGGCGGGTGCGGGGGCCTGCGACTGCGCAGGGGCGGGGTAGCCGTACGGCCCAGGTGCCTGGGGCGCCTGACCCTGGTGAGGCTGCTGCTGCCCGGCGGCCATGTTCGGCGGCCCGAACTGCCCGGGCTGGGCGGGCGGCTGGTTCCCGCCGGCACCGCCGGTAGGGCTGTTGTGGTCCGTCATCGACTCGGTCTCCCCCCGCGTGTGATCCCGTGTGAACCCCGGCCGCGGGCTCGGGCGCGGCGGGCCCTGGCGTGGCCAGGTGCGGAGGGAAGTGTGGCAAACGGACCGGACAACAACTCCTCCTTTTCCTCATTGAGGAAAAGGAGGAGTCCGGTCGAGGAAGAATGAGGAAAACGGGGGGGTCGAAATCGGGGGCTCCGGGGCGGCTGCGGGAATCCCCGGGCCCCAGGGAGGTCCGCCATGCGGCGGGGCTCGGCACAATGCGGGGGTTGCCCGCTCATCGGGCGCGCCCGAACCGTCCCCGACCCTCCCAAGGACGAGAGTTGAGCGACCAGACCGCAGGACCTGAGCAGACCCCGTACCCGGTGACGCCGCCCCAGCAATACGCACCCGCCACGGCGACGCCGCCTCAGCAGTACGCGCCGCCCGCCGTGCCGATGCCCGAACAGTACGCGCCCGCTGTGCCGACGACGCCTCAGCAGCAGGCAACCGCGCCTGCCGCCCCGGCCACGCCGACGTACGACGCCCAGCACGCCTGGATCGACGGCTACGAACCCGGCAACCCCTGGCAGTCGCGCCTCTGCTTCCAGACCCAATTCGGCACGGTCTCGTACCCCCTGACCCCGAACACGATGCCCGAACTCCTCGAAGGCCTCGTCATGGTGGCCCAGGAACAGCAGGGCATCACCGGCGACCTGGACCCGGCCGACGACGACCAGCCCGACGCTCCTTCGGCGCCCACCTCCGTCCACGACGGCCGAGCCGCTCGCCTGACGGGCTGGGCGCTGGTCCACGACCTGTGGGAACGCGAGGACCCGAAGGCCCGCTACATCATGGGCGGCGTGGTCGTGGCCCTGCTGCTTCTCGGGGTCTTCCTGGCCTGATCGGGTTAGGTTCGAGCGGGTGCATCGAGTGAGTGGATCGAGCTGAGGAATCGAGATGCTGACAGAGACCACGGGGCGAACCCCTCAGGACCTGGTCGCCGAGTTGAAGGACGAGCTGGCGGTGGACTGGCTCCAGGCGTGGCAAGGCTTGCCGCAGCCGGGGGGAGCCGAGCTGCAGAGGCTGTGTGAGGGGTATGGCTGGAAGACGAGTCCTCCGATCGACGAACGCGTCAGCATGACCGTGCAAACCCGCACAGGTGCGTCCCTGACCATCGACATGGGCAGCGACTGGGGCCACGTCCGGAAGGTGAGCCACTACGCGTGGCACGTGCGGGCGGGTGACCCGTCCGAGAACGGTGATGTGATCGCCCGCGCGGCGGAGGACTGGCCGGAATACCTGAGGGCCGTGGAATCCGTGCTGGGCGCACCGACCTGGACCGGTCCGTGGGATGCGGCCGACTTCCCCGAGCCACCGCACCCTTCGTACTGGCCGGACCAGGCCTTCCGTCTCGAGAGCCGCCGGCCGTACCGGTTCGCGCATTGGGCGCCCGTCGGCGACTCGCAGGGACGGCCCCACATCGTTCTGAGCCAGTCGGTGTCCTTCCCTACCTGGACCACGACCGCTCCGGGCGGCTCTCGTCTGCGGCTCGACCTCTGGGCACCGATCGAATTCTGGAGATGAGCGCATGACCGCGCCTCCCACTCGGGCTGAGATCGAGAACGCCCTGAGGCTTCAGGACGAGTTCGCTCAGGGAAGGCCCGAAACCCCGAGCGAAGCCCGGGCTGTGGTCTCCCGCATCTACAGCGACTGGCAGGCAGCCAAGGCGGAAGCCGCGCCGGAACGTCCCCTCGACGACATCCCGTCCTACATCCGCGACCTCGCCGCCCACGGGGATGTCACCAACCCGGATCGCGGAATCATCCGCGCGTTCTGGTCGTACCGGTCACAGCCCGAGGGGGCACCGAGGGAGGTGAAGCACCAGTTCCTCGCGCAGGCCTGCGGGCAAGCCAGGGGGTACCAGGTGCTGGAGGAGACTCCGGCGGGCCAGACGCTCGACTCCTACTACCTCGCCTCGCACCTCGTACGTGATCTCCTGGCCGAAGACCACGGAGTGGACGAGGACGACCTCAAGGCGGCGACCGCCGAAGCGTGGAAGACCGTTTCCGACCGCTACGCGCTGGCCGCCGAGGGGCCGGTGGTGACCTTCTCGACCGACATCACCGCCGGGTCCATCCTCAGCGCGAGCGAGATGCCGATCCTGCTCGCGCACGAGAAGGTCGGCAAGGACGCCGTGAGCTTCCCGCTGGAGATGCCACGACACGATCATCTCCCCCCGGAGATAGACGCGTTGATCGCCGACCCGCCGCTCCGGGCGCAGGTGCGCAAGGAGGACTTCGACCCCAGCAAGTCGCCGAAGGAATTCGCCGCGAAGCTCGCCGACCTCGACGTCCCCGAGAACCAGCGAGAAGCACACGAAGCAGCCCTCTGGCGACTCTCGACCGCCAACACCTACGACGAACTCAACACCCGCGCCGCCCAGAACGTCCCCGCGCAGCAACAACACTCTGCCTTCACCCCGGGCCTGACCGCCAAACCCGTCACCCGCCCGGCCGCCCCCCGGGGCCCCACCGGACACGGCGTGTACGACCCGGCGGACATCGAACTGCCCGCTCCCGCCCCGGCGCCGACCGGCGTCGAGCGATGACCGGGGAACATCTGATCCGAAGCGGGGTGCAGAGCCCCTGCCAGGGGAAACGTCGTTGATCGGTGCGCGGCCCGGGATACGGTCGGACGCGTACCAAGTGAGCACAACGAAGGAAAGACGATGCTGACGGAGAACACCGGGCGGACTGCCCAGGACCTCGCCGCAGAGCTGGCCGGCCTGCGCGGGGTGGACTGGGGCTCGGTCTGGGCGGGACCGCCGCAGGGTGGATCGGTGGCGTTCCGCGAGTGGTGTGGACGCTACGACTGGGCCCCGCAGACGGTCGAGCGGAACCTAGAGGTCCACACCCGCACGGGCGGAGAGTTCACCTTCTGGTCGAACGGCGGGTGGACCCCGGTCGACACCGTGACGCACTACGCCTCCCGCCTGCGGGCCTCCGCGCCGACGGACAACCCTGACGTCGTCGCGCACGCCGACACGGCATGGCCGGAGTATCTGCGCGCCGCCGAGAGCGTGCTGGGCCCGGCGGTGTGGAGCGGCTCGTGGGACGCGCCCGACTTCCCCGAGCCGCCGGAGCCCCGGTTCTGGCGCTCGCGTGAAGCCCGCCTGCGTACCCGCAGCCCGTACCGACTCGCCTTCTGGCAGCCCGTCGGTGACCCGCCCGGCCAAGCCTTCTTCATCCTCGCGCAGTCCGTGTCGTTTCCGACGTGGACCACCGACATGCCCGGCAGCTCCACCATCGCGCTCGACATCTACGCGCCCGCCGGCTCTCGGCGGCAGCGATGAACTACGACGCCCCTCCCACGAAGGAGGAGATAGCCACGGCGCTCCGGATCAAGGAGCAGTACGAGAAGGACACTCCGTCGAACGACGAAGAGGCGGCCGTCGTGGCCCAGCGGATCTACGAGGACTGGCAGACGGCGCGCGCCGAGGGCCGGTCCTCCGCCAAGGACATCCTGGCGTTCATCAGCGAGATCGGCGAGGACCACTCCGTCACCAACCCGGACAGGGGCAGCACCCGCGCCTTCTGGGCCTACGAGTCCCAGCCGGAGGGCGCGGACGAGGTCATCCAGCACCGCTTTCTCGCAAGGGCGTTGGGCGAGGCCCGAGGACTCCAGGTACTCCAGGAGACCGACGGGGGCAAGCGGATGGACTCGTACCGCCTGGAGGGCGAGCTCGTGCCCCGCGCCCTCGAGCGGGACTACGGTGTGGACGGCCAGGAACTCAAGACCGTCGTCGACGCCGCGTGGATCAACCTCTCCGAGCGGTACGCGATGGCCGCCGAAGGCCCCGTCGTCGCGCTCGTGGGAGACATCGCCGAGCGGACCGTGCTCGGCAAGGACGAGCTGCCGATCCTTCTCGCCCATCCCAAGGTCGGCAAGGAGGGGGTGAAGTTCCCCGTCCCCCTGCCCGAGAACGAGCATCTCCCTCGGGAGATCCACTCGTTCATCTCCCATCCCGAGCTCCGGCCCCAGATGCGGATGGAGGACTACGCCGAGGACAAGTCGCCGAAGGACTTCGCCGCGAAGCTCGCCAACCTCGACGTCCCGGAGCACCAGCGCGAAGCACACGAAGGGGCCCTCTGGCGCCTCTCGACCGCCAACACCTACGACGAACTCAACACCCGCGCCGCCCAGAACGTCCCCGCACAACAGCAACACTCCGCCTTCATCCCCGGTGTGACCGCCAAGCCCGTCACTCGCGCCGCCACCCCCCGCGGCCCCACCGGACACGGCGTGTACGACCCGACGCTCGCACCGCCCGCCCCGGCCCTCGCCGCGGCACAGGCCGGCGTCGAGCGCTGAGCCCGAGCAGCAGGAGAGGCAGCTCTCGTGAGCAGTGACAACACCGAATACGCCCGTGCGGCAGCGGCCCTGGCGGAGAAGGCGGTCTTCTTCGCCGACACCAAGGCATGGGCACCCATGCACATGAAGCTGACGTTCTTCCTGGCCGGGTCCCGCTCGGCCCAGGAGGAGCAGCATCACGGTGGGCAGCTGGACGGCTGGAAGGCCCGACTGCTCGCCGCCCGAGCGGCCGGCGACTCGGCGGCCGACGAGAACGCCCGGGCCGAGCTCGCCGCGATGGTGCTCACTGAGCTCCACCAGCGCGAGGGCGCACTGACGACCCTCCTCGGGGCGTTCCCGCTGCTCGCCGAGGAGAAGCCGGCACAGCCTCCGGAGGCACAGTCCGGTTCCGAGGAGGCCGAGTTCTTCTACGCGGACGTCTTCGTCTTCGTCACCGAGTACCTCTCCCAGATGCTGCGCCGCCGCATCAACGGATCCTCCGCGACCTGGTGCCCTCGCTGGTGGGCGCACCCCGAGGCGGGTGCGCGGCTGAGTGCGCTCTGGCTGGCCTGGGAGCACCTGCGGCAGGATCCGGGTACGGGCATGTCCACATGGTGGCTGCACCACGCCGATCCGCATCTGCGGGTGCTGATGGACCCGGACATGGGGCCGTTCGCCGCATGCTCTCCGAAGGACGGGCACACCGCCTACCCCTTCGACCCGCTTCCCGTCGAGCCGTACGACGAGAGCCTGGACCCGCTGCGCGGCTGAGAACCTGCGCCCGGCCGAGAACCTGCACCACTCCCCCACACACTGCCGCCCCCGCCCGCGTCTCCCAATTCCCCGTTTTTCCTCGCCGATTCCCCGAGCTTTCCCCGACGGGGAAAACCTGCGCCCCACCGGCCGACTCTCCACCTACCGTGTCTCGGCAACCTGACTGAGGGAGGCCCGGGACGGTGGAGTCACCCGCCGAGAACAAGCGAACTGCGGCATTCGCCCTGGCGGTGCTGGGGCTCCTGATGGTCGGCGCCGTATTGGTGCTGATCCTCTTCAACGGTGAGGACACCGGGGACGAGGGCGCCGCGAATCCGCCCGCCACCAGCGCGCCCCCGAACGGAAGCGGCGGTTCCACGGACAACAAGCCCTCGGACGGGACGTCCGAGGGCGCCGGTGCGGTCAAGCCGATCCTGACCCCGGCCGAGGCCGCCCAGGCGCACAAGGTGATGACCGACTACATGGCCGGCCTCAGCACGTACGCACACACCGACGAGACGGCCTCCTGGTCCGCGCCGCTGCTCGCGCTCACCAACGGCGACTCGAATCTGAAGCAGGAGACGGCGCTCCCCACCGGCAAGGCCTGGGACACGTGCGTGGCCGCCAAGTGCGCGTCGCGCGGGACCGCGACCGTGGTCCGTGACGCGATGGTCGCCGACGATCTCGTGCAGAAGGGCGGCAGGACGGTTTCCAGCCTGGTGAAGGTGACGGCGGCCCGGAGCGAGGGCGGCCGGAGCACCGATACGGAGACCAACTCCTGGCTCGTCACGGTCCGCGACAACGGCGGCGGCCGCTGGAAGGTGTCGTCGTTCTCCATCTTCGGACTCGGCAACGTGGGCGCGTCCGACCAGGCGGGAGGGTAAAAACCGATGGTCGCTCCTGCCGTACTCGCGGCCGCTGCCAAGGCGGCGAAGGTCGCCAAGGCGGCGAAGGCCGCCAAGGACGTCGCCCAGTCCGCACGCGGAGGCGGCGGACAGGGTGGCCCCGGCGGCCAGAAGAAGAAGAGCAACCTCAAGTTGTGGCTTCTCCTCGGCGCCGGCGCGCTGTTGCCGTCGGGCGGCATCGGCTTCGTCATCCTCGTCCTGATCGGCGCGCTGATCGGCAGCATCGGCGGAGGTACGGCGGCGGCCGCCTGCAGTGACTACAGCGAAAACACCGAGGCCGGCAACACGAGCGACGCGGCCGCCACTTCGCCGATCATCCCGGCGGGCAAGATGTACCTGCCGAGCTCGACCGCGCGGAACGAGATACCCCCGAAGATGATCCTCGCCGCGATGCGCGCGGCCGCCCGCTACGAGGGCATGGACTGGACGATCATCGCCGGGCAGATGTACCAGGAGACCAAGTACGGGCAGGACCCGTCGGCGGCTCCCGGCGGCAAGAACAGCGCCGGTTACATGGGCATCCTGCAATTCGGTCACCCCGCCTGGAAGGACTACGGGGACGACGGAAACGACGACGGCAAGAAGGACCTGTACAACATCGACGACGCCGCCTTCGCCGCGGCCAACTTCCTGCACGCCAAGAAGGTCGAGACCAACGCATGGAAGGCGCTGCAGTCGTACTCGGGTTCCCTCGCCAGCAACACCATCTACATGCGTGTCGTCCTCACCCAGGCCGCCCGCTACCGGGGCAACCTGACCGGCGACAAGGACCTGATCAACAAGTGGTACGCGCACCTCAAGAAGACCGTCGAGAAGAACCCGAACTTCCCGACGCTCGGCCAGCAGTCGGACATCCCTGAGCCCGTCGGCAACAACGCGCAGCCGAACCAAGCCCTGAGCATCGCGAGTTCCCCGCCCAAGTCCTGGTCCACCCCGCCGCTGGAGGGCGACGGCGCGACGACCACGACGGCGATGGCCGCGCAGGGCGGATTCAGCAACCTCGAACCGCTCTCCCTCGGCGCCGAGCCGATCTCCCTCGCCGCCGCGCCGCTCGCGCCCCAGGCGCCCGCCCCCGACCCGGACGCGCCCACGACCGGCAAGGACTGGCAGTGGCCGATGAAGGAGGGCACGTTCAAGGTCGGCACGCCGTACAAGAAGCGCGGCGGCATGTGGAGCCTCGGCTACCACACCGGGCTCGACCTGGAGGCTCCCGTCGGCACGACCATCTACGCCCCGGCCGACGGCACGATCGTGAAGACCGGCAGCGGCGGCGCGTACGGCAACGAGACCCTCATCGAGCACGCGAACGGCGTCATCACCCAGTACGCCCACCAGTCCCGGTTCGTCGTCGGCAAGGGCGACAAGGTCAAGCGCGGCGACCCGATCGGTGCCGTCGGCATGACCGGCAACACCAGCGGGCCGCACCTGCACTGGGAGGTCCGCGTCCCCGGCGTCGACAACCCGTTCGTCGGCGGTCAGGACAACGGTCCCGGCATGGTCGACCCCGAGGCGTGGCTGGACGGGAAGATCAGCGCCAGCCCCGACTACGGCACCACGCCGAGCGGTGACGGCGGCAAGGACGCCGAGTACGCCAACTGCGCCGAGGGCGCCGAAGGCACGCCGGTCGCTCCCGACGGCGCCGGAGTGACGGGCGTCCTGCCCGACTCCGACGACCCGGTCGTCCGCGCGGCGCTCGGCTGGGCGCAGCGGGGCATCGGCCGGCCGTACGTGTGGGGCGCGCCGCGCCTCCAGGGCGACAACCCGGTGTCGTTCGACTGCTCCAGCTTCACCCAGTGGGCGTACTACCAGGCGAGCGGCGGCAAGATCAACATCGGGGCGGTGACGTACGACCAGGAGGACAATCTCGCCAAGTCCAAGGTCGACCTCAGCAAGTCGCAGCCCGGTGACCTGATCTTCTTCCGGTCCGGCCCCCGCGGCTCGGAGCACGTCGCGCTCATCTGGGACCCGAAGGGCAAGAAGATCCTGCACGCCCCGCGCGCCGGCAAGAACGTCGAGTTCAGCACCTGGGACGTCCAGGGGCAGATCACCGGCGTGTACCGGGTGCCGATCAAGCCCGGCACCAACCCGGCCGAGGCCGGCGGCCACAAGGATGCATGACGCACGTTCCATACGTGACGCAAGGAAGGTCGAGGAAGGTCGGAGAGATGGCCGCTGAGCAGAAGAAGAAGCCACGTGCCGAGGACGACTGGACGTACGAGATAGCCGGTCTCGTCGCCGTCGTCCTGGTCGTGCTGTGCGGCGCGTGGGGCGCCGCGTACCTTGGCGCGTCCTTCGACGATGCCCCGGCCCCGCCCGGCAACCCCTTCTCGTTCCTCATCGCCCTCGTGAAGGGCGACTACACCTGGCCGGGCAGCGCGGCGAGCGCGGTGGCGGCCGGCGAGGCCGTGCTGCTCCTCATCCTGATCCTGTGGGGCTACCGGCTGCGCCAGCGCGCGAAGAGGAAGCCGGACGTGGACACGGCGGCCAAGCACCTGGCGAAGGGCGAGCAGCTCGGCAAGCTCACGATGAAGGGCGCGGCGGCGACCGCCGAGCGCCTGGGCGTGATGAGCCGGGTTCCGGGCGTCTTCATCGGCCGTTCGGTGAAGGGGAAGCAGCCGCTCTTCGGTTCCTTCGAGGACATGCACGTCGACATCTGGGGTCCCCGTACGGGTAAGACGACGCGGCGCGCCATCCCGGCGATCCTCGACGGCCCGGGCGCGGTCCTCGTGACGTCCAACAAGCGGGACATCGTGGACGCCACGCGCGGCCCGCGCCAGGCGGTCGGCCAGGTGTGGGTGTTCGACCCGCAGCAGGTCGCGACGGAGCCGCCGTCGTGGTGGTGGAACCCGCTGTCGTACGTCACCGATGTCGCCAAGGCCCGTAAGCTGGCCGACCACTTCGCGTCCGGCTCGCGCGACCCGAACGCCTCCACGGACGCGTTCTTCGACCCGGCGGGACAGGACCTCCTGGCCAACCTCCTCCTGGCGGCGGCGACCGGCAACGCGCCGATCACGCAGGTCTACACCTGGCTCTCCAACCCCAAGGACGACACCCCCGAGCGCATCCTGCGCGGCGCCGGACACACCATGCCGGCGGACGCGCTGAACGGTGTCATCACGGCACCGGACAAGCAGCGCAGCGGTATCTACGGTGTGGCGCAGCAGATGGCGTCCTGCCTGATCAACCCCGAGATCAACAAGTGGGTCACCCCTCTGGGCCCGGACGACACCCGTCCGCAGCTCAACCCGCACGAGTTCGTCCGTGGCCCCGCCACGCTGTACTCCCTCTCCCGCGAAGGCACGGACTCGGCCGGCCCCCTGGTCACGGCCCTGACCGTGGCGACGGTCGAGGCGGCCGAGGAGTACGCGACCACGCAGCGCGGCGGCCGTCTCCCCCAGCCGCTCGTCGGCGTCCTGGACGAGGCGGCGAACGTCTGTCGCTGGCGGGCGCTGCCCGACCTGTACTCGCACTACGGCTCGCGCGGCATCATCCTCATGACGATCCTGCAGTCCTGGGCGCAGGGCGTCGAGGTGTGGGGCGACCGCGGCATGGAGAAGCTGTGGTCGGCCGCGAACGTCCGCGTCTACGGCGGCGGTGTCTCCGACACCCGCTTCCTCGGCGACCTGTCGGACCTGGCGGGCGAGTACGAGCTGCGCGAATACTCCACGACCCGCGAGTCGGAGCACGGCCACTGGTCGGGCAACCGCACGGTCAACGAGTCGGTCCGCCGCGAACGCGTCCTGCACGTCTCGGACCTCGGCTCCATGCCCCCGGGCCGCGCCCTGGTCCTGGCCTCGGGCACGAAGCCGGTCCTGGTGGAGACGATCCCCTGGTGGGAAGGCCCCTACGCCCAGTCGGTCCAGGCCTCCTTGGCCAAGTACGACCCCGGCGCGAGGCGCTGACCTGACGAACGACGAAGCGGCGGGGCCCCTGGGGGCCTCGCCGCTCGTGGTTACTGGGGGGCTTGCGGTCGCAGTCAGGGGAGGAGGCTCGCCACCGTGGAGGTGAGGAGGGCGAGGAGGGTGAGGGCGGCGCCGAAGGCCACGCCGCCGCGCATCGCGGCCGACGAGTTCGACGCCCCCTCCGAGCGCGCGAGCAGGACCGCCGCGACGGCGCACAGTGCGGCGACCAGCAGGACGAGGGCCACGGTGACCACGATCAGGGTGACGACGGCTTCGAACGGCATCTGGGGCTCCTGGCGCAGACGTTGATCGGACGGGTGGAGATTCGTCGATCAGCCGTACGCCGGGGTTCGAGCGGACGAAAATGAACCGCGCCGAACAGAGGAGGCCGCATGGCGGGTGGGGACGACGGCGAGGGTCAGGAGGCGGCCCTGGCGGCGTTACGCGAGTACCTGCGCGACGCCCTCGGCCGTAAGGGGCTCGCCCGTAAGGACATCGTCGCGCGCACCGCCACCGCGGGCATGTCCTTGAGCCCGACCACGATCAGCCTGGCCCTGAACGCCGGTCATCCCGCCCCCACTTGGCCAACGGTGACAGCCATCGCGCAGGCCCTCGGCGCGGACGAGAGCGCGCTCGCGCGGCTGCGACAGCTCTGGCTCAAGACCCAGCCCCAGGCCGACACGCGTCGCCCGGCCACCCCTACGAGTTCCGCCCCTGCGGGTGCCACCGGCCGGCCGGGCACGGTCGAAACGGCGGGGCCGGGGCTCCTGGAGGTGCATCAGGCCCCGCTCCTCCCGAGCGACACCGACACCGACTCCGACGCCGACACCGAGACCGACCGCGAGGCCGCGACCGACGCCGAGACCGGACCCGAGACCAGCCCCGGCCAAGGCCTCACCCCCTACCTCCCCCGCCCCCACGACCGCGAAGTCGAGCGCCTGCTCAAGCCCGCCCTCGACGGGAGCGTCTCCGCGTTCGTCGTGCTCACCGGCGACTCGTCGACCGGCAAGACCCGTGCCCTGTTCGACGCCCTGTACCGGCTGGCCCCGGCCCGCCCGCTGTGGCGGCCGGCCCACGCCGCCGCGCTGGCCGACCTCCTGGAGGCCGGGGAGATCGCGCCCGGGTCCGTCCTCTGGCTCAACGAAGCGCAGCGCTTCCTCTACGGTGACCGTTCCGAGGCGGCCGCGGCCGCCCTGCGCGAGTTGCTGATGACCCGCAACGGCGTCACCGCCGTCGGCACCCTGTGGACGCTCCCGTACTGGGAGGACCTGACCCGTCCGGCCGTGGAGGCGGACCCGCGCAGCCAGGTCCGCGCCCTCCTCGAAGCCCCCGTCACCCACCGGGTCCCCGTCCCGGCCGACCTGACATCGGCCGAGCTCTCACAGTGGGAACGCCTCGCGGCTTCCAGCGGTGACCCCCGCATGGCGCGGGCCGTGCGGGCCGGTACGACCGACGGGCGGGTCGTGCAGCACCTCAGCGGCGGGCCCCGGCTGCTCGCCGCGTACCGCATGGGACCCGGCGCCCACTTCACGCACGCCGAGCACGCCCTCGTCACGGCCGCCGTCGTCGCCCGGCAGCTCGGGCACTACCCACCGCTGTCCGAGGAACTGCTGACGCACGCCGCCGACGGGGCGCTCCCGCCGCGCTTCAGGCCCGCCGAACCCGACTGGGCCCGGGCCGCCCTGACCTCCCTCACCACGGGAGTACGGGCCGATGGGCGTCGTACGGACATCAGGAACGCGCTCACCGCGCTCGTCGCGGTCCGCGCCACCTCGGGCGGCACCACGGCGTACGAACCGGCCGACTACCTGCACCAGAGCCTGCACTCCGCGCACGCCGTGCCCGACCCCACCCCCGCGCTGTGGGACGCGCTGACGGCGCACACGACCGACCCCTACGCGCTCAACGTCCTGTCGATCGAGGCACAGCGGCGGGACTTCCTGAAGCAGGCCGTGCTGTTGCTGCGCCGCGCAGCCGCCGCCGGCCATCCGGCAGCGTGGAAGTACCTGCTCCTGGTCACGCCTCAAGAGGTGGGCGACAGACGGGACATGGCGCTCTGGATGGCCGAGCACGCCGGGTTCGACTCCGTCCGGGCCGCGACCGCCCGCCTGTGGGACCTGAGCGACGCGGGCCCCGACGTCACGGCCCGCCTCGCCGCGCGCGTCGTGGCCCGCGTCGGGTTCACCCACACCGACGCCGACGAGGTCGGCGGGCTGTTCCGGGTGCTGCGTGAACTCGGGCACGAGGACATGCTCCTGGACCTCGACCCGGCCGCGCGTGTGCGGCTGACGGACGAGACGGGTGCGCTCCGGCTGCTCGGCCAGCTGCTCGACGCCGGGTACACCGATCCCGCCGCCCGCCTCACCGACCGGCTCCTCTCCCGAGGAACCCCACTCCGGAACCCCTGGGCGTGCCAGACCCTCCTCAAGTCTCTACGGATCTGCGGGCACCGTCCCGAGGAGTGGGCGGCACTGTCCCTGGAGGCCGCACGCCAGGCCGAACTCTTCGACCTCCAGTCCGCACTCGGCCTCGCCGAAGAGCTGAGCGAGGCGGGGCAGGCGCAGGCCGCGCACCTGCTCGCCCACCGGATCGCCGACGCGGTGGAGCCGGACGACACCCACGGCGTCGCCTCCACGATGTACGAACTGCGCTGCCTGGGGATGACCTCGGCGTGCCGCCACCTCGCCGAGCGGGCCGTGCCCCGGGTCGTACTGGAGGATCCGGAGGCGGTCGGCTGGCTGCTGGAGGAGCTGGCGAACTCGGGGCTCGACGAGTGGGTCGAGACGCTGCTGGCCCGCGATCCTCTCGCGGAGGTCGTCGTCGGTCCCGTCACCGAGGCGGTCGTACTCCTGTGGTCCTTGCAGGCCATGGGGCGGGAGGACCTGGTCCGTCGCATGGTGCTCGGCAGCCTGGCGTACGTCGAGCCGGACGAGGCGGAGTACGCCTCCTACTTCCTCGACGTCCTCGCGCTCGTGGGCCGTCCGGCGGACGTGACGCGGTTCGCTCTGCGGGCCGTCGAGGAGGTGCCTCTCTCCCGCGTCCCCACGCTGGGGTTCCTGGCCCGCTCCCTCCAGGCCCACCAGCAGGGGAAACCGCTCGTCCGGCTCGCCCGTCGCGCTGTCGCCGCCGCGGATCCGCTCATGGCCGCGGCCTTCGTCGACCTGCTCGGGATGTTCCGCGCGCGCAGCCTGGACGCGCACGCGCACGACCTGATCGAGCGAGCCGCCTCGCACCCCGGGCTCGCCCAGGCTGTCGCGGAGAGAGGCCTGTTGAGTCGCCTGCGCGACGCGGGCGAGACGGAGGCCGCCGACCGCCTGGAAGCCGCGGCCCCGTCGAGGGCCGGGGCCTCCGCCCCGGAGGCGGTGGCGCCGCCGAGGGCCGAGGCCTCCGCCCCTGAGGCGGTGGCGCCGCCGAGGGCTGATGCCCCCAACCCGGTGCTGGCCACTCCGTCGAGGGCCGAATCCGACACCCCCGAGCCGGCCGCTCCGTCCCGGGCCGAGCCGCGTCCGAAGAGCCCGTACGGCCTGGAGACCGACGGCACCCCGGCCGCCCCCTGGAACTGGAACGACCTGGACCGCCCCGGACGCGACCCCGGCCCCGGGCCCGGCCCCCGCACGCTTGTCCGACCCCAGCCCCGCCACGACCCTCAGCCGCCGGTCGTCGGCGAACCGGACCCGTGGAGCCCCTGGCCCTCCTGGGAACGGTACGCCGACAACTAGGGCCTCCGGAGACTCAGATCCCGACGAGGTGCTCCGGGCGGACCGGCGTCTTGTTGAGCTCCAGGCCCGTCGCGTTCCGGATCGCCGCGACGACGGCCGGGGTGGACGACAGGGTCGGGGCCTCGCCTATGCCACGGACGCCGTACGGGGCGTTCGGGTCGGCCAGTTCGAGGTAGTCGACCGGGATCGTGGGCGTGTCCAGGATCGTCGGCAGCAGGTAGTCCGTGAAGGAGGGGTTCTTCACCTTCGCGGTCTTCGGGTCCACGAGGATCTCCTCCATCACCGCGACGCCCAGGCCCTGGACAGTGCCGCCCTGGATCTGGCCGACGACGGACAGCGGGTTGAGCGCCTTGCCCACGTCCTGGGCGCAGGCCAGTTCGACGACCTTGACCAGGCCCAGCTCGGTGTCGACCTCGACCACGGCGCGGTGCGCGGCGAACGAGTACTGGACGTGGCCGTCGCCCTGGCCCGTCTTCAGGTCGAAGGGCTGGGTGGGCCGGTGCCGCCACTCCGCCTCGACCTCCACGACCTCGTCCTCCAGGACGTCCGCCAGGGCCGCGAGGACCTCCCCGCCGTCGGTGACGACCTTGCCGCCCTCCAGGCGCAGCGTGGCCGTCTCCCACTCCGGGACGTACCCGCCGAACTTGCGCCGGCCGATCTCCAGGACCCTCTCGCGGACGAGCCCGCAGGAGTTCTTGACGGAGCCGCCGGTCATGTACGTCTGGCGGGCCGCCGAGGTCGAACCGGCCGAGCCCACCTGGGTGTCGGCGGGGTGGATGGTGACCTGCTGGACGCCGAGCTCGGTGCGTGCGATCTGGGCGTGGATGGTGACACCGCCCTGGCCGACCTCCGCCATCGCCGTGTGGACCATCGCGACGGGCTCGCCGTTGATGACCTGCAGGCGTACCTTCGCGGTCGAGTAGTCGTCGAAGCCCTCGGAGAAGCCGACGTTCTTGACGCCGACGGCATAGCCGACGCCCCGCACGACACCCTCGCCGTGGGTGGTGTTCGACAGTCCGCCCGGCAGCCCGCGCACGTCGGCCTCGCCGTCGGCGACCGCCCACTGGTGCTCGGGCGGCAGCGGCCGCTCCTTGACCATGCGCAGGAGCTCGGCGACCGGGGCCGGCGAGTCCACGACCTGGCCGGTCGGCATGATCGTGCCCTGCTCCATGGCGTTGAGCTGGCGCAGCTCCACGGGGTCCATGCCCAGCTTCGCCGCGAGCTTGTCCATCTGCGCCTCGTACGCGAAGCACGCCTGGACCGCGCCGAAACCGCGCATCGCGCCGCACGGCGGGTTGTTCGTGTAGAGGCCGACCGCCTCGATCTCGACGTCGTCGACGACGTACGGGCCGACCGAGAGGGACGCGGCGTTGCCGACGACCGAGGCCGTGGAGGACGCGTAGGCGCCGCCGTCGAGCACGATCCTGCACCGCATGTGCGTGATCTTGCCGTCCTTGGTGGCTCCGTGCTCGTACCAGAGCTTCGCCGGGTGGCGGTGCACGTGCCCGAAGAAGGACTCGTAGCGGTTGTAGACCATCTTCACCGGCTTGCCGGTGCGCAGCGCGAGGACGGAGGCGAGGATCTGCATCGAGATGTCCTCACGGCCACCGAACGCCCCGCCGACCCCGGCCATGGTCATCCGCACCTTCTCCTCGGGCAGGCCGAGGACCGGGGCGATCTGCTTGAGGTCGGAGTGCAGCCACTGGGTGGCCACGTACAGGTCGACACCGCCGTCCTCGGCGGGCACGGCGAGGCCGGACTCCGGGCCGAGGAAGGCCTGGTCCTGCATACCGAACGTGTACTCACCCTCGACGATCACGTCGGCGCGCTTGCGGGCCTCCTCCACGTCGCCGCGGATGATCGGCTGGCGGTGCACGATGTTCGGGTGCGGGACGTGACCGGCGTGGTGGTCGTCGCGGTTCTCGTGGATCAGCGGGGCGTCCGGGGCGAGGGCGGAGGCCTCGTCCGTGACGACCGGAAGCTCCTTGTACTCGATCCTGATCTTGGCGGCCGCTCGGCGCGCCGTCTCGGGATGGTCGGCGGCCACGAGCGCGACGGGCTCACCGTGGTGACGGACCTTGCCGTGGGCCAGGACCGGGGTGTCGTTGAACTCCATGCCGTAGTACTTCATCGGCGCCGGCAGGTCGTCGTACGTGAGCACGGCGTACACACCGGACATCGCGAGCGCCTCGGAGACGTCGATGGAGACGATCTCGGCGTGCGCGACGGTCGAGCGGAGCGTCTGGCCCCACAGCATGTCCTCGTGCCACATGTCCGAGGAGTACGCGAACTCACCGGTGACCTTGAGGGTGCCGTCCGGGCGGAGCGTCGACTCGCCGATGCCGCCCCTGGTGCGGGAGCCCTGGGTGACGTCGCTGGGGATACCCGTAGGGGTGCTGCTGTTGCCAGCCATGATCAGACCGCCTCTTCCTGGTGTTCTGGTGACCCTGCGGCGGCCGTGGCCGCCCTCGCCGTCCTCCGTGCCGCGACCCCCGTGCGCGGCACTCGCCGTACTCGGCGTACGCGTCGTACGCGCGTCGTACGTAGGCGGCGTAGGCGGCCGCCGGGTCGGGCGTCGCTGCCGGCCGCTCGCGCAGAAGTAGACAGCCCGGCACTGGGCCCGAGGCAGTCACCGATCACTCAGAACAGGCTTCCGAGCCGCCTGTGGACAACGGTCCTTTCCTCCACCCCCATGCGCCTGAACTGCATGGATACCCCTCCCACTCCTCGCCGCTGCATGAGAGGGTGACGCCCATGCGGCTACGCGAACTCCTGGACGTCGACGAGCTCGGGCTGTGTCTGGTCGTGGGGCCGGACGCCGACGACACCGAGCTCGACGGGGCCGCGCTCGACCGAACCGTGCCCGACCAGGACCTGCTCGACGGGACCGCGCTCGACCCAGCCATGCCCGACCCAGCCGTGCTCGACAGGACCGCGCTCGACCCAGCCATGCCCGACCCAGCCGTGCTCGAC